>DAINCF010000232.1:0-10730 GCA_036732565.1 Vicinamibacterales bacterium
GACATGGTCGTCGGCGCCGGCACCGTGCTCACGGCGGACGAAGCCCGGGCGGCCGTCGACGCCGGAGCACGGTTCATCGTCTCGCCCGGCTTCGACGCCGCCTCGGTCGCCTGGTGCCGCGAGCACGACGTGGCTGTCCTGCCAGGTGCGCTGACACCGACGGAGGTGATTCAGGCCTGGCGAGCGGGGGCCGATTTCGTCAAGGTCTTCCCGTGCGGCGCGGTCGGTGGCGCCGCGTATCTGAAATCGCTCAAGGCGCCGCTGCCGCAGATCGACCTCGTGCCGACCGGTGGGGTCACGCTGGCGGCGGCCGGAGACTTCATCCGCGCAGGCGCGTCGGCGCTGGGCGTCGGCGCGGACCTCTGCGACGTCGCGGCCATTCGGCGAGGTGATGCGGCCAAGGTGACGTCGACCGCACGCGCCTATCGCGCCGCAATCGAGAAAGCCCGCCTAGGATAGGATGGCCGCGATGCCACGAGCCGTGCTTCTCCTCGCGACGCTGGTCGCGCAGTCGACCGTCGCCCCGGATCTTCGAGAAGCGATCTGGGACGCGGTGCAGTCTGCGCTCCCATTTCCCGCCGCGAACGAACGGCATGAGCCGGTCGATGGCAACACGTCGGCGCGGTGGCTGGTCCGGCGCGCGGGCGCGGACGACGGTGGGCTCGTCGCGGAGGTCATCGCCAACCCATTGAACCGAGACACGCAGACGCGCGCGGCCCGAGACATGGCCGCCATCCAGCAGGAGGTCTTCGCGGCAGAGCAACGTGCCCAGGTCGAGTTCGAGCGCGCTCGTGAAGCCGCGCGCCGGTCGGGAGCGCCGGTCCCTGTCGAAGGCATCACGTTGGACGATGAAGGCGTGGCGGGCGACCGGGCGGACGCGGAAGAGCGGATGACGATCGAAGTGGAGATCGGTGCTGCCGAGCACGTCATGAGAATCGACGCGATCGATCCGCCAACGGTGACCGCCCTGTCGGGATCGACGTGGCTCGTGAAAGTCTCCGCGCGCGAGCTGCCCGGCGATGGCGACGCCCGCGCGCACTACTATCCCGCACAAGCGATCGTATACGTGGCGTCCGCGAAGCCGACCTTCAGCGAGTCGGCTCGACGAGTCTTCACCGTGCGCACCACTGGGAAGGATGTCATCAGTGTGACACTGCGCGGCAACAGCGACCTCATCGATCAGGTCGTCGCCCAGGCCCACTGGTCGCGCGTCGCGCGGTAACCAGCCGCGGATCTTACGAGGTCACGTTACGAGAAGTTCCGCGAAAATCCGGCCCATTGTTCGCGTCCGTGTTTACCAAATGTTAACCTCCTGACCTGAACCCTCCGAGGCGTTCTGCCGTCAAACCATCAGGAGGCACACGATAATGTTTCGGATTTATGACTGGTCGTTCTCGGCCACGGCGGAAATGGCGGTGGGCGCGCTGCTCGTGCTCACGATGATCGCCGTCGCGCTCGCCTAGCTCTTCTCGGGGTTGGCCAAATAGCTGCGGCGGGCGCGTGCGGTCATGCCCGTCTTGCCGACGCGGACTTCGAGCTTGTGCACTTTGCCATCGAGCGTTTCGGGCGCAAAGCCCAGGAGATACTGGCTGCGTAGCTCGGTGGCGACTCGGGTGAAGGTCGGCGCCAGCTCGTCGGTCTGTTTCAACTCGAAGTAGCCGCCGCCGGTTTCCTCGGCGATGCGGCGCAGATCTCGCGACGGCCGCGTGCGAATGATGCGCATGCCGTCGAACATCTCGGACTCCAATCCGATTGAGTACACCATCACCTCTTCGTCGCGCGCGCGTTCCAACACCGTACGGAACCGCGTGCGGCTGGCGGTGTCTTCACCATCGGTGAACATCAAGACGACGCGTCGTCCGTCGGCGCCCTGCAACGCGTCGAGGCTGGCGCCGATGGCATCGTTCAAGCGCGTCGGGTTGCCGAACTGGAGATCCGCGAGCGCGGAGACGAGATCATCACGATCGTTCGTGAACGTTCCACTCAATTGAATCTTGTCGTTGAAGGCGCCGACCTGCGCCTTGTCGACCGGGAGCAGCCGCAACAGAAATTGCTCGGCCGCGCGGTGCAGGAACTTCAGATTGGAAGTCATGCTGGCGCTCGTGTCCATCATGACGACCGCGGTGAACGGCTGCGACTCGTTGGAGAACAGGCTCAGTTCGACCGGCTTCCCGTTGTCGAGAACGGTGAAGTCCTCGCGTTGGAGATCGGGCACCAGCCTGCCGCCTGTGTCCACCACCGTGGTATAGACGGGCACCGTGCGCACGCTCGACTTGAAGGTCGGTTGCTGCGCCGACGCCACCACCAACGTGGCTGCGGCCAGCACGGTCGCCGTCGCGGCACGTCTCGTTACGATTTTCAGCATGCGGTCCATCCTGGCAGTGTCGAGCTGGCTCCATTAGACATAGCACGAAGGATGCGACGCGTACGAAGATCCGCGCAAGAATCCGTGAAGCCTAAGGTTGTCAAGGGAAACGCCCCTTCAAGACATCGTACACGGCATCGGCGACGACCTGCTGCGCCCGGGCGCTCGGGTGTGCATCGTAGACGTTCACGTGCGTGTCGAAGGTCGCCAGGGCCGGCGTGGGATCGACGACCGTGAAGCCATAGTCGACCTGCACGCCGATGGACAACAGATCCACGGTCACAGCGGCCGTCTTGTGCAGCGTCAGCGAGACGTAGCGGCCGGTCATCGCCTGCGTGTCCAGATGGACTGCGACTTCGGTGGGCTTCGCCTCGTCGCTGCCGACGCTCAGGGGCGCGGAGCTGAGGGGCTTGCCCTGGTCGTCCATCAACTCGATGCGGCCAACGTCCTGCCGGGTGGAGCCGTGCACCGCCATCGTGACGACAACGTCGAGGGGGGTGCGCGTTGGATAGAACGGCGGAGTCGTCACGGCCGGACCGATGGATGCGGCGGGGAGCGAGAGGATCTGGCGGCCGTTGCTGTCGCGTCGCAGTGTCGATCCACCCAGCAACCGCACCCAGGTGAGCGGCGCGATGTCGAAGCGATGGGGACCGGCAATCGCGCGCATGCGATCGTGGATCGGCTGTAGCGGATACGCGCCGCGAAACGGGAGCACGGGATACAGCACGAGAACTTTCATGCCTGGCACGGCTTCGGCGACGCGCGTGGCCAGGTTGTGAAAGCCTCGCTCGAACGTTTCCCATTCGAGGGTATCGGACTGGTAGTCGCCCAGCAAGTACTGGATGTACGAGCGGTCCACCGACGGCAGGAGCCGCGAGAGCCTGGTGTCCACGAGAAAGTAGAGATACGAGTGTCGCTTCAGCCACGCATCCGCGGCCGTGCGCTGCCACCATCGACGGTTGTCCGGACGGGCGCCGTCGGTCTCGATATCGTTGACGAACCATTGATAGACGAGCGCGTCGGGCGCCACGCGATGCGCCGACGCGGCGAACTGCTGCTCGTGGACGTCGATGTCCCGCCCGGGCCACGCGTACACGGCCATCTCGGCGCGCGTCTGCTCCCGCTCGTATCGTCGCGCCAGGCGTTCGGGCCACAGATCCGCGTCGTCCGCCAGACCCTGGCCGAACGTGATGGAATCGCCGAGGATCATCAGGCGCGGGACGCCAGGCGTCCTGGGTTGGTCATCGAGCCGTCCGCGGCGGCCGGCGAAATGCGGCCCCGGGCCGCCGAGCGTGGCGAGCATCGATGGCTGATAGCGAAGGTGAAGAAACGTTTCGACCGCCGCGATGGAGATGATGATCGAGATGATGAGCACGCCGGTGCGCAGCAGTGCCAGGCGCGTCCCACCGGGCCGGGTGCGGTGGGGTGGGGACGCGGGCATTGCCCTTATCATGAGGGCAGAACCGTCATGACGTCACCTGGCGTCGACGCCGGTCTCTGCGGGCACTGTCTGCATTGTCGTCTCATCGAGACTCGTTCGACGGCGCTCGGGGCAAGCCGTTCCGTTTTCTACCTCTGCCAGCGATCCTTCACCGATCCCAGCTATCGGAAGTACCCGCCGCTGCCGGTGCGAAGTTGTCCTGGCTACGAAGAGGGCCGCCCAGAAGGGCGGCCCCTACACGAGCCTACGTAGTCCCAAACACGAGCGTACGTAGCGGCCGGCCTTTAGGCCGGCCGATCTCGCCGGGCCCGTGTAAGATCCCAAGATGACGTCCATCCGGATGCGCCGCGTCACGCTCGGCGCCATTCTCGTGGCGGGACTGGCGTGCTCGAGCGCGGAAATGGCGCCGAGCGCCCAGACGCAACCACCCTCGCAGGACGCGGTGGTCGCGGACGTGGCCGGCCGCAAGATCACGCTGCGCGAGCTCGACGCCAAGTGGGAAGAAGTCGATCCAGCCGAGCAGGCGCGTGCCATGCAGACGCTCTATCAGAACCGGCGCAACGTGCTGGATCAGATGGTGGGCGACATCCTCATCGAGAACGCGGCGAAGGCGGCGGGCCTCTCGGCGGAGCAGTTCCTCGAGCAGGAGAACGCGAAGCGCGTGAAGGCGCCCACGGACGCCGACGTCCAGCAGTTCTACGAGCAGAACAAGGATCGTACCCAGGGACGACCGCTCGACCAGCTCAAGGGACCGATCGGTGAGTTCTTGAAGTCGCAGCGCGAGCAGCAGGCGCGCGCGCAGCTGGTGGACGAGCTGATGAAGAAGGGCGCCGGGGGCGCCATCAAGGTGACCCTGGATCCGCCGCGCCGCGAGGTGGCGATCGCCCCGAACGATCCGGTGCGTGGTCCGGCGACCGCGCCGATCACGATCGTCGAGTTCTCCGATTATCAGTGTCCGTACTGCGCGCGCGTGACGCCGACGCTGGACAAACTGCGTGCGGCGTATCCGGACAAGATCCGGTTCATCTTCAAGGACTTTCCGCTGCCGAATCATCCGCAGGCGCCGAAGGCGGCCGAGGGCGCGCATTGCGCCGGCGAGCAGAGCAAGTATTGGGAGATGCACGATCGGCTGTTCGCCAACCCGCAAGCGTTGGACGTGGACACCATCAAGCAGCACGCGACCACCCTCGGCCTCGATCAGGCGAAGTTCACGCAGTGCCTCGACTCGGGCAAGTTCGCGGACGCCGTCAAAGCCGGCATGGAGCTCGGCAGCAAGCTCGGGATCAACTCGACGCCGACGTTGTACGTCAACGGCCGCCCGGTCGTCGGCGCACAGCCCTACGAGCACTTCGTCGCGGTGATCGAGGAAGAGCTCGCTCGCTCCGGCAGCAAATAGGACTCGTCGATGCTTCGAAGTGGTCTCGTCGGTGCGCTCTGCTATCTGGCAGTTGTGGTTGGCTGGTCGCTCGTCCAGACGGAGCAGGGGTATCCGAAGACCGACGATCATCGCGCGTGGAATCAGCCGTTCGAGCCGTTTCGCGTCATCGGCAACATCTACTACGTCGGCACGGCGGACCTGGCGTCGTTCCTCATCACCTCCATCTCGGGCCATGTCCTGATCGACTCTGGGCTGGAGGACGGGGCGACGCAGCTGCTGGCGTCGATCTCGAAGGTGGGCTTCAACGCCAGCGACATCAGAGTCTTGTTGAACACGCAGGCGCACTTCGATCATGCCGCGGGCCTGGCCGCGGTGAAAGGGGCGTCACGCGCCAGCCTGGCGGCCAGCGACGCCGATCGTCCATTGCTCGAATCCGGCGGGCGTGACGATTTCGCGTTCGGCAACGACCTGACGTTTGCAGGCGTCGGCGTCGACCGCGTGGTCCGCGACGGCGAGACGGTGAGCGTCGGGCCCATCACCTTGACCGCGCATCTCACGCCTGGCCACACGAAGGGCACGACCACGTGGACGATGGTCGTGCGGGAGGGCGGGCAGGACTACCGGGTGATCTTCGCCGGAAGCACGTCGATCAACCCGGGCGTCCAGGTCCGCAACAACCCGAAGTATCCGGAGATGTTCGCCGACTTCGAACAGACGTTCACGAAACTGCGGGCGTTGCCGGTCGACGTGTTCCTCACCCAGCATGGCAGCGCTTTCGGTCTCGCCGACAAGGCCGCTCGCCTGAAAGCCGGCGCCACGCCCAACCCGTTCATCGATCCCGACGGCTACAAACGCTGGATCGATACCGGCGAGCAGAACTTCCGCAAGCGGGCGCAGTAAGGCTTGGAGGCTTGGAGGCTTGGTACGGAGGTTCGACCTGATCGCCCCCCAAGCCCCCAAGCCCCCAAGCCCTTCAGATCACTAGTACACTCTTCCAATGGACTGGCTTGCGCGGCTCGAGTCGCCGGCGAACGCGCTCAGCGTGCTGACGTCGATGATCACGCCGGCGGTGTTGATCTCGGCGTGCGGATCGTTGTTGTTCTCGACCGGCACTCGTCTAGGACGGGTGGTCGATCGCGTGCGCACGCTGGTCGCGAAGTTTGAGGAGCTGGAGCGCCATCCGGAACAGGATGCGCTGTACCCCGAGCGCCGGCAGTTGATCTTCGGTCAGCTCCACCGGCAGTCGACCCGCGCGCGCTTGCTGCAGCGGTCGATGGTCGCGTTCTACACGGCGCTGGGGACGCTTGTCGGCTGCAGCGTGGCCATCGCGGTTGTCGCCGCCGTCGCGCGCAACTACACATGGGTGGCCGTCGCGCTCGGCGTGGGCGGCTCGCTGTTCATGCTCTACGGCGCCGTGCTGCTGATCATCGAGTCCCGCCTCGCGCTCGGCGCCATCGTCAGCGAGCTCGAGTTCGTCGAGAAGGTCGGCCGGCACTACGGCGACGATCTCACGACACCTTCTGGCGGACCCTTCACGTGGCTGGGAAAGAAGATGGGGTAGGTGCCTATGGCTCGCGTAACGCCGAAACCGGATTGATCCTGGTCGCGCGACGTGCTGGAAGCCACGTGGCCACCAGGGCCACGAGTGCGAGCACGGTGGCGACGAGCAGCATGGTGCGGAGGTCGCGAGGCGTCACGCCGTAGAGCATCGACTCCAACAGCCGGCTGGTGGCCAGGCCGATCGCTCCGCCGATCACGATGGCGATGGCCCCCTGCGTCACACCCTGGCTGACCAGCAGGCGCACGATGGCGTTGGGGCTCGCGCCGAGGGCGGCGCGGACGCCGATCTCACGGGTTCGACTGGCGACGGCGTACGCCATGACGCCGTAGGTGCCGACGGCCGCCAGGACCAGCGCGGTCAGCGCCAGCAGTCCGACGAGCGTGGTGTTGAAGCGACGCGTCGCGAGCGCGCTCGCCAGGATGTCGTCGTGGGTCTGGATACGCGAGATCGCTTGCAGGGGATCCGCGTCGCGGATGGCCTGTCGTATCGCCGGCGCGAGCAAGGAGGCATCCGCCTGATCGGTCCAGGCGGTGATGGCCAGGAACGGCCAGCGTTCCTCGTTCTGCGCCAGCGGGAGGTAGAACGTCGGGTCGGCCTCGGCCTCCACCGATCGATACCGCGCGTCGGCCACGATCCCGACGATCTGATGATCGCCCTTCTCTCCAAACATCACGCGCCGGCCGATGGGATCCTGACCGGGGAAATAGCGCTCGGCGAGCCGTTGATTGACGATCGCCACCGGCGGCGCATCCGCGCGATCGGCGTCCGTGAACGCCCGTCCGCGCTGGAGTGTGATCCCCAGCGTGCGGAAGTAGTCGGGAGACACCAACTGAAAGTCCGCGGATGGCCCGCGACCCGGGTCGGGCGGTGCCATACCGTCGAAGCGGACGCCGCGATTCACCGCGCCGGACAACGGCGCGCTGAACGCCACCGCAGCGGAGCGGACCTGTGGCAGATCGCGCAACTGCGTCAGCACGGTGGAGATGAACTGCAACTTGGCGGCGGGATCGATCCTGAACGCGCTGCCGTCTCGCGGTTTCAGATACCGCTCAGGTGCGAGGTTCAACGTGGCAACGACGCGGCCGGTGGATTCGAATCCCACGTTCACTCGTTGCGATGCCAACAAGCTGGTGACGAGAAGGCCGGCGCCGACGAGCAGCACCTGTGCGAGCGCCAGTTCGGCGATGACCATGGCGTGGTGCCAGCGGCGCACGCTGTGGCTGCCTGCGATGCGCACGTGCGACTGCCCGTCGGATGCGCCGGAGGAACGCGACAGCTGCAGTGCCGGTCCAACGCCAAACAGCAATGACGTGAGCACGGTGACCGCCGCGGTGAAGACGAGCACGGTCGAATCGAGCGACACGTGTGCGGCACGAGGCAGGTTGGCGGGCGCCATCGCGAGAATCGCATCGAGGCCCCATGACGCGAGGAGCAGTCCCAGAATGCCTCCGGGCACGGCAATCACCAGCGTCTCGGCGAGCAGTTGTCGTACCAGACGCCCGCGGCTGGCGCCGAGCGACACCCGCGTGGTCATCTCCGCGTGTCGACTGGCGGCGTGGCCGAGCAGCAAGTGCGCCACGTTGACGCACGCGATCAACAGGAGAATGGTCACGGCTCCCTGGAGCAACACGACGATCGGCCGCACGCTGCCGACCATCTGCTCATGAAGCGGCACGACGTTGACGCCCAGGCCGCTGTTGGTCGACGGGTAGGCTGCGGCCAGTCTCGTCATCACGCCGGTCAGTTCCTCGTGCGCGGCCGCGCGCGTCGCGCCGGGTGCCAGCCGTCCGATGACCGTGAGGAGGTGGGAATCCCGTATTGTGGCCACGTCGGCGGAAAACGGAAACGTGCGAGGCACGCCGCGATCGCCACTCACCCAGAGATCGGTCTGGAGCGCAGTGGCAGCGGCAGGCATGCTGAACGTCGACGGCAGGATGCCGACAACCGTGTACGGCTGTCCGTCGAGGATCATGGTCTCGCCCATCGCCGACATGGCGCCCCCGAACAGACGCTGCCAGAGCCCGTGGCTGAGCACCGCGACCCGCCCGGCGCCGGGCTCGTCGTCGCTCGGCAGGAGCGTGCGTCCGGCCTGCGCCTGAACGCCGAGCGTCGTGAAGAACGTGCCCGATGCCGAGATCGCCCGAAGGCGCTCCGGCTCGCCGCGGCCGACGAGCGCTGGCGCGAAGTCGTCAAAGGCGGCGAGCGACTCGAACGTGCGTGTCTCACGCCTCCAGTCCACGAAATTGGCCGGTGCCACCCACCGCTCCGTCATCTCTTGTCCCGTTTCCCAGATCGTCATCAGCCGATCCGGCTCCGCGTAGGGCAGCCGCGACAAGACGACGTGGTGCAGGACAGAGAAGATGGCGCTGTTGGCGCCGATGCCCAGGCCGAGCGACACGATCGCCGCGATGGCCAGCCCCGGACGGCGGCCGAACACCCGCGCGCCAAGTCGAAGATCGGTGAGTAGGGTCATGGGTCTCGAACCTGGCTCGTTTGGCGTGGGTCCACCTCCAGGCGGACCTGGGCCGGCTGAAGCCGGCCCCCACGTGGTGCTGCGATAAGCCGTTCTCATGCCATCCGGCTCTGAAAATCCCGGCACAGAACGCGCGCGCGGGCCGACGTGGGCCTGCAGGCTGTCCGCCGGCGGTCACAACGTGTTCGCCCGCGGTTGGCAGGCTTCAAGGCTGCGTGACGAAACGCAGCAGCCGTGTGCCCAGGCCGCTTAGAATGCGCCTCGAGGACGGATCATGCGCATCATCGCCATCGCCGTGACGGTTTTCCTCCTGGCGCCGCAGTGGGCGGCCGGGCAGGGCGCCAACCCCCTGGCTGCTGACATCGACCGGCTCACCGCGTCCGCGCTGCCGGACGTGGTTCGCTGGCGTCGCGATTTCCATCAGCATCCCGAGCTCGGCAATCGCGAGAAGCGGACCGCGGGCGTCATCGCCGACGAGTTGCGCAAGCTCGGGTACGAAGTGACGACCGGCGTCGCGCACACAGGCGTCGTCGCCGTGTTGCGCGGCGGCAAGCCCGGACCCGTGGTGGCGCTGCGCTCGGACATGGACGCCCTGCCGGTCACCGAGCAGGTGGACCTGCCGTTCAAGTCGACGACGAAGGCCATGTGGAACGGACAGGAAGTCGGCGTAATGCACGCGTGCGGTCACGACAACCATCTGGCCATCCTGCTCGGCGCGGCGACCGTGATCGCAAAGCTCCGCGATCAGCTGCCCGGCACCGTGAAGCTGATCTTCCAGCCGGCCGAAGAAGGGCCGCCCGAAGGCGAAGAAGGCGGCGCCGCGCTCATGGTCAAGCAAGGCGTGCTCACTTCGCCCAAGGTCGACGCGATCTTCGGCCTGCATGTGTTTCCGCTGCCCGCGGGGACCATCCAGTATCGATCCGGGCCGCTCATGGCCAGCGGAGACACGTTCACGATTGCCATCACAGGACGCCAGACCCACGGCGCGATTCCGTGGGGCGGCGTCGATCCGATCGTCATCGGATCGCAGATCGTCTTGAGCCTCCAGACCATCGTCAGCCGTTCGGTCAACATCACGCAGGCGCCTGCGGTCGTCACCGTCGGTCAATTCAACAGCGGCGTTCGCTTCAACATCGTGCCGGGCGAAGCCACGCTGGCCGGCACGATTCGCGCCTTCGACGAGAACGTCCGGAAGGACATCCATCGCCGCGTGCGTGACATCGCGACGCATACGGCCGAGGGCATGGGCGGCACCGCCGAGGTGACGTTCAGCCTGGGGTATCCGGTCACGGTGAACGATCCCGCGCTGACCGAGCGCATGGCGCCAACCCTGCGACGCGTGGCTGGCGAGAGGAATGTGAGCGTCGGTCCGCTGACCGGAACCGCGGAGGACTTCTCGTACTACCAGCAGCAGGTGCCGGGCCTGTTCTTCTTCCTCGGCGTGACGCCAGCGGCTCGCGACCCGGCCACCGTGGCCCAGAACCACTCGCCGCTGTTCTTCGCCGACGAATC
>DAINCF010000233.1:0-10693 GCA_036732565.1 Vicinamibacterales bacterium
GTCTCTCAGCTCATCGCGCGTGACCAGTTGATCCGCGCGGGCGAGCAACAGCTCCAACGCCCGCGCGGGCTGCGGCTCGAGCGCCACAGGACGGCCGGACTTGCGCAGCTCGCCTGAACCGGGCTCGAACTCGAAGACGCCGAAGCGGTAGGTCACGCCCCAACCTTAGCACCTCGAACGCGCCTGGGCACGCGCGGGCGGACGAAGCCACACCGATCGCTATTTGGCGGTCTTCACCACCCACGACCGCAGCTCGGCGATCTTGCCGTCGCGGAAGCGGTAGAGGTCGCAGTAGGAGTACGGGACTTCGGTCTTGCTCTCATCCTTCATCGTCATGTCGCCGTAGCACGCAACGAAGTCTCCATCGGCGATCGTAGTCTGGACGGTAAATCTCGGCTCCCCCGCATCGGCGCCCATGGACGCCATCCACTCGCGGATTGCGGCCTTCCCCTTCTTGTTCGCGTCGCCGACCATCGTCCACTCGACATCGTCGGCGCAGAAGGCCAGCCAGCCCTCGGTATCGTTCTTCGCAAACGCCGCATTGACCTTCTCGATGATGTTCTTGGTGTTGGTGACCATGGAGCGCCCTCCTCTACGCATCATGCCTCTGGATCGCGCCGGTCAACTATCACAATCTCGCAACGTACTGTAGGGGCGGCTCGCGAGCCGCCCCTACCTGATCACCCTGCGCAACGTTGCGGCCGTCGCGGCGTGGCGCTAGCCCAGCAGATCTGCGTCGATCACCCACGCTCCTCGGATGGGCGGCCGGAGCACGAGTGGCGCGATGATGCGCGTGAACTCATGTCGTGGAATCTCGGTCGCGCCGAGCGACGCGAGGTGCGATGTCGACATCTGGCAGTCGATGAGCGGAAACTCCCAGCGCGACAACTGCGCGATGAGATGCGCGAGGGCGATTTTCGACGCGTCCGTCTGTCGCGTGAACATCGACTCGCCGAAGAACATGCGTCCGAGCGCGACGCCGTACAACCCACCGGCGAGTTGATCGTCGATCCACACCTCGATCGAGTGCGCGACGCCCGCCGCGTGGAGTCGCTCGTAGGCACGCAGCATCGGAGACCCGATCCACGTTCCGCGCTCGTACGGCCGCGGCGCCGCGCACGCGCGCATCACCTCGCCGAACGCGCGGTCCGCCGTCACGCGATAGTCGCGCTTGCGCAGCCGCTTGGCAAGCGATCGCGAGATCCGGTGATCGCGGGCGAACAGCACCATGCGCGGATCCGGAGACCACCAGAGCACGGGATCGCCCTCGTTGAACCACGGGAAGATGCCGCGAGCATAGGCGTCGACGAGCCGCTCGACGCCGAGTCCCCCACCCGCGGCCAGCAGACCGTTCGGCTCACTCAGGGCGGCGTCAACCGGCGGAAAAGGATCCGAGGGACCGAGGATAGGTATCACGGACCGAGGAGCGGAATCACGAAGGGCTGGTGAGCGGAGCGAAAACGGCCGTGCTACAATCGAGGTTTCCGACCGCATGGTGAGTGTAGCTCAGTTGGTAGAGCACCGGACTGTGGCTCCGGACGTCGCGGGTTCGATCCCCGTCACTCACCCCAATCACCTTCGGTGATTGGGTTTCATGCCGGTCCTCAGGCACTCAGCCTTCGCGCTTCGCGCTCGGCTTTCGGGCACGAGCCCCGATCCCAATTCGGCAGCTTCAACGACCGTTTCACCGCAGTCCTCAAGCTGCGCGGCGCTCGCCTTCGGCTCATCGCGAATGGGCACGAGCCCCGATCCTAGTCCCAGCAGCTTCACGCAGCCCGTTTCACAGCAGTCCTAGGCACTCAGCCTTCACGCTTCACGCTCGGCTTTCGGGCACGAGCCCCGTCACTCACCCCACCACCCACACCCCGATCAAGTAGAACGCTCTTTCGCAGCGAAATCTTACGCGTCGACAGTTCGGATCATTTTGCCGCACAGGTGTCTGGGACGGCTCGGCCCTCTACGGCTCTTCGAGAAGGTTTTGCCCCCAGCGGAGGCGATAGCGTCGCTCGCGTTCGAGAAACGCCCGCTCTCCGCCTTCCAGAATCTGGCAAACAAGCCCACGAACCTCAGTGTTCTCAAGCGAGCCCGCGTTGTAGTCAATTTCCGGCAGACCGGTTCCGGCCTGCCGCGAGCTTGCGACGATCACTTGGTCGGCATCCGTGTTCACGACGAGGTTTGCGTTGTGCGTCACGATGATCACTTGCCGTCGCTTGCGGGCGTCGCGGAAGTGTGGCACCAGCTCCTCGGAGACGGAGTTCGGGTCAAGATTTTCTTCGGGTTGGTCGACGATCAGCGGCCTTTGGTCCTGAAGGTCGACCGCGAGGTACAACAGAAGAAGGACCACCCCGCGCGTTCCCGGCGAAAGCTTTTCGATGGCCACACCGTCGTATTCGATGCCGTAACGAAGGCTGATGTGCTCGGTACCGTATAGCCATTCCGAGATGTCCTTGTACCAAGCGCGGCGCTGGTCGACGCTTACCCAAGGCGGCATGTTCTTCATCTCGTTCTGAATTTCTTCGCGGAACTTGTCCATCGCCGCTGCGACATCTTCGGCAGAACCAGTCTTCCATGCTGGTACCAGATATTTCTCGGCCAGCTTCTTGATGCCTCCCCGACCACGCACTTTATTGCCAGAGCGGAGATCGAACTGGTCTTCTCCCTGATCGCACCACCGGTCAAGGTCGACGGTGCGTTCCGTTACGAAGGCGAGTTTTCCAAGCGCGCCCTTTTTGCCGACGAGTCGCTCTTTCAGCGGCGCGTAGAGATTGCCCAGAACATCCTCTTCGCGTATCAGCTGTTCGAACACCAGACGATAGAGCTGAAGCCGAAGGGCAATGTGCTCCATCCGGCGCGCGTCAGCTCCTTTTGCTTGCTCGATCTGAGCGTCGAGTTTGACCAGCGCCAATTCATCGAGACCGATCTGCTTTTGGGCGTCGTCGTATTGTCGCTTGCGGTCGGCATCGATGCCGACCTCGGCCTTAACCTTGTCGCGCTCCGATTTCACGAGATTCAGCGGCCAGTGCGAATGAGGGACGGTTGCGGTGTCAATCGGCGCACTCGCATCACTATTTAGAGCGGCGCTGAGCGCTGCCTCAGCACGGGCGCGCGCGGCGGCGGTGGCGGCTTCGACGTTTCCTGAAAACCGAAGCTGGAACGATTTCCATTCCTCGGGCGTCAGCGCAGCACTGACGTATCTCTGTTGCATGGACGCGAAGCGGGTCGGCTCCGAGGCTTCAATGAGGTGCGTGGCGGCATCTTTGAGGTCATCGATCGTCTTAATGCGGAGGCGAAGGCCTTCGGCCCGCGCCTGGCCATTTGTACAGGACGTCTCCAGTGCAGCCAGAAGCTTGGCGCGTTCCTGGTTGCCCTTTGGAATCAGCTTCAACTGCTCCTTCTTGGAACTCTCGATCTTCTTGGCCAAAGCCTCACGCTCGCGCATCGTCCTCAAGAGGCCATCCCGCAGAATCTCCTCCTGCACGATCGAGTCGCCGATGATATCGATCTGCAGCTGGAGGTGTGCGTATGTGGTCCTGATCGGTTCAAGGAGACGCCGAGCAAGCTCGTCGAAAGTATCGGCCTCGAGATGCTCGAGAGGGTCCATGCTTTCAAAGACGACGCGCTCCATCGCCGAGCGCAGCTCTGTTGCGAGACCTGTAGAGGAACACAACTTTTCAACAAAATGCTGCGACAGGTAGCGCACTGATTCCGGCTCATCGGAGCGCGGTCTGGGGAGCATTTGCCGGCCAGTCGTTGTACCGTCGGCCCACGTAAGCTCCACGGCCGCTGCGCCCAGAAGATCGTCGGGGAAGGATGCACGCTTTAGGAAAGAGGCGTCTCCCTTCCCGGCATCCGGGGCATACGCACCCGCCGCGAGGATGTCAGCGAGTGCCGTCTTGCCGGACCCGCGCGCACCGATGATGGCGACGAGTCCGCTATTCAGGCCGATGGAGTTCTTCTTCATCCATGGGGCGGCATCGAACGCCACCTTCTGGATCGTTAGCGCCGGAATCGTATATGAGGGTGGCTGGGCACCGATCCAGACGCGCTCGCCGGGCTCGACGACCGCCTGGCGAAGGCACTCGAACGTGAGATCGCCCTTGAGCCAGCAGAAACGATCCTGTTTCGGCTGGCCCGTCTCTTCCTCGTGGTGCGCATCCGAACCATGGAGGCACGGCTTCAGGACGCGGTAGTGTCTCTCCATGAACTCGCGGTCGGCGCCGAGCCGTTCACCGAGCCAAAACGCTCGGTCCCCTGGTCTACTCGACCACATGATGTCGGCAAAGTTTTCAAGCTCCTTGCGCATCGCGGCGAAGGCATCATCGCCCTGAAGGCCGGACGTGCCATCACCGGTCTTGCAGGCGATCGCCACCAGACAGTTCTCGCGCATCCAGCGCTCGGCCTTGAACCTCTGCTTGAGATCGCGAAGCGAGGTCTTGAACTGATTGGCACCGGTCTTGAGCGCCCCGCGCTCATCTGTTTGCGTCGGATCGTGAGTTCTGCCCAGCGCGATGAGATCGGCGCGCGTGCAAATGTAGTCGCGCTCGCCGACGTTGAACTTCAGCTGTCCGAGGATACGCTCGATTTCCGCCTCGTGATTTGGGTCGGCAGGGGAGAAGAGCAGATGGATGTTGATCGGGTGCGCGGAAGTTGTCTTGGTATCGATCCGTAGTTCAACGTTGGGGAAGAGAAGCTTGACGTCTGATAGGCGTCCCGCCGCCTTGCGCTTTCGCACCTCTTTGTAGGTGTCAATGCAAAAGTAGTCGGTGACCCCGAGGGCCTCGATGCGAGGGTCAGATTGTTCGAGTGTATCGAGGTAGGTGTCCCAATTGCCACCGAACTGGTCATTCAGCAGCGTTCCGGGAGCGTGTAGATGAGGGTCCCAGCGGTGCCAAAGGGAACCGCGTAGATCGTGGACGGTGCTCATCGTCTACTTGCAGATCGCGTCCGCTTGCCGCACGCTACGCGCGCATCCGCCTATCATCTGGCCGTCAGTGTCATACAGCGAGAACGCGACGTTTAGCTGTGCTTTTGCGACCATCTGATCGGCCAACGCCCGGAACTTGGCGAGTGTCGCCGCCTTGTTTCCCTCGTACCCGCGATAGCCCTTTTGGGAGAACTGCAGCGTTGCGACGAAGTTGTTTCCGTCGGTAGATACCGCGACTTTTGTGAAGACACCGCCCTGGCACCAGTTGTTCGCTGCCGCCCTCGCGGCCTCGGGCGCCGTTACCTCACAGGGCTCATTTGGTTCCGAGTCGAATGCGGATTTACCGGTGCCCGTGCCGCCGCAAGCGGCCATGAATAGGATCAAAACCAACGTTGCACGCTTTGACATGGCCATCCTCCAGCGCATGGGAGACTAGCACATCAATGGCAGACACAATCGGCATCCATCGGCCCGACCGCACTCAGATCGTGACAGTCGTGACACCGGGTTTGGCTGATCGCATCGAGCAGCCCTTTCGTCCATGCGTGCCGGGGCACTTTCTGAACAGATTCGTCTCGGATAGCGGCACAGCAAACTGCCGAACATTTTCGAGCCACTTTCCCGTCGATGCCCGACTTCGCGTATGACGAGAACAAGTTGCTCAGCACATCCGGCTGTCCGACGAGCGCAACGTAGGCTTCAATCGACTCGCAAATCTTCACGACGCTTCTGACGCGGGTGAACTTCCGCGCAACGCGCTCCCTGCGTTACACCTCCGATGGCCCACGTCAACCGGCTCGGCCCTTCTCTGCATTGTGAAATGCGCATAAATACACAGTTGTTTCCGCGGAGCCGATGCGCGCGTTGATGAGGTACGTTACCTTTCGACTGTGACGAGCCCAACGCAACCACCGTTGGCTGACGAGGAGCGCGATGCCATTGTGGTGGCAGTGAAGTCCGCCTTCACGAAGCTCAGAAACCTGTATCAAGAGATCACACCCGTCATTGAGAAGTACGGCTTCACTGTGCCTTCGGCCGGCGTAATCGCCCGCGACCTCTCTGAACGCATCGAAACGTCGATCGTCCAGCACTGTTCCTCCTTCTCAAAGGGACAGTTGCACTCTGATCTGCGGCGCGGCGGCCGTGATTGGGAAGTGAAGGTCTGCAAGGGCTCTGGGCTAACGATCAACCAGTCCAAGACAATCAGAGGAGAGAATTACATCATCGTCAACTACAAGGCGAGTTCTCAGGTCATCCGAATCTGGATTCTGTGGAACGCGCAAGATGGATTCTTTTCGCCTCGGAAGCCCAACACGAACGCCAGGTATTTCCTGACCGCCGCTGAGGGATCACACATCGAAACGATCTTCCAGTCGGGAGGTCGATCACTACTCTCGTCGGCCAAGGACCCGACCGCGATAGCAGCCATCAGTGGTAGGCGGCGCGCGCTGCCGCATGAGACGGGCACCGCGCAACCTACGCAGCGCCGCCCAGAACCGGTCGCGGCGGCTCGGATGCGTCGATCTTCATCTCGTTGACCGTCGGGTTGGTCGTTCGTCCGTGACGGCCTCGCGTTCGGGCACAGTGGCTTGATGGGCTATCTCGCAGATTCATGCGCCGCATGCGTTTCGCAGATCACAGGACAACCTTCTCTCGAGGTGATCGTGAATCCCTCAGATGAACGCAGCGAAAACCTCAAAATCCTTGAACGTGGCGTGACCGCATATCTCGACGAGATCCGAGAACATGGCGATATCTGGCGCACACTCGAGTCAAAGGCCCAAGCGCTCATCACGGCGTCTGGCATCTTCCTCGCGGCTGCGTTCGCTTTTTCACGTGAGCCGTCACTTGCTCCTCTGACGAAGGTCTTGGTTTTCATAACGCTAGCGTCGCTCCTCTGGGCGTTGAGTGCTGCTCTAGGCGTCCTTCGCGTCACAGACTATGAGATGCCGGATGGTGGTAAGGCTGTGAGCGACGCCCTGTTGGCAGTTGCTAAACCGATGCACGAGTGTGGCAGGCGGTACGAGGGTTATCTCTCAGGGTTGCTGGACGATGCCCCGCAGGTCCTTGCGTCGCTTGAGAAAGCCAATCGCCAAAAGCACGAGAAATTGGCGGGATCGATGCAGTGCCTCGCCGCGGCCGCATTCCTCTCGGTGGTCGCGAGTTTGGCCCACCTTCTGTGGCCCGTAGCGACGATCTTGGCGCGTGGCGGGCCATGAGACGCAGTTCGTTCTTGAGACGGCCCGACGGTTCGCGGCCCAAACTCATTTCCGTCAAAGACGTCATGCGGTTTGAGCGGGCTGTCTTGGAGTCTGCGATCCAGCGCGACTCGGCCTAGGATGCGCCGCCATGGACACTGGGACTGTGCCAGCCCCTCCAGAACTCGAAGCCCAGACTCTGCAAGAGATCGCGTTCTCGCGAGACGACCTACAAGAGGCGATGCGCCGCATGTACGCAATCCAGGCGGCGGTGCTCGCCGTCTACCTCAGCGTGCTCGCGTGGGTCGTCTCTCGAGCGCTTCCGGCGGCTGAGGCGGCGGCCGTCACTGACGCTACGATCTGGGCTCTACGAGAACGCGGTGACCTCGCACTCGCCGTTTTCCTACTCGCCCCAGTGGGACTCCTCCTGCTGACCATCATGCTCCACGCCTCCGCGGTCGCAACCGTGCTCGACGCCCGCCTGAATCGGTTGTATTCGATCTTGAACAACCTTCCCGGCCGCTATCACCCGCGTCAATCAGTCCAGCACGAACCATTTGCTGCTGTATGGCTGTTCGCGTCGCTCACGGCTATCGCGCTTTACGGGCTCGTCCTAACGGCGGCCGCCTACGCTTTCTTCTGGCCTGCGGTCGACAATTCATCGACCTTGTGGTGGGCGCGCGCGCTCGGCATTGGTTGCATGCTTCTGTCCACGCTTCTCGCTTCGCTGCACACCTACGGAGCGGTTCGCCACCACAGGGCCGACCAGCCATAGCCCACCGCCGCGAAAACGGACCTAGAGAGGTCCCACGCGGGACACGTATCCCAACGGCGCGCGCCAAAAGCAGGCCGGAGAGTACAGGCGCCTGCCAGGATTGCTCTCAATGGCTGGGCTAGAGTCTGCGAAGGCTGAGGCTCGCACCTTTTCTGGCGCCTACAGCTGCAACGAAGCGCAAAGTACCAACAATTGGTACGTTATGGTACATATCGTCATGGCCAAGAACACCTCGATCTCGCTAGGGGACCATTTCAGTCATTTCGTGGACGAAAGAGTGGCGCAGGGACGCTACGGCTCTGTGAGCGACGTCGTGCGAGCCGGATTACGCCTCCTCGAAGAGCACGAAACCAGGCTCGAAGCCCTGCGCGTGGCCCTGATTGCCGGTGAGAACAGTGGCCTGGCAGCGGCCTTCGACGTTGAGGATTTCGTCCGGCAAGAGCGCGGCGCGAAACGAGCCGGATGAGCGCCTTCGTACTGTCCCCCGCGGCTCGGGCCGATCTCGACGAAATCTGGAAGTACACGGCCGAGCGATGGAGCATCGCCCAAGGCCGAACGCTACATTCGCGCCATCGTCGACGCGTGCCAAACGCTGGCTGATGGACGACGCGAGGGAGCTGCTGTCGATCACATTCGCAAGGGCTACTTCAAGCTCGCCGTCGGCTCGCACTGCGTCTTCTACCGAAGGCCTATCCCCGCTGAAACAATCGCGGTGCGCGTCCTCCACCAGCGTATGGATGTGGCGATGCGACTTCAGTAGGCGACGCGCCGCACGCCCATTTGATCAGTGAGCGCGTAGGGGCCATGCGAAAAGAATTCGGCGAGTACGTGCGTTCAATGGATTCGAGGCAGAACAGCGCGGTGAAGGCCGTGGAAGCTCAACTTGCCTCTGCGAACCGCCGCATCCCGTCGAGCCACGTTCGAATTTGGACCCAGGAAGGCATCGGGTGTTCGAAATTCGCGTCGAAAGGGACCCCAACTTGCCTCTGGCAAGTTGGGCTTGAGTGACGGTGTTCAGGCACACCGCGACTCGCCTTCGGCTCCTCGCGAGTGGGCACGATCCCCGGACGCTCTGGTTCATGACGGTGCTCAAGCACTCAGCCGTTGCGCTACGCGCTCGGCTTTCGGATACGATCCCCTGACCCATCTATGCCGACCAGTCGCACCCTGGGCGTGATCCCTGCGACGGTTCATCGGTCACACACCAGCTCAAATCGTGCGCGACCGTATCGACGAGCTGTCGTTTTTGTTCAAGACAGTGCGACTCGCTTTCACCTACGGTGAAGTGCGATGAACGTTCTCTTGTGGGTGCTGCAAGGACTGCTGGCCGTCCTGTATCTGATGGGCGGCGGTGCGAAGGTCTTCATGTTCGACAAGATTGCTGATGGTGTTGCGTCAAACCAGGCGCTATCCCGTGGCGCATGGACGGGCATTGGCATCTTCGAGCTGGTTTGCGCCGTGGCGCTTGTCGCTCCGGCGGTCACACGAACCGTGTCGCCTGTGGCGCCGATTGCGGCGGCATGCTTGGCTGTCGAAGCGCTGCTCGTCGCAGGGTTGCACTATGCGTATGTGGAGTATTCGCCAGCGGTGTCCAATCTAGTGCTGGCTTCGGTGGCGCTGTTCGTGAGTTACGGACGCTTGGCACTCCGTCCACTCTAATGTGACGCTCGGCCTCAGCACAACCAGGAGAATCCACGACCATGGGCAGAATCGTTGTCACCGAATTCGTATCGCTGGACGGCATCATGGAGGCGCCGGGCGGCGGTGAGGACTACGAGCATGGCGGGTGGGCGTTGAAGATCAAGCGCGGCGATGAAGGCGACAAGTTCAAGTTGCAGGAGACGTTGGAATCAGAAGCGCTGTTGCTGGGCCGCGTGACCTACGAGGGTTTTGCCAAGGCCTGGCCGCCGCGCCAGGGGGAGTTCGCCGATAAGTTCAACAGGATGCCGAAGTACGTCGTTTCGTCGACGTTGACGAAGGCGGAGTGGAATAATTCAACGATTTTGAGCGGAAACGTCGCCAGCGAAGTCAACACGCTGAGAACGCGGCTGCAGGGCGCTATCGTCGTACACGGGAGCGCCACGTTGGTACACGCGTTGGTCGCGGACGATCTGATCGATGAGTTACGGCTGATGGTCTTCCCGGTGATCCTCGGCAGCGGCAAGAGACTGTTCGGTGAGATGGGCACGATGAAGACCATGAAGCACGTGAGCTCGCAGACAGTTGGCGACGGAGTTCAGATCCTGACCTACGAGCCGAAGCGGGGATAACACGATTGCAGGTCAAACGCATCGTCGCAAACGTAGCAGCGTCCGACATGGAGAAAGCGCGGGTCTTCTACGGCGAGATTCTCAGTCTCAACTTGTTGATGGATTTCGGGTGGATACACACGTACGGGTCATCAGCAGAGATGACGGTCCAGGTCAGCGCACTGTCAGAGGGAGGGTCGGGAACGACCGTCCCGGACATATCGGTCGAAGTCGACGATCTCGACGAGGCTCTGAAGCGGATGAGAAATGCGCGAATCCTTCTCGAGTACGGCCCGGCGGTTGAGCCGTGGGGTGTGCGCAGGTTCTACGTTCGAGATCCGTTCGGGAAGCTGATCAACATCCTCCAGCATGAATGATCGCCGTACGCAGGTGATCCAGCGGCAAGTGCGTTATCGCGACACGAAAACCGGCGAAAGAACTCCTCGCGCGCGAGCGTTCAACAGTTCAGAGGGTCCGATTCGTCTTGATCCCTTCCCGATGCCGCCCAGTAATCCGTGGGCTTCCAAGCATCCCCGCCTGAATCACT
>DAINCF010000234.1:0-10686 GCA_036732565.1 Vicinamibacterales bacterium
AGCATATGCGCCAGAGATGCCGGGCCAGGCGTGGCGCGCCGCGCCGCGCGGGGCGTGGCTTCGCAGCATCTTCAGATCGCCGATGCCGCCCAGCAGCGCCACTGTGCCGAACATGAACAGCGGGAACGCGAAACCGCTGCGCCGGCCGCCTGCCGCGATCATCGAGAACGCGAATCCGAAGCAGGCCAAGCCCACGGTGAGCGCCACGACCATCGCAACCGTGTCGATCCGCCGCCTGCCCGCCGATGGCGGCCGCACGGTCGTAAAGGCCGTGGTCACGAGATACGCGGTCACGAGGGCGGCAGGAATATTGATGGTCGGCGCCTCGTTCCGCGCCGCCGCAATCGCCACGCCCGTGGCGCACATGGGCAGCATCGTGTAGACGAACAGCATCCCGCTCTTGCGGTGTCGCCGGCCTCCCTTGCTGGCAGACAGCGCGATGGCGCCAGTGACCAGTCCCAGAACGCCGGCGGCGATGTGGAGCAGCAGTGTCACAGTCATATAGCTGTAGATCGTCTACAGCTATAGACGTAGATAATCTACAGCATGTTCCGGATCGCCGTCGTGCAAGTGTTGTAGAGTTTTACTCACCGATCATGATCGCGCCACCACACGCCCTGCTCCTCGTGTTCCTCGCGGGAGCTGCCGCATCCGCGCTCGCTCAGGCCCCTGGCCCCGGTGCCCGTATCACGTCGGTCGATGGCCGTGCCGAGGTGACCGATCCCGCGGGCGACGTGCAGCCGATCGTCTACCGCGAGAGTGTCGGCGCTGGCCCCGAGAAAGAGGTCAAGTACCCCGGCTTCGACCTCGTCAAGCTGGCCGTGTCGAGCGACGCCAAGACGATCACGCTTGCCGCGACGCTGACGGCGCCGCCGGCGAACGCGGCCTACGAGGTGATCGAGTTCTACATCGACGCCGACAACAATCCCAAGACGGGCATCACCCATCCGGATTCGCGCCTGCTGGCCGGCATGGAGTTCTACGGCACGCTCGAAGCATGCCTCGAGCACAGTACCTTCGGGACGTCCTGCGCCGGCACGGACACACGCCCTGCCGGGTATACCGCTGTCGTGACGCTGGAGAAGTTCGGACGCGACTGGATGTTCAAGGACACCTTGCTCGACTTACCGGCGGCGGGGAAGGTCAGGGAGCCGCAGAAGACGCCGATCAAGGGACCCGTGGTGCAGGCGACGGTGGACTACGCAGCCATGGGCCTGAAGCCTGGGCAGACGATCCGACTGGTTGCCCGGGAGGTCAGTGCGGGGAAGGTCGACAACGCCGGTCAGGGCTACCTGCCCGAGATCCTGCTGACGCTCAAGTAGCCCTCGTCTCGCCAAGGCCCGCGCGCAGGAGCGTGGCTGACGCGTAGGCGACGACGACCAGCACGAGCCATCGGAGGGCTTCGAGCGACAGCGACTGCACGAGCCACGCCGCGACGATCACTCCCGGGATGCCACCGACCGTCAGCCCGAGCGCGGCCCGCCAATGGAAGCGGCCCGCACCGATGAACCGGACACCGGCGATCGTCGCGACGAACGCACCGGTTCCCATCATGATCGGGAAGGCCGCCCGTGGATCCATTCCCAAGAGGCTGAACAGGATGAGGCTCGGTCCGTAGTTGCCAATCCCGAGCGTCACCAGCGCGCCGAGCACGAAGTTGACGGCGAGCGCGAGCATGAACGCGCGCGGGGTCAAGGCGAGCGCCACACCGCCCGCTGGGAACTGACCGAGCATGCCGAGCAGCATGAAGACGGCGGCGATCAGCAGTGCGCACCCCATCCCGAGCTGCACGGCGCGCCGCGACAGCGAGGCGACGACACCGGCGCCCAGCCACCCACCGGCCACGGACACGACAATCAGCATCGTCATCTGCCAGGGATCGACGCTGACCACACTGATGAAGAACAGGGCCTGCGTGACCACCGGCAGCGCGTGACCGACGACGAGCGTGCCGGGAATCAATTCATCTGGGACCAGGCGGA
Organism: Vicinamibacterales bacterium; assembly: GCA_036732565.1. Taxonomy (GTDB): domain Bacteria; phylum Acidobacteriota; class Vicinamibacteria; order Vicinamibacterales; family UBA2999; genus JAIVJN01. Next base: position 1,983 of record DAINCF010000234.1, read on the forward strand.
GAAGCCGATAGACCGCGGTGGTCGTCGCGAACGATCCGATCCCGAGCGTGTCGAAGAAGTTGGTGGCGAACCCAATCAGCAGCTCGAGGAGCGTCGGGGGCGAGCCGACTCCGGACGACGTGGCGTCTTGCCTGGTGGCTGCCGTCCAACGCGTGGCGAGCAACACCCCACTCGCCAGCAAGGCGGCGAGCAGCATCGATATGAGAGTCACGCGGTGCACGCTATAGTACGTGCGACCGCATTTCACGAGGATTCGCGATGACCGATCGTGACGACACGTTCGAGCTCTACGATCTGCGCGTCGAGGTCGTGGCCACGGATCGGCCGATGATGTGCGGTCACCGTGCCGGCGACTGGCTCGAAGTGCGCGGCGAGGACCTCGCGCTGCCGCCTGGCCAGCGCTTTTCGATGTACGCGCTGGCGGCGTTGCTGCCGATTCTTCCCGCGAAGCAGCGGCCCACACACCCCCACGACTGGATGACCACAGACGCCGACATCGCGTGCCCCGATCCCAATTGCGGCGCGCGGTTTCGCATCACCCGCATCGGCACGCGCACGTTTCGCCATCGCGATGTGACCGCCGTGCCGTTACCGCCAGAATGAGCGGCGAACTGCCCCGGGTGCGGCTCGCGCCCGACTACACCGTGTCGTGCATCCTCAAAGGCGGCTGGCAACTCGCGGGTGGCCACGGCCCTGTGGATCACGCCGAAGCGATGGCGGACATGGATCGGTTCGTCGACGCCGGTATCACGACCTTCGACTGCGCGGACATCTACACCGGAGTGGAAGCCTTGATTGGCGAGTGGCTGAAGCGACGGGCTGGGCGCCGTGACGCTCCGCCGGTGCAGGTCCACACCAAGTACGTGCCCGATCGCGATCGGTTGCCGATCCACTCACGCGCCGACGTGGTGCGGGGCATCGACCGCTCGTTGACTCGCCTCGGCGTCGAGTGCCTGGATCTGGTGCAGCTCCACTGGTGGGATTACGGCGTGCCGGGGTACGTCGAGGCCGCCGCCTGGCTCGACGAGATGCGCCGCGCGGGCAAGATCCGGCACGTCGGGCTCACGAACTTCGATCGGCGGCGCCTTGGGGACATCATCGCGGCCGGCATCCCGATCGTTTCGCATCAAGTGCAGTATTCGGTGCTGGATCGACGACCAGCGGACGCGCTGGCCGCCTTCTGCGCCGAGCACGGTATCGGTCTGCTCTGTTATGGCGCGCTCGCCGGCGGCTTTCTCTCCAACCGCTACGTGGGCGCCTCCGATCCGCCGCCGCCGCTCGACAATCGGTCGCTGGTGAAGTATCGGCTGATCATCGACGAATTCGGTGGGTGGGACCGTTTTCAGCAGCTGCTCGGCGGCCTCGACGCGGTGGCCACGCGCCACGGTATCGGGATCGGGGCAGTGGCGCTCCGGTGGGTGCTCGATCAACCCGGGGTGTCAAGCGTGATCGTGGGAGCGCGTCACGCACGGCATCTCGCACAGGCTGTCCACGCTTCCAGGCTCGTGCTCAGCTCTCGGGACCATGCCGAGATCGCACAGCTGCAAGCGGCGTCATCCGGTCCCACGGGTGAGGTCTACGGATTGGAACGCGTCAAAGACGGTCCGCATGCGTCGGTGATGCGATACACGCTGAATCGGATGTCAGCCGCAGATTCAACGCCAAGGAGGACTCCTTGACAACTATCGAGCGCAACAAGGTGGCTCTCGAACGAGCTGTGCGAAGCTTTTCGTCGGACACGCTCGAAGAGTACCTACAACTTTACGATGAGCACGCCCGACTGCACTTTCTGCCACCAGACCTGCCAAGTGGTCGAGGAGGCGCACGTATGTTCTATCAAGGATTCTTTGCCGCGTTTCCTGACGCGACGCTGACCCTTCAGGATCTGATTGCGGAAGACGAGAAACTCGCGTGCCGATTCAGCTTGGAAGGCACACATCGCGGCGAGTTTCTCGGCGTGCGGCCGACCCATAAGCGGGTCGTGTTCAGCGGCGTCACCATGCTTGAGTTCAAAGACGGTCACTGCGTCGAACGTTGGAGCGAGACGAATCTGCCTCAGGTCATGCGGCAGCTTTCGGCCTCCGCGTAATCGTGATTGAAGCGAGCGTTCGTTTGGAGTCCTCTTTGAGCATCAGGCGAGCCGTGCCTGCGGACGCCGAGGGCATCGTCGCGGTGCTGACGGTGATTGCCGCGGAACGAATCCATTCGGCCATCGATCGCGTGTGGAGCGTCGAGCAGGAGCGGCGGTACTTGGAGTCGATGTCTCCACGCGAGGCGATTCACGTGGCCGTCGACGCTCGGCAGGCCATCGTGGGGCTTCAGAGTCTCGATCTGTGGTCGCCGCTTCTCACCTCGATGTCGCACGTCGGTCAAGTCGGCACGTTCCTGTTGCCGGAGTGGCGAGGCCGCGGTGTGGGCCGTCAGCTGTGGAACGTGACCGTGTCATTCACTCGCGACGCGGGCTATCGGAAGCTCGTCATCCAGGTCCGCGGGTCCAACACCGCCGCTCAGGCGTTCTACCGGCGTCTGGGATTCCAGGACTGCGGCCGATTGTCACGGCAGGTGATCGTCGACGAGCGCGAAGACGACGAAGTGCTGATGGAGCTCTTCGTCAGCTGAGCCTGCTGCGATACGAATCATCGTTCGGTGTTTGCGCCGCAGAGCACCACCACCACATGTTCGTCCGGAGCCGGTATGTACCGCCCGGACAGGAGCCCGGCGAATGCCGCTGCACCGCCAGGCTCGACGCGGAGACGATAGACGTCCCACAACATGTCCTGCGCGCGGACGATGTCCTCGTCCTCGACCAGGAGCACGCGGTCGACATGCCGCTGTGCGATCGGAAACATCAACTCACCCACGCGCCGCGGCGCGAGTGAATCGGCCGCGACGCTCCCGGCGGGCGCATCCACGGGGCGTCCCGCTTTGAGCGCCTCGGTCAAGGTCGGTGCTCCGACGGGCTCGACGCCGATCACGCGCGGCGCCTGATCGGCGTACCAGGTGGCCACGCCACCGATGAAGCCGCCGCCGCCGACCGCCACGAGCACGGTAGTGGCCTGTGGCACCTGATCGGCGAGCTCGCGCGCCAATGTGCCCTGTCCGAGGAGCGTTTCAGCCTGGTCGTAGGCATGAATCGACAGCGCGTGTGACTGCGCCACGTCGCGCTCGCTGGCGTCGAGCGCGTCGGCATACCGCTCGCCCGTGATCACGACGTCCGCACCGTAGGCGCGCAGGCGATCGATTTTGGCCGGTGACGCCACGGTGGGCACGAAGATTCTGGCAGGAATGCCCAGCTGCCTCGCCGCGTACGCCACGGCGACGCCATGATTGCCGCCGGACGCGGCGACGACGCCAGACGGCGGAATCGATCTCGTCAGCAGGTTGGCGAACGCGCCGCGCGCTTTGAACGATCCGCCGTGCTGGATGAATTCCAGCTTGAAGGTGAGCGGAAACGGCTCGAGGTCGAGGTCCCGGCCGTTCGCGTGCAGGACTGGCGTGCGACGGATGTACGGCCCGATGATGTCGTGCACGCGCGCGATCTGAGACCGACCGAGGCCGTTGGTCATGCCATCATTCTGGCATCGCCAAACGATTAGTCAAATGGCAAAATGACGAAACGTGATGGCATCACCACTCCTGGCGAAACGACCGCTTGATCTCGCGGATGCGCGGCTCGTTGCGCTTGTAGAACGTCCACTTCTTGAGCCGCTTGGCGCGGATCAAGCCGGCCTGGGTGAGGATGCGGAGATGTTCGCTGGCGGTCGGCGCGCTGACGCCAAGCTTTTCCGCGATGAAGAGACTGCAGACGCCGTCTTTGACCAGATCGCCGTCACGCTGCGGTCGAAAGTGGGCGATCGGATCTTTCAGCCACTGGAGGATTTCGAGACGACGCTCGTTGGCGAGCGCCTTCATAACCGCGGCCGACAGCATACGCACCGGTCATTATGAGGCAATCACACTTCTCATCACCATCCACTCGAGACCGAGGCCGCCGAGCAACAAGAACAACGCGATCGCCTGTGCGACGAGGAAGCGAACGAGCTCCCGCCCACGGGCGACGCTCGACAGCGTGAGCGACTGCGGGGCTTCGTCTTCGACGAATGCGTCGATGTCAGAGTAATTGAGCGCGAACAGTTGCTGATGCCGCCCGAGATCGACCGATCCGCCGGTGGTTTCGAAGACGATGCGATCGGGGGTGTGAGACCGTGAATTGATCGCGCGATAGTTGATCAGGGAGACCGACCGGATGCCCTCGACGCGCTCGGCCCGAGTGGTGACGAGGCCAAAGAGCCGCGACTCGAACTCCGCCGTGACGAGAGCCTCAGGTCCGCGGGACAGTCGCACGGTCGCGGGCGACGAGAACCACGCCAGCGCCGCCGCCCCGACCACCCAGGCAAGGCCGATCGCGGCGACCAAGGGGACCTTGCCAGGTTCGAGCGACAAGGCGCCACATGTTACAACACGCCCCGCCGTTCGACCGTCGCCCCCAGCGGCGGAGACTGCGGTACCACAGCGCTTCGTCCTTCCTGTCGACCGAAGGTCAACGCCGCAACCAGCCACGCGATGCCGCTCATGGCCACGGCCTCGAAGACCGCGGTCGTCTCGTTCGTGCTGCGCGGAAAGGTGCTGATCGCGCGCGGGAGGTGCACGATGAAGACCCAGATGAAGACCATCAGCCCGGACAATTGAGACGCCAGACGGGCGGTCGGCGGAAAGAGCAGACCGATGCCGCCGGAGATCAGCAAGACGCCGGCGATGTAGGTCCAGACCCGCGCACCGGGAATCCACGTCGGCACCAGCGTCTGCACGAACTCCACGCTCACGAAATGCTGCACGCCGCAGAGCACGAGGAATGCCGCGAAGAACCACGGGGCGAGCCCCCACAGGCGAGCCACACCTCGATTGAACGGCGCCGCGGCCGGCATGGACGCCCCCGCGATCCCGAAGGTTGACTGCGCGACCAGGAACGCGCCTCCGCTCAGGGCGAGGGCCTTGCCGGCTCGGGTCCATCCGCCTCCCAACACGACGTCCGCCGCGGCCATCGGCAGACCGAGAGCCAGGAACGAGAGCAGCAGCGCAACGCCGAGCAGGTTGGCGACGAGCACGGTGTGCCGGTTCGCGATCAACGCGACGCCGGCGGCGACGAGGATGACGCCGACGCCATACACCCAGAGCGCTCGGGCCGGCATCCAGGCTGGCCACCAGGGGATCACGCGCGTCACGAACTCACCATAGGCGAGGTGCAGGAGTCCGAACGCGATCGTGGCGATGCCGTAAAAGACGCGACCGATTAGCGCGTGAAGGTGGCCTTCCAATTCGCCTCCCAGGTCTTGCCCCAGTCGTCCGAGAACGCCTGCTCGAAGCGGAATGCGGTCGGCGTGATGTCGGAGAACACGAACCGCACGAGGATTATGCGGCCGTTGAATGCCTCCTCGCCGAAAAACTCTCCACGCGCATTCGTGAACCCACCGCTCATCGGGTCGCCGAGCATCCCATCGCGAGCGTTGGCCCAACTGATGTGCCACTGGCGGGTCTGCGGATTGTAGAGACGAAGGCTGAGCCCTTCGATCTGGCCGGCCGTGCCACCCACGGCGAGCTCCCCGAGATTCGCGCGCCCATCCCACACTTTGCGTACGACAGATGTGCCCTCGTACTCCAGCCACGTCGTGGAACCTGCCAGAGGCGTCTCGAGGCGCGATATGCGCGCCTTCCACGCGCCAATCTCGAAATCGAAATCGCGCTGGCCGTCGGCAGTGACGACTTGTGTGACGAGCGACGAGGGAATGAGATCGTAGCGAGCGAAGGCAGGGACGAGATGCAGGACGATCGCAAAGCTGAGTGAGATGAGAAGCGCGCATGCGCGCCCGTATCCCGTGATCATTGATATCCTCGGGTTCGACAGCGTAAGCGACACGCTCGTCGTTCTCAAGAAGGCACCTTCAGGTAACTATGGCGCGCGCGCGACGACCGAATCGAATCAGCGACTGCCCACTCACCGCCGCGCTCGCGGCCTTCGGCGGTAAGTGGAAACTCATCATCCTTTATTGGCTCGCCGAAGCGCCGCAGCACTTCCTCGCGCTCCATCGTCTGATGCCGTCGATCTCGAGCAAGGTGCTGACGGAGCAACTGCGCGAGCTGATCGCCGACGGCATCATCCAGCGCCGGCGCACGGGACGACGGCCGGCGCCCGTCATCTATTCCCTGACCGACTACGGACATTCATTGCTGCCGATCGTCGACTCGGTGCGCGGCTGGGGCCGCGGACACATCGAGCGCTTCAGCACGGAGCAGGAGGCCCGGGGTGCGTTCCGTCGCGCGCCTGAAGCGTGCGATTAGCGCATTCGAGCCGATGTTGGACCGGGTCGCCTCGCTACGCCCAGTGAGCTTCTTCTGGCGCGCCGACGAATTCCCGGCGCGTGCGCTTGGCGACGATGCGTCCTACGGCCTGGTCGCGCAAGAGGTGGAACAGGTGCTGCCGGAGCTCGTGGTCACCGATTGGGACGGCTATAAGGCGGTCAATTACAGCCGGCTGCCGCTCGTAGCGATTCAGGCCATCAAAGAACTGAAATCCGAGAACGATGACATGAGGGCACAGCTGACGCGCGTCGAGCGGCTCTTGGTCGAGCTGCTGGCGGAGAAGAAGTAGCTACCAGCGCAACCGATCTGGGAAGAACTCCTGTGCGAGCTCCTGGTAGTACGGCATGAGCGCCTCCACGTTCGGCCGGGGCGCACCCTTCGAGTACAGATCGTACCGGTTGAACGCGCGCACCCACTTCACCATCGCGCGATCAGTGTCGTTCGCAAGGTACTCGTACTCACCTTCCTTGTGCCACGGGTAGAGCGAGTGGTAGCGCAGCATGTACAGCGCTTCCTGCGGCAGGCGGTCTTTGACGACGTGGTAGATGTACTCGTCGTGGCCCCATGACATGTGGACGCGATCGAGACCGCAGCCCGGCTCGTAGATGCCGCACTCGGTCTGGTACTCCGCGATCTGCGAGTCGGGATTCTCCGCGAAGAGATGGCTGTGGACGATCTTGGGGGACCAGCGACAGCCGACGGGGAACGTATCGCCGACGACCGCCCACTGTGGCTCGCCGAACAAGCAAAGGATCTTCCCGAGGTCGTGCACCAGCCCAGTCACGATGAACCAGCGTGGCTGATTCGCCGCGCGAATCGCCTCCGCGGTCTGGAGCGCGTGCTCAATCTGCGTGAAGTCGATGTCCGGATCGCTGTCGTCCACCAGCGTGTTGAGGAAATCGAGCGTCTCCCACACGGTCATGCTTCTGCGAGTGAGAGCGAGATAGTCGCGCTTCTTCGCCAGCACGAAGTCGAGGGTCTGGTGCGTATGGTTCAGCTTGTAGAACCGCTCGACTTCCGGTCGCGCGTGCGCGTAATCGCGGAACTGTTCGACCGGTTTCGCCAGCAATGGGCTGCCTGTTTCCCGGGCTTCCATAGGCACCTCTCCCCACATGGTAGCGCGGAAATGTGACTGTCTCCTTACGGGCCCCGTTTCCGATCTCCTAGGTGAAGGAGCCCCCCAGGACTCAGCGGAAAGGATGCCCAATGAAGCGCCGAACAGCACGAAGCACGTCACGCTGGATCCGCGGAATCAAGGATGCCGACCTCGCCAGGACCCTGTCCGAGCGGGCCCGCGCGAACCCGGGCGCCTCGCCCCCGGCGAAGCTGGCGAAAGGCGCCAAGCGCGCCTCGTCGTTCATCTTCCTGCGACCGGAGTGCAAGGACCAGGATTGCGGTCCGGATCCGGATGACGATCCCGTGCCGCCGACGGACCCCTGCGCGGGCATGACGTTCGTCTGGCAGCCAGACCTCGCTGCCCAACTGAATACCGGGGAGGCGACGTGCCCCTCGGCCGCCGACCTGGCGCGGGTCCAGCAGGCCGTGGGACGCAACCTCGCGCGGTTCAAGCTGCCCGACCCCGAGGTGCGGGTCACCTGCACGGGCGGGAAGATCTTCATCCGGATCTGGGGCACGCGCGTGCAGCCGGGCTCCTGCGGCGATCAGGCGCGCAACCGCGCGCAGGTGCCCGATCTCGTCGCCGGTGGGAACTTCGGCATCTTCATCAACGCGAGCCTCATTCGCCGGCTCGCCGCCGCGGCGTTCGCGGCCGCGCCGAAGCAGCTCAGCGGCAACGGCGCTCCGAGTCCGTTCGGCCCCGTTCACCTGACCGGGCTCTCGGTCGTCTTCAAGGCGCCGCATACCATCCAGACGCGGATGACTGGGTACGACGACCGCCCGTGGCCCGACGTCGACTTCACCCACGTCGTCGATGACACCTTGTTGAGTCTCCGAGGGTGCAGCAGCGTGGCGCACGACGAGTTCAGCGTGATCGATCAGGTCATCGCGGCACTGCTGCTCGGCGTCTTCTCGGTGGCCCTGCCGATTCTGCTGCCGGCGTTCGCGTTCGTCCTGTTCAACGACATCGATGCCGCGGTGAACCCGCCGTCGGGCGGTGGTGGTGGAGCGGTCGGGTGTCGTCTGGTGGGTACGCTTCCGGACGAAATCGCGCTGCCGGCGACCGGCGGCCTGCTGCCGCCCATAGCCAGCGCGAAGCGTCGCGCCCGCGTCCGGCTCGGTCCCGACGTGGTGATCCAGCCGAAGAAGGAGAAGTTGGTGATCGCCTACGGGCAGCCGACCGTCGATGACCGCGGCCTCTTTGTCGGCGCGCTCGCGTCGCCGGCGGACC
>DAINCF010000235.1:0-10667 GCA_036732565.1 Vicinamibacterales bacterium
ACTCATCCTCGAGCGGCGACAATGCGATCGCGGAGAGGGTCTCGACCGCATCGAGCGATCGCGTCTCCGCCAGTGCCGTCAGCGCTCGCCGGCGCAGCAGCGCGTGCTCGCCATCGAACCGCTCGTGGGCGATCTTCAGGAGGACGGAGGCATCCTCGGCGGTGAAGGGAGCGCCGGTCGCGCCGTGACCGCACAGGCCGGACAGCAGCTTCGCGTTCACCGACTGTCGATGTGCAACGGCGGGATACGCCGCGAGGTTCACGAGCCGCGAGGGGCGCGTGCGTCCGCCGCGGACGATCGATTGAACCGGCTCGGGTCGAATCTGTTTGATGTGCGCCATGACCGTGCCTCAGAGAAACACCATGTAGCCGTGAGGAAACATCGTCCGATACTGGTCGTAGTCCAGCTCCGGCCCTCTGACGCCGGTATTGCTCCGCATCAGATTGTTGGCCGTCTCGAGGTGTGACAGCCCGAGATAGTGGCCGACCTCGTGGCCGATCAGCTGGGCCAGCACGCCGACGTTCAATCGACGCGTGCCGCTGGCATCGGTGAAGCCGGTTTTGTCCGCCGCCACGCCATCCTCGCGCCCGCCCTTCGAGGCAGGGCCGGGGATATCACCGGCATATCCGTTGAATCCGCCCCAGTTGAATTGCTGAACCACGTACACGTCGATGAAGTCGTTCGGCACCGACCAGGCTTCGAGCATGTCTCGGTACTCGTCCTCGCTGTCGAGAACGGTCAGCCCACCGGCGAGGCTGTTGTTGATGATGTGGCGGTTCACACCGCGCAGCGTGATGTCGCGGCGCTCGAAGATCTGTCGCATCTGATCGACCGCGTTGTAGAGATCGGTGTGCTCGGCGCTCCCGAAGTCGCCGACCTTGATGATGTTCACGCCGTACGCCAGCATCACCCGGCAGGTGATCTGCCCTCGGATGACGCGGCCGTCGGTCGCGGTCATGCTGATCTGAAGCGCGAGATCTTCTTTGCGATTGTAGGTGTTGAACACGCCGCTGCCGCGCGGCGAGCTGAACCAGGCGCCAAACCGATACGTGCCGTGCGCCGGTACCGACACGGCGCCGCCGAGGCTGAAGCTGCCCGATTCCACGCGGGTACCAGCGCCGACCGGTCCGTCCCAGAACTCCCAGTCGACACCGGTGCGCATCGACACCGCCGCACCATCGCCGTTGGCGATGGTCACCTCGACCTCGGTCAGAAACGTGTCGTTCTCGGGATGGTAGTCGCCGCGGGCGCTCCACGTCCCCGTGACGGTGGCACCGGCAGGCGCCACTGACAGCGAGAGCGGATTGGACGGCAACACGAACACGGTGCGCCGGAAGGTCGACTGCGCACCGTCGGCGCGATAGAGCGAGACCAGGAACTCGGCCTGCCCGACCGGCAGCGTGCGCTCGCGATCGAAGGGGATAACCGCCCTGCCGTCGCCCTGCTGCTCGACGAGATCGGCTTCGACGGTAAACGGATCGCCCGCCCACAGGACCGTCGCGCTCGCCACGACGCATGGCTGATGGCCGCCGTTCTGGTAGGTGATCGCCAGCATGAACGGCGTGTCGCTCAGCACGAATCCGTCCGCAGGCCTCACGTCGACGATGTGCAGTGGATCTTCGGCGGCGGTGAAGCTGATGGCGCGCATGCGCCGCAGCTCGGGCAGCGGCGCCGATGATTGACGGGCGATCTGGTTCAACGTCAGCCCGTCACCCGCCAGCGACTGCTTGACGAGCTTGGCGGCCTTCGCGGACGCGCCGGCTTTCCGTAGCGTCGCCGTCGGCGTCTCGGCGGTCAACCGCTCCAGCCTAAACGATGGCGAATCGAACGCTCCAAACGCGCCCGATGGCAGCGTGGTGATGCGTTTCGTCCGAAGCACTCGCGTGCCGGCCGGCGAGCGCCGGCGGGTCTTGGCCATGACGTCCTCCAATGGGTAGCGGCGTTCTCCCAGTGGTGACGGTCACGGCCGAATCGTTTCAACAGCTCAGCGGATCGCCGCTGCGTCCCGCGCAGTGCGGCCAAGGACGATCATCGGATGCGAGAGCTGCGGTCCCTTGTCTTCAACGGCTCTCTCCAGCACCAGAAACCGAGCGCCGCGTGGCTCCAGGTCATAGCGCGCGCCCGCGACCGGGTTGACAATGCGAGTGAGGAGAGTGGACGCGCTCGCACCACGCCACACGGCACGTGGCGTGCCCACGTGGAGCCGCTCGCCCTTCTCGGTTGTCTGCACTGCCCACAGCGTATCGTCGCCGCTCTGCCAGTAGTGCAGGTTGCCCTGCGCGTCCCACGCCGGCCATCGCGCGCCGGACGGAGACGCACGAATCTTGTGCGCGCCATCGGGGAACGAGCGCACGTAGACCTGGAACACACCATCGAGCTCGTTCGACTCGTACGCGACCCATCGACCATCACGCGAGAACGCGGCGCTGGTCTCGTGAAACGGTGTGTCCGCGAACACCTGCGGGGCGCCGACCGGGCCACCGGAGCCGTTCACCTCGATCAGCCGCAAGTCCCAGCCGGTGTCTGGGCGGCTTTCCTGAAAGATCAGATAGCGCCCGTCGGGGGACCACGTATTGGGGTACAAGCGCTGCGGGCTCGTGAATAGGACCACGGGGTCTCGCCGGCCATCGACGGCCACCGTCAGCAGCTGCCACGTGCCGTCCTTCTGCGCGCCGACCGTGATGCCATCGCCGCGCGAGGTCCACGTGGGTCGATGAGGGGCCAGCCCGAGTGAGAGCCGTGACCACGTCCCGTTCGCATCTACGAGCCAGAGCTCGGATTCAGTAGACCTGCCGATGACGGCGGCGACACGGCGGCCGTCGGGACTCGCCTTGACCTCCCGAAACGCCCGCGGTTTGTCGTCGGCCCTGGAGATGCCGCCATCGCGATCGACCCAGGCGAGGAGGTAGTCCGAGGAGACCGGTTCACCAGGTCCGAAGAGAAGCGCGCCCGAGGGCGAGAGCGCGAGGTGACCGCCGCCGTTTCGCGCATCGTAGCGAACCGGGGCGAGCACGACTTCCGGTGTGCCACGCACCGCGAGACGCTCGGGATCGAATCCGACCGCGTAGATGAGACCACCGCGAACGAACAACAGTCTCCCTTCGGAACAACACCGAGCGAATCCGGCACCAGACACCAATAGCCGTCGCTCGCCGCTTTCGAGCGACACCGCTTCGATCCGCGCTTCGTCGTACGACGCGTCCTCGAAGCCGACAGTGAACAGCACCCACTTTCCGCCGGGCAACACGTCCGGCCAGCGATGCGAGGTCTCACCACGCGCCGGGTCCAGCATCGTCAGGGGAGCGGGCTTGCCGCCGCTCGCCGAGACGCGGAGGAGCCCGGCCGTCTGCGGCGCGGTGAATACGATGGTCCCGTCAGGGGCCCAGGTCGCCCCTCTCGAATTGCTGCCGACATCGGCCACCTGCAAGACGGGCCCCCCGGCGACCGGCACTTTCGAGAGCCTGCGGCTCGAGAAGAAGCCGACCCAAGCGCCATCAGGAGAAAAAAATGGCTGGCGGGCGTCTTCGGTTCCGGCAAGAGCCCGCAGCGAGGGATCCGCCAACTCGCGTACGTACAGCCGCTGCGTCGACGCTTCGACGGCTTCGAACACGACGCGCGAGCCATCCGGCGCGATCGCGTAGGGCGCCGAGAACTCGCTGGCCAGGGCCACGCCGGCTGGCAGCTCGAGGCTCGAGCGCAACGCAGGAGAGACCGAAGGAGTCGACGGCGAACGCAGCAGCAGGGACGCGCCGAGCGCGGCGATCGACGCCATGGCGATCGCCCATGGCAGCAGTCGCATCGCCGTCGTACGCCGCGTGCGTGAGGCATCCACGGCCGGCACGTGCGCCTGCGTGTCCGCGAGCTCGAGACGGGCGTCGCCAACGTGCTGGAGTCGCATGCGCGGATCGCGGCGCAGGCAGCGGCGAAGCAACCGGCTGACGTTGGTCGGTGCGTCGGCAGGCAGCGCCAGCCAATCCGGGTCGTCACGCAGCACGGCTGCCACGACCTCCGACACCGAACGGCCCGGGAATGCCGGCCGTGCCGTGAGCATCTCGTACAACACGCAGCCGAACGCCCACACGTCGGTGCGCGTGTCCACGTTCTCGCCTCTCACCTGCTCCGGGCTCATGTACCGCGCGGTCCCGAGGACGACGCCCGGTGAGGTGAGCGGTGCGGCTGGGGGATCGAGCGCAGGCGTGGTACCGATTTCCTTCGCCAAGCCGAAGTCGACCAGCTTGACGCGGCCATCGGCCGTCACCATGACGTTGGACGGCTTCAAGTCGCGGTGAATCACGCCCTTGCCGTGGGCCTCTTCGAGCCCCTCGACGATTTGCCCGGCCACGCTCAGCGCCGCTTCGATGGGCATCGCGCCGCGCACCAGCCGGTCCGCGAGCGTCTCGCCGTCGACGCGCTCGAGCACCAGGTACGGCTCGCCGTCCAACTGCTCGAAGCCGTAAATGGTCCCGATGTTCGGATGACTCAGCGTGGCGAGCACACGCGCTTCGCGCTCGAAGCGTCGTAGGCTGGCCGAGTCGCCACGAAAGGTGCGCGCCAAGGCCTTGATCGCAACCTCGCGGCCCAAGGTCGGGTCGAGCGCGCGGTAGACGCGGCCCATTCCGCCGGCGCCCAGGAGGTCGAGCACGTGATAGCGTCCCAGGTGCTGTCCGGGCGTCAGCGACGGGGCCGAGTCCTCGGACGCGTCGTGCCTTGATCGTTCGTGCAACTGGGAGAGGGGTTCGATCACCGAGTCGAGAAGCGTGCGGACGCGCGGGTCCGGCGACTCGATGAAGTCGCCGGCGCTTTCGTGAGCCACGAGCAGCGATGCGACCTCGTCGAGCAGACCCCGATCGCTGCCGCAGGCTTGCTCGAGAAACGGAGCACGACGATCCAGCGGCAAGGCCACTGCCGCATCGTACAACTCGCCCGCTCTACGATACCGCTCGGGATTCATCACGATTCACGACGATTGAGCTCGCGATACAGCCACGCCTGGGCCAGGCTCCAGTCGCGCCGGACCGTGCCGACCGACACGTCGAGCAGGTGGGCGATTTCCGTGAGGCTCAACCCGCCGAAGAAACGAAGCTCGACCACCCGGCTGTGACGCGGGTGTAAACCTTCCAGCGTGGTCAACGCATCGTCCAGGGCAATGAGGTCCGCGCTCTTGGCGATGGCGACATCGGCGGCGCCGGACAGCGACACGTGTAACTGCCCCCCTCCCCGCTTCTCGCGATTCCTCGTACGCGCCGCGTCCACGAGGATGTGCCGCATCGCCTGGGCCGCGAGGCCGAAGAACTGCGCACGACTCTGCCACTGCACGTCCTTCCAGTCGACCAGTTGCAGAAACGCCTCGTTGACGAGCGCCGTGGTCTGGAGCACATGTCCGGGCCGCTCGTCAGCCATGTAATGCGCCGCGAGGCGGTGCAGGTGGCGGTGGACGACCGGCGCCAGACGATCGAACGCTGCCTGGTCGCCATTGGTCCAGGCAACGAGCAGCTGTGTGATGTCTGGCTCCGGAGACATATCGTGCGGCCCCGCTCAGGGCCCCAGCGGGCCGCTGGCGCCTACACATTACCAAATTCAGGCATCCGGCATGAGCACGGTTAGCACTTCGGCCGCCGAACGTCGCCCTTATGAGTATGAGCACGTCCACGACGACCACCTTGCTACTTCGCTTGATGGCCAGGAAGGAGATTGCAGTGATTGCCCGTTCGGTTCTGACATGTTTGCTGCTGCTCGCGAGCGCCGTTCACACGTTCGCGGGCCACTTCACGGACAAAGCGCCCAATGTGGTGATCGATTGGGCAGCCATCGTTCAGCCAGCGATTCACAACGCCACTGCCCCACGATCGGCAGGCACGGCGCAGGTGCTTCACACCATCGTCATGCTCGCGGTCTACGACGCCGCCGTGGCCATCGAGGGCGGGTATGAACCGTACGCCGCGGACATCCGAGCGCCGAGGCGGGCCGATGTGCGTGCGGCGGTCGCGACCGCAGCCTACCTGACCGCCCGCGCGCGCGTCGCGTCGTCCCAGTACGCGTATCTCGACGATCAGTATGCCGCTTACCTGATCAACATCCCTGACAGCGAGGCCAAGGATCGCGGTATCCGCGTCGGCGAAGACGCGTCGGCGGCGATTCTCGGGCGGCGCGCCAACGACGGTTTTGCAGACGCCGTGCCCTACTTCTGCAGCACGCTCCCGCCAACCGTGGGCGAGTTCGAGCCCGATGCCGGCTGCCCGACCCAGTCGAGCGACCCGCAGCCGGTCGATGCCAAGGTGGGCCGGATTCGCCCGTTCACGTTCACAGACCCTGCGCGGCTCAGACCCAGCGGTCCATCGTCGTTGTCGTCGGATGCCTACACGGCTGACTTCGTCGAGACGCGCGACTACGGCCGATACAACAGCAGCGTCCGCTCGCTCGAACAGACGGACATCGCGTACTTCTGGTCCGAGCACCCCTATGTCTTCTGGAACCGCAACCTGATCAACCTTGCGATCGAGCGACGCCTGAACGTTCGGGACGCCGCCCGCTTCTTCGCCATGGTCCACACCGCCGCCTCCGACGCGGTGATCGCCGGGTTCGAGGCCAAGTACTTCTACACCGCGTGGCGGCCTAGAACGGCGATTCCCCGAGCCGACCTGGACGGCAACCCGTACACCGATCCGGATCTGAGCTGGACGCCCCTGTTGAAGGTGAACCACCCCGAATATCCATCGGGGCACGGATTCTGGTCGACCGCGGTGACCGACGCCGTCGCGTCGTTCTTTCACACTGACAAGGTCCGCTGGACGCTCGTCGCATCGAAAGCGGCGGTGCCTCCACTCGTGCTGACGGAGCGCACGTATCACGACCTCGACGCGATCATGCGCGACGTGGACAACGCACGCGTGTGGGGCGGACTCCACTGGCGACAGTCCATGCGTCATGGCGCCAAAATCGGCCGCGCCGTCGCCAGGCATGTCGCCAAGCACTTCTTCCTGCCGACGCACTGTCGCGGGATAGCGGCATGGGACACGTGTCGCTGACGAGCACGCCAAGCTAACGGAACTTTCTCTCTTCAATTGATTCGTTCATCGGCCGAGCCACGGCTCGGCCTCAGTGGAGGTGTGTATGTGTCGCGGGTTTGTCGCTCTCATCGTCGCGGGCATGCTCCAGGTGAGCATCGCGTCCGCACAGTCGCTCGGCACGTTCAAGTGGCAGCTCCAGTCCTACTGCAACGTGATCTCGGTCGTGGTCACGCAGACCGGCGGCGTCTACACGCTCGACGGCTTCGACGATCAATGTGGCGCGGGCAAGCGGGCGCCAGTGAACGGCCTCGCCACCCCCAATCCCGACGGCACGATCGGCATGGGGCTCAACATCGTCGCCGCTCCTGGGGGCGCACCTGTGCACGTCGCCGCATCGATCGACCTCGCCACGCTCGGCGGCACCTGGCGCGACAGCGCCGGCGCGACCGGCAATTTCGTGTTCACCCCAGGCAATGGCACCGGAGGCAGCCCACGCCCCGTCCCCGTTTCCGTCTCAGGAGCGGTGATCCCCAGCGCGTTTGCGTTGCAAGGCGATGGCGGGTTTCTCGCCGAGGGCACGCTCGGCCAGGGCAACATCCCCGACTCCGGTCCCGGCACGCGTCTGATGTGGTACTCAGGCAAGGCCGCGCTCCGCGCCGGACAAGTCACGGTCCCGGCCTGGGATGACCTGAACGTCGGTCAGCACAGCGCCGCGTTCAACCTGGACACGGTGGCGTCGGGAGCACGCAGTGTGGCGTTTGGCCATCAGACGTTGGCGAGCGGACCCAACAGTTCCGCCTTCGGATTCGAGACCAAGGCTACCGGCGCTCACGCGACCGCGATTGGAACCGGGACGCAGGCGAACGGCTTCTCCAGCTTTGCGACCGGGACCAACACGATCGCCGCAGAGGACAACACGTTTGCCGCCGGTTTCCAGACCAAAGCAGGCGGCAAACACGCCGCTGTGTTCGGCACCGGGTCCGTGGCTGACGGGTTCGCGTCGTTCTCGGCAGGGCAGGAGAGCGCGGCCACCGGATTGGCCAGCACGGCGATGGGTTTGCTCGCACGGGCCGGTGGATCCGTGTCGGTCGCCATGGGCTGGCGAGTCAACGCGGCCGGCAACGGCTCGATTGTGATTGGCTCCGATGCGGCCACGATTCCGGCGGCAACCGGCGCGATTGTCCTTGCCGATCGCTCGTCGCTCAGCACGTTCACCGGGTTCACGCCCAACCAGTTTCTGGTGCGCTCGGCCGGAGGGGTAGGCATCTACACCAACAGCACGCTGACGGCCGGTGCCGAGTTGGCGCCGGGTGGCAGCGCGTGGCTGACCGTCTCCGACGTGAACATGAAGGAGAACTTTCGTGATCTCGATGATGCCGACGTGTTGTCGAAGATTGCGCGGATGCCGATTCGCGAGTGGAACTACAAAGCGCAGGATGCAGTGATTCGGCACATCGGTCCGACCGCGCAAGACTTCCGCGCCGCCTTCGGGCTCGGTGAAGATCCGTTGCGCATCAGCACGATCGATGCGGACGGCGTGGCGCTGAGAGCCATTCAGGCGCTCGAAGCCCGCACACGCGAGCAGAACGAGACGTTGCTCGCCGAGATCGCGCGGCTTCGCGCGCGTCTCGAACGCTTCGAAGCCCGAGAGCGATAGGAGTGATGTGATGCCTCGCCTATTGATTGCTCTCAGTGTCTTCTTGACCGGCCTGCTCATGGCGAGCATTGCCGGCGCGCAATCGCCGCTCGGCACGTTTCGCTGGCAGCTCCAACCGTATTGCAACATCGTCACGTTGACGGTGACGCAGAACGGTCCGGTGTACGAGATGGAAGGGACCGACGATCAGTGCGGCGCCGCCCAGGCGGCGTCGGCGAGCGGCACGGCGTTCCTCAACCCGGACGGCTCGATCGGCTTCGGCCTCGCCATCGTGACCGCGCCCGGTGGCACGCCGGTACACGTGGACGCGTTGATTAGTGTGTCGTCGCTTGGCGGCGCGTGGCGCGACAGCGCCGGCAACGCCGGCACCATCGTGCTCACACCGGGGACTGGTGCAGGTGGAAGTCCGCGACCCGCGCCGACGAGCAGCGTACCGCAGGGCAGCGTCGGCGGCGCGCAGATCGACCCGACTCAGGTGCAAGCACGCATCAGTGGCGCTTGCGCAGCCGGCAGCTTCATGCGGGCGGTGGGACAGGACGGCGGCGCCTCGTGTGCCCTCGAGACCGGCGACCTGTCGAGTCTGACCCCCGGGCCTGGCCTCATCGGTGGCGGCCAATCAGGCTCCGTAAGCCTTGCGTTGCGGCAGTTACCGTCAGGCGCGTTCGACTTCGACAACCTCTCCGGCTTCGCCGCGACTGGCGGAGTCGACGGCACGCTCATTCCGCTCTCCGGCAGCGGCCGGCGCCTGATGTGGTACCCCGGTAAGAGCGCGTTTCGGGCGGGACGTGTCGACTCGACACAGTGGAACGACGCGAGCATCGGCTACGGCAGTGTGGCCATGGGCGTGAATACCTCCGCGAGCGGGCCTGAGAGCGTCGCATTCGGTTTCTCCACACACGCTGTCGGCGAGGACAGCGTCGCCATGGGCCAGTCGACCACGGCGAGCGGCGCGCACGCGTTCGCGATGGGCGACACCGTCGTCGCCAGTGGAGGCAACAGCGTCGCAATGGGTGCGCTGTCCACCGCGGCGGGCTTCGAATCGATCGCCATGGGCTTGCGGGTCTACGCAAGTGGCAACGGCTCGGTCGTGCTCGGCACCGACGCGGCGACGGGAGTGACGGCACCCGGCACCTTCGTCTTCGGCGATCGCTCGACGACGGACGACTTCGCTGCCAACCTGCCCAACGAGTTCGCCGTGCGTGCGGCCGGTGGAGTGTACCTGTACACCAACAAGAATCTCACGACCGGTTGCTGGCTCAACGCGGGGAGCGGCGCGTGGTCGTGCACCTCGGATCGAGACACCAAGGAGCATTTCGAGCCGATCGACGGCGAGATGGTGTTGGCCAAGCTTCGCGCGATGCCCATCTCGCGATGGAGCTACAAGACCGAGCCGGGTGTGACCCACGTCGGGCCCGTCGCGCAGGACTTCCACGCGGCCTTCGGCCTTGGCGTGGATGACAAGACCATTGGCCACCTGGATCTGAGCGGCGTCGCACTCCGTGCCATTCAAGCGCTCGAGACCCGGGAGCGTGGGCAGAACGAAACGTTGATGCGTCAGAACGAAGCGCTGCTAGCCGAGATCGCGTCCCTGCGCGCGCGACTCGATCGTCTCGAAGCCAAGGAACGTTAGGTCGTTTTCTCTCTTCAATCGATTCGTCCAATCGCCGAGTACGGCTCGGCTCAGTGGAGGTGTGTATGTTTCGCGGATTCGTCGCTGTCGTCGTCACGGCCATGCTCCAGGCGAGCGTGGCCTCCGCACAGCCACTCGGCACGTTCAAGTGGCAGCTCCAGTCCTACTGCAACCTGATCTCGGTCGTGGTCACGCAGACCGGAGGCGTCTACACGCTCAACGGCTTCGACGATCAATGTGGCACGGGCAAGCGCGCGCCGGCGACCGGCCTGGCCACGCCCAATCCCGACGGCACGATCGGCATGGGCTTCAACATCGTCGCCGCCCCCGGCGGCGTGCCGGTCCATGTCGCCGCGTCGATCGACCTGGCCAC
>DAINCF010000236.1:0-10609 GCA_036732565.1 Vicinamibacterales bacterium
GTGCTCATCGCGGCCGCCGTGCTCGGCTACGCGGTCGGCTACACGATGGAGGGCAGCGGCGATCTCGCGCTGCCGCCAACACCGCCGGCGCCCCCGCGCGATCCCGCTCCCATTTCCGGACCGCGCGTCGATCAACCGATGCGGGGTCCCGTGCCGCCGGCGACCGATGGCGCGTACTCGGTGCTGGTCGGCACCTACGCCGACGACCGCGAAGCTCGAGAGGTCGAGCTCAAGCTCCTGGCCACGGCGCTCCCGGTGTACGCAGTGGATGTCTTCTTTCCCCCGACGGAGGTCCGGCGCCGCATCCTCATCGGACGCTATGCCACCTTGAGCGACGCGCACGTCGTCCGACGCGGCCTCGCGGCGTATCCAGACGCGATTGTGATTCTGGGCTGGCAGGAGCGCTTGCGACGCATGGGCGACTCGCGACCAGTGCCGTACGCCGACGACATCGAACGTTAGCTGGGGCGCGCCCGTTCCGACGCTCGGGCGGTACACTGCGCAGATGGAGATGCGGACACCCTGCGACCTCCTGCTCACCAACGCGCATGTCCTGACGATGGACGAGCACTTCACGGTGTACGCGCCGGGATCGGTTGCCGTCCGCGCCGGGGAGATCGTCGCGGTTGGCACCATCGAAACCGAGTACGACCCGCTCGACACCATCGACTGCCGAGGGCGCGTGGTGATGCCGGGCCTCGTGAACGCCCACACCCACGCGCCGATGACGCTGCTGCGGGGGCTCGCCGATGACCTGCGCCTGGACGTCTGGCTCCTGGGATACATGATGCCGGTCGAGCGGCAGTTCGTGCGACCCGATTTCGTGGCGCTCGGCACGAAGCTCGCCTGCGCGGAGATGATTCGGTCCGGCACGACCTGTTTCGCCGACATGTACTACTTCGAGGAAGCCGTGGCCGAAGCCACGGCCGCGGCCGGCTTGCGCGCGCTCTGCGCCCAGACCGTGCTCAGGTTTCCCACGCCAGACGCGACCAGCTTCGAGGACGCCATTGCTCGTGCGCGCGACTTCATCGCCCGCTGGAAGGGGCACGCGCTCGTCGTCCCGGCGGTGGCGCCGCACGCGCCGTACACCTGCACGACAGAGATCCTCAGAGCCTGTGCCGAGCTGGCGACCGAGCTCGACGTCCGCCTTCACACCCACCTCGCCGAAACCGCGCTCGAAGTCGAGGCGTCGCGGCGCGAGCACGGCATGCCCGTCATCCCATGGGTCAAGAAACTGCGGCTCTTCGACGCGCGCGTGGTGGCCGCCCATTGCGTGCACGTCGACGAGGGGGAGATACGGGCGCTGAAAGACGCCGGTGCCGGCGTCGCGCACAATCCGTCGAGCAACTTGAAGCTGGGCTCCGGCATTGCGCCGGTCGCGAAGATGCTCGACCTTGGTGTCCCCGTCGGCATCGGCACCGATGGTGCGGCCTCGAACAACGACCTCGACATGTTCGAGGAAACGCGCCTGGCGGCGCTGCTGGCCAAGGGCACCACCGGCAACCCGACCGCGCTGCCGGCGCGTCAGGCCCTGGCCATGGCCACGTGCCTCGGCGCACGCGCGATTCACCTGGGCGACATCACCGGCTCGCTCGAGCCGGGCAAGCGCGCCGACCTCATCGTCGTGGATCTGGATCAGACCCACAACGTGCCGCGATTCGGCCGCGATGCGAATGCCATCTATTCACAGCTCGTGTATGCGACCAAATCCTCCGATGTGATCGACGTGATGTGCAACGGCCAGTGGCTGATGCGCGAGCGCCGCCTCCTCACCCTCGACGAAGACGATCTCCGGTCGGCCGCCGGCGAGGTGGCACGACGCATCGACGCCTTTCTGATCCAGCGCGAGCAAAGCGTGCTGCAGAAGCTGATTGCCATCGGCGGAGCGGCGGAACAGGAGAGCTTCGAGGTGCAGGTCAAAGTGCGCCTCGCCTCCCTCGACACGGTGCTACACGCACTGACCAGCGACGAGATCACGGTCATTCGCGCCGTGCACTACCACCAGTACGACACCTACTTCTTTTTCGACGATCCGAACCAGGGGCGCCTGCGGCATCGGGAAGACGAGTTTCTCGACGAGCACGGCACGGTGACGAACGCCCGCGCGCGGCTGACGCTGACGGGGCCGTCGCGCGAGGCCGCGTTCGGCGCGGTGCTGCTGTTCCGGTCCCGTTTCTTCGCGCCCGCGGCCCACTCGCCGCGCTTCTACCGCGAGTACTTCAAGCCCGCGCGCGAGCGCGAGATCGAGAAGGATCGGCGCCGCTGGCTGGTCGGCTATCGCGGCGTCCAATTCTACGTGCACGTCGATCGTCTCCTGAATCCAGCATCGGACGGTTACTTCCTCGAGGTGAAGTCCCGCACCTGGTCCAGGCGCGATGCGCAGGACAAGGCCGCCATCATCATGGAGCTCCTGGAGCGGCTGGGCGCGCGCAGCGACGAGACCATCGAGGAGGATTACGTCGAGCTCTGAACCTGCCGGCGCGACCGGGATTCGACCCCTAACGTGGGGCGCCGAGCAGACCTTCGGTTTTCAACAAGCGATCCATTTGGGTCCGCGCCTGCGCCAGCCCCTCATCGCTGATTCGCCGTGCCAGGGCCGCGAGATCGGCGGCGGCCCGTGCGGCTTCGGCGGCATCGGCCGCCGTGCGAGCCTTCTGCGCGGCCGCAACCGCGTGATCCACCCACTGCAGCACGCTCGTGAGGGACCTCGACACCTGCGCGCCGGAGGTGCTGATGTCGGTCGTGGCGCCCTCGGCCTTCGCGGCGAGATCCAGGTGCTGCTGCGCGCCGGCGGCGGCTTTCCTGACGCCGTACCCGGCGCCAGGCCCGTTTGGTTCGAGCGCGGGATCGAGCGCATGCAGAACATGACCCACATGCAGGGTGATGTCGTTGACGCCTGCGCCCTTGGCGGCGAGATTGGCGTGCAGGACCGCGACTCTGGCCTCGTCCGCAGCGACGGGCAGGAATCCCCGCATGCCCGGTGTGTCCTTCCAGTTCGTCATGACGTGGCCGAGATGCACGTGCGCAGGGATCGCTTCGACTTTCGTGACGAACACGGCGTCGCCCCTGGATTCGCCCGTGAGCTTTACGGGCCGACCGGCATACAGCGGCAGACCCATCGCGTCCTGGTTCGCGATCGGTATCACCTGGTTGTGCTGATCCACGAGCACGTACTTCGCGAGCGCTCTGACGCAGGCGAGCAGGCACTGGCGATCGCTGAGCCCTCCGGCTTTGGCCTCGTGGGACGCGCCGCACGTGCTGTCGGACAGTCTGCCGCTGAACCCCTGCTGGGCCGCCGCGGATACCACGGTCGCGAGGGCGATCATCAGCACCCCGTAGAAGGCCCTCTGCATGACAGGACCGATCACTCGCTGGCGCCGAGCTTTTTCAGCAACGCGACCGCGCTCGGATGGGCCACCTCGATGGGACGCTCGAATCCAAGTGCGTCGGCACCAGCAGGCGCGGCGGGTCTGCCTCTGCCGGTGGTCGAGCCAAACGTTGCCGCCGCGAGCGGCGTGATCCCGCGCTTGTTCGCGACGTCGACGCGGGCGCCATGCTCCACCAGCCTCTGAATCACGGTGTCGTATCCGCGAGCGGCCGCGATGTGGAGCGCGGTATCACCGGCCTGGTTTGCGGCGTTCGGATCCCCGCCGAGGTCCAGCGCCGCGCCAACCCCGTCGCGCACGCGACTTTCCGGTTCGACCTTGCCAAAGTCGATGGTGTCGATCCCCCGGCGGCTCGCGCTGGTGCGCGATCCCATCCCCGCCGCGAGCAGGACGGCCGTCGCGCCATCGGGCATCGTGAGCGTGCGATCCGCGCCGGCGGCGGCGAGCACCTGCATGATCTCGGGCTCCAGAAATCGCGCCGCCAGCAGATACGGCGTCGATCCAATCAGCGTCGCCGGCAGGTTCCAATCGGTGGTGTCGCGGCGCAACGGCGTGCCCTTCGCGATTCGGGCATTCTTATCGGCGCCGTAGGCAAGGAGCGCCTCGACCAAGGGCACATCGCCTCTGAGGATCGCCGCGTGCAGCGCCGAATATCCACTGCCAAATGCATTGGGATCGGCGCCGTGTTCGAGCAGCAGCGCCGCCACATCGCCATTGCCGCTGTGGGCCGCGAGCACGAGGGCGCTGACGCCATCCGGCTGCAGGTCGTTCGGGTCGGCTCCCGCTTTCAACAGCAGCTTGGCCGACGCGACGTCGCCGACCCTCGCCGTCAACAGCAAGGGTGTGGCGCCACCGCGTAACACCGTGTAATTCAGCTCCTCGCGTCCCGCGCGCTGGGTCTGTTCGCCGACGACGGTCTGCGCGTAGGTCAGCGAGCGCGCACGAATATCAGCGCGGGCGCCGACGAGCAGTTGGACGACCTGGGGATGGCGTTGGGCCGCCGCCCACATCAGTGCGGTTTGGTGGTGCTCGCGCTCCTTCGCGTTCACGTCGGCGCCGCGACCGAGGACCGCCTTCACCGCGTCGGCGTTGCCCGCCCGCGCGCAGGTCATCAGGACCGTCTCACCATTCAGCAGCGCGGCGTTCGCGTCGGCGCCTGCCGCCAGCAGCCGCTCGACCATCGGCGCGCTGCGGTTGGTGCAGGCGAGATGCAGCGGGGTCGATCCCAGGTCGTTGGCGACGTTGGCACGCGCCCCAGCGCGGATCAACAGATCGGCAATCGTCAGGTCGTCACGATGCGCGGCCCAGTGCAGCGCGGTCGCGCCATCTCCCGTCGCCGCGTTCACGTCGATGCGCGCCTTCAGCAGCCCACGTACCGCCGCAATATCCGTGCTCTTGACCGCCTGAATGAGCCGTCCTCCTCCGCTCGCATTGAGATCGGCGCGAGCTACGGCGAGACCTTGCGGGTCAGCCGACGCTTGCGTCGAGGCCAGCACCGCCAGACAGCCGCTGACCGCAAGGCGTCTACAGCGTGAGGATGGCCGCATCGACTCGTCCCGAGCTGTCCCCGATGCGATCCCGGTGCACGCCGAACTGATCCAGCAACGTCAGATGCAGGTTCGCCAGCGGCACGTCCGCGAGCCGGAGGTGGCGTCCTCCCTTCAGGTGCCCGGCTCCCCCGCCGGCGAGGATCATCGGAATATCTATCGGCGAATGGCTGTTGCTGTCGGCGATGCCCGCGCCGTACATCATCGTAACGTGATCGAGCAGCGTGCCGTCACCGTCGGGCGTCGCCTGGAGCTTCTCGAGCAGCTTGGCGAACATCCGCATGTGATACGCGTTGATCTTGGCGACCTTCGCCACCTTCTCGGGCTCTTGTTGATGATGGGAGATCGGGTGATGCGCGTCGGGCACGCCGATCTGCGGATACGTCATGCCGCTGTGCTCGTGTCCCATCATGAGCGTGATGACGCGCGTCAGGTCGCACTGAAACGCCAGCACCTGCAAATCCAACATCAAGGTGACGTGGTCTTCCCAGTTGATCGGAATGCCCGCTGGATGATTCACGAGCGGCAGCTCGCGATCGCTTTGCGCCTCGGCAATCTGGATGCGCTGCTCGACGTCACGGACCGCCGCGAGATATTCGGTCAGCTTCGTCCGATCGCTCTGCGGCAGCGCGCCCTGAAGCTGCGCGACTTCCTGGCTCACCGAATCGAGCACGCTTCGCCGCTGGCGCAGCCGCGCCAGCCGGACTCGTGGATCGGTGCTGGCGCTGTCGCCGAACAGACGCTCGAAGATCACGCGCGGGTTGTTCTGCGTCGGCAGCGGCGTGTTCTGGCCCTTCCAACTGATCGTGTTGGTGTACGGACACGCAAACCCGGTATCGCACGCGCCCGCCGTCTCGCTGGACTCAATCGCCAGCTCCAATGACGCGACCTGCGTGTGCCTCCCCGCTTCTTGCGCGAGGATCTGATCCACCGAGATGCCGGCATCGAGCCACGTCTCGCTGGTTGGCGGCGACACGTCGGTGAGGAACCGCGTGCTCGCTTTGGCATGCGCGCCACCGGGACGTCCTGGCGTCGGCACACATTCCAGTCCGCTCAGGACCAGGACCTGCTCGCGAAACGGCGCCAGCGCGCTCAACGTGGGCGTGAGCTCGTAGCCCGTCCCTTCGGTCAAAGGCAGGTAACTCTGCATGATCATGCCGTTGGGCACATACATCACGCCGAACCGGTTGATCGGTTTCGCTGGCGTCTTCTGCAGCGCCAAGAGCGCGGGGACCATGCTGTCGAGCAGCGGCAACGCGAGCACCGACCCGAGGCCGCGCAGGACGGTGCGCCGCGGTATCGCCTTCTTTGCGATGATCATTTCACAGGCCTTTCTCGCTCGCCGGTGTCGGCGGCTTCGCTCGCGACCGCCATGCTGAACGGCGCGCTCTTGACGATGCCCGAGACGATCGATGACCAGGAGTAGTCGGTCGCCGCCGCGTCGCGCACGATCGCGCGGATGACCGGCATGTCGTGATGGTCGAGCCCACGGCCGATCGCGAACGCCAGCAGCTTGCCGGTGAGCGTGCGCGCGAAATCTTCCTTGTGGCTGACCAGGAGCGTCCGCAGACCCGCGACGCCCTCGAATCGAGTCCCGTCGGGAAACGCCGCCGACGCATCGATAGGCGCCTCGTCACTCACGGTGCGCCATTTGCCGACGGCATCGAAATTCTCGAGCGCAAAGCCCAGCGGGTCCATGCGCTGATGACACGACGCACAGGCCGGATTCTTCCGGTGCATCTCCATCCGCTCGCGAAGCGCCCGCGGCTGCCCTTCATGGCCGGCTTCCTGGAGCGCAGGAATGTCCGGGGGCGGCGGGGGCGGCGGGGCGCCCAGCATGTTCGCGAGCAGCCAGCGTCCACGCATCGTGACCGAGGTGCGATTGGGATATGACGTGACCGTCAGCAGGCTGGCTTGGCCCAGCAGCCCGCCACGTGTGCGGTCGCTGAACGTGACCCGCCTGAAATGGCTGCCGTAGATATTGCGAATACCGTAATGCACGGCCAGTCGCTCGTTGAGGTATGAATAGTCGGCCGTCAGCAACTCCAGCACGCTGCGGTTGTCGCGCACCTGGCTGCCGACGAACAGCTTCGTCTCCTGCTCCATCGCCTCGCGGAGGTTCTCGTCGAACTCGGAATAGAGCTCCGTATCGGGAACCACGCCCGACAGCTTGCTCAGCTCGAGCCAGCGGCTGACGAAGCTGTCCGTGAGGGCGTCCGAGCGCGGGTCGCGCAGCAACCGCCGCACCTGCCGCTCCAGCGCCGCGGGATCGTTCAGCGCACCGCGAACCGCGGCCTCCCGCAGCTCGTCGTCCGGGATGCTGCTCCACAGGAAGAACGAGAGCCGCGATGCCAGGTCCAGCTCGCTGAGGCGGTGAGCGGAGGTCGCCGCCGGCCCGGCGTGCTCGCGTTCGACGCGGAAGAGAAAGCTCGGCGCCGCCAGAATGCGCTCGAGCCCCTGCTGGATGCCCTGGTCAAAACCCGCCTCGGCTCGCCCAGCGTTGTAGAAGTCGAGCAGCACCTGCATGTCGCGCTCGGTCACCGGGCGCCGATAGGCGCGCGTCGCGAGCGTCGACAGAATCTTCCGCGCACACGGCTCCTCTGACACACCATTCGCAGGGCGACACACGAAGATCTGGCGGCGGCTGGTCGAGTCTCCGGGCGTCGGCTCTCCGTACGGGCCACCGATCGACAAGATCTCTACCGCAGGATTGCCGTGGTAATACTCGTTGGTCGTGCGTCCAAAGCCGGTTTGCGGTGGCTGCAGGATGCCTTCTGCCTCCCATGCGCGCTTGACGAAGGAGACGCCGACTTCATGAAGGCCTGCCTTCACCGGGACGCGCACCTCGAGATGCGCGTCGGCCGTGTGCATGTACTCTTCCCATTCGGGGTCGCCCTGGGTGTTCCCGGCGAAGTTCTCGGGGGTCGGCATCCCGTTCGCTTCGCCACCGACCGAAAACCGGTTCAGCAGCGTGCCGTCGAGCCGGAAATCGAGCTGGTGGCGCTCGCCCATGCCGACGATGTAGTCGTACTCCTGCCGTCGCAGGAGGACTTTGATGGTGTACTCGGCGTCGAGCGGGAAGTAGTAGCGAATCAGCGCGCCGCCGCGAGACCCGAATGGCAGATCGTCCCCGATGCGTTCGTCCTGCACCAGCGCCTTGGAGATCTTGAAGCTGTCGATCACTGGGCGAAGCGACCGATCGCCGATCGCCATGCGGCTGATGGTTCGCGCAGCGGACAGATAGTTCTCCAGGAGCGCCGGCGAGACCGACAGCACGCTGGCAACGTTGTCGAAGCCTTCCTGATCGGCTTCATCCGATGGCAGCAACGTCGCGCCATCGATCTCCAGGCCAAGCAGATCGCGGATAGCGTTGGCGTACTCACTCCGGTTCAAGCGATGAACGGGAACGCGGCCCGGATGGGGCTTCGCTGTCGCCGCAGCATCGAGCGCGCGTTCGAGGGCAGCCGTCGTCGCGGCATAGGACGCGGCATCGGGCCGTGGCCGACCCGGCGGCGGCATCTCGCCGGTGCGCAACTTCGTGACCACCTTCTCCCACTGCGGCGCATGGTCGGCCACCTGGTTCACGTCCAGGATGTCGAGCTGCAGCCCGGCCGTTTTGAGCCTGTTGTTGTGGCAGGTGACACAGTACGCGTCCAGCGTGCGACGCAGGTCGACCGGGGAGGCGGAGGGCGCGGCCGAACTGGCTGCCGGCGCGGTGTGCTGTAGGGCCCGGGCGTTCAGGTAGCTCGCGCCGGTCAGGCACACTCCTGCCAAGGTGAAGAGCGCCGCGAAAGCTCGTGCACGCGCCAATCCTTGTGCCATCGTTGGCTCGGGGCCCCGGGCGCCGAAGCTCCGCTCATTCGTCGTAGAGCGAAGGCGGCGGCCCCGGTCCAGTATGCCCTAGCTGCCCGGGAATAGCGCCAAAAAGCGAGCTCGTCAGGTCGCCATCCTTGCGACCATCCTACTTGTCTCGATCCTTGTAGAACTGCTTCATCGACTTCGCGATCGGCTTCCACTGGCGCTTCTCGTCGATGCGCGCGCGCACGTCCTTGCGTTTCGCGAGCTCCTCGATCTCGGCTTGAAGCTTCAGATAGCTCGCGAGCCGCTCGGGCGCGAGACGACCGTTCTCGACGGCCGCGACCACCGCGCATCGCGGCTCGCCGGCATGACGGCAATTGGTGAAGTGACAGCCGGCGGCGAGCGCTTCGATGTCGTCGAAGGTCTCTTCGACCGCATCGGCGATGTCCCACATCTGCAGCTCGCGCATGCCGGGTGTATCGATCAACAGCCCTCGCCCGGGCAGCACGATGAGCTGTCGATGCCGCGTCGCGTGTCGGCCGCGCGAGTCACTGGCTCGCACCTCGCGGGTCTTGAGGGCGTCGGTGCCGGTCAGCCGGTTGATCAAGGTCGACTTGCCGACGCCCGACGATCCCAGCAGCGCCCCCGTCCGCCCACGCGCGAGGTAGCCGAGCACGATGTCCAAACCCTGATCGCGCGTCGCGCTGATGGCATGCACGGGCGCACCGGCTGACAGCGCGCGAATCTCGTCCACGGACACCTGCGCATCGTCCACGAGATCGGCTTTGGTCAGAAGGACGATCGGCTGGGCACCGCTCTCGCGAGTGACGAGCAGATAACGCTCGATGCGGCGCGGATTGTAGTCGCCATCGAGCCCCATCACCAGGAATGCGAGGTCGATGTTCGCCGCCACCACTTGTTCTTGCGTGAGCTCCCCCGCCACCTTGCGCGAGAACTTGCTGCGGCGTGGCAGGATGGCCTCGATGGTGCCGGTGCTGCCGTCCGCTCCCATGCGCACCGCCACCCAATCGCCGACCGCGGCCAGCTCGTGACGTCCACTTGCCCGATGGCGCATACGACCGGCCTGCTCGGCCCGCACGTCGCCGGATGCTGCCGTCACCTGATAGATGTGATTGAACTCGATCGCCACGCGCGCCGGGACGCGTCCCGCCGCGGCATGCGGCGCAAACGCTGCCGCCCACGCCGCATCCCACCCAAGCTCAGTGAGGTCGTGGGAGGTCATTCAGAGGTGCGCATTGTGCTACCACGTCCAGCTGCCGGCCGGCGGTGGCCACGCGCCGAGTACCTGCCTCAGCGTGATCACCTGCCCCATGTGATGGGCGTTGTGCGTGGCGACGTGCACGAGCGCATCGCGGACGGTAAGGTTGGCGAGCGGCGGGTATTCGATGGCCGGCTGCAGCGGCTGACTGAGCCGCGATCCGTCTTGGCTGATCGCCGCGGCCTGATCCAATCCACGCACGAACCGATCGCGCAGGGTCGGCCACGATCCCAGCGTCACGACCGGCCAGCCCACGCCCGCGGTCGGCGCCATCGGAGCAGACTCGCCATTCAAGCGCGCGATGAACCACTCTTGCCAGAAGATCATGTGCGCGACGATCTCGGCAATCGAATGCACCGACGCCGACGCATGCCGCTCGGCCATCTCGCCGGACAGCCCTTCGAGCGCGCGTTCCGGCGGCATGTAGATCAAGGTCTCGACGAGCAGCTCCCTCAGGCTCATTGCACGAATCTAACATGGCCTGCGAGGGGGCTCAGGGTGCCCGAGGTGCTCAGGGTGCCCGAGGTGCTCAGGGTGCCCGAGGTACTCGGGGTGTCCTGAGGTGCTAGACGCACAAGAGTGTCCGGCCCAAGCACCTT
>DAINCF010000237.1:0-10575 GCA_036732565.1 Vicinamibacterales bacterium
GGGCGGCGCGAGGCTGTCACGCTGGTAGTTGTCGCGCGCCGCCACGGTGAACCATTCGCCGGCGCCGATCGCGACCGGCGCGCTGTAGTCGATCATCGCATCCACGAGCGCGCGCTGCACGGCTTCGGTGTAGGCCCGGTTCGGATCCTTCATCCACAGCTTGTCGATGGGCAACACGCGCGGCGCCGCGGGTTGCACCGTCGCCTCGTCGGTCGGCGCCGCGTTCTGCACCACCGCCTGCGACGACACGCTCTGTCCGAGCGAGTTCTGCTGCTGGGCCTGCTGCGAATTTTGAATCGCCGCCGCAAACGGGTTGTTGGCGTTGCCCACGGCGCCCAGCGGTCCAAGCTGAATCTCGATGCGGCCGAGCGCGCGCTCGAACGCCTGTCGCTCGGCTGGCGTGTTCGTCTTGCCCGCGATGCTGCGGATGTCCTGCAACGCCTTCTGCAAGCCGGCCGAATCCTGCTCAAGCATCGTCCGCAGGCTCCACATCATGCTCTGGCGCATGATCGGCACTTCGACATCGAAGAAGATGCCGTAGCCATCGAGATAGACGCCGCGGGCGCGGGCCTGACCGGCCAGCACGAACGCTTCGGGCATCACCGCTCGAATCTCGCGGTTGAGACTTTGGGCCCCGAACTCCACGGCGCGCGACAGCGCGCCTTCCATCACGTAGATTTGATGGCGGAGCTGCCCCCGGTCGAGCGGGCGCGCGGGTGAGTCCTGGGCACTCGCCACCACCGCGCCCGAAAGCGTGACGGCAAGCGTACAGACGGCCGTGCGTGTGAACGTCATGACTCTGCTCCTCGTCCTCTCCATCAGGGCACCTTGCTCGTCGACACGCGATACAGGTAGTCCAGCATCTGTTGCTGCCGGACGGAGTCGACGCCGCGCTGCGCTTCGACGCGCCCGAAACCTTGCTCGAGCCGCACGAGGTCAGCGCGACGTTGCATCTCGGACTCGCGACCGAACTGCGACAAGCGCCGCGCCAGCTCTTGTTCCTGACGGCGCTCGCTCTCGGCAATCAGCGTCTGGACGCGGCGCAGCACCGCCGGTCCGTCAACCGTGGCTGGCGAGGTGGACGTCGGCACGACGCTCGCCTCGCTCGCGTGCATGGCTTGGATCTCTTTCCGCAGGTCGGCTTCGAGGGTCGCCATCTCCTCGCGCCATGCGGGCGTCTCTGGCCCACCCAACGACACGGCCATGGCCGGCGCTGTCGCGGCGGGCGCCGGTGCGCTCTGCGGCGCCGGCCCCATCCATCCCGTCGAGACGCTGAAACCGTTCGCGTCCGAGCGCACCTCGAGGTTCGCGAAGCCGAGGCCGACGCCGACCAGAAACACGGCTGCGGCCGCGCGCGCCCACGCCGGCATCGCCGACACCGACCAGCGGGATGGCCGCAGCACGGTCGCTGGCGGCGGCTGCGCGGCGCGGGCCTGAATCACAGCGAACCCGAGCTCCATCTCCGGCGGCGCCCACTCCGCAAGCTCGCTGCGTACGCCTTGCAGTCCCTCGATCTCCCGCGCGCAGGGCGTACACGTCCTCAGGTGACCCTCGAACACGCGGCAGCCGTCGGCGTCGAGCTCGCCGTACAGGTACGCGACCAGCGTGTCCTTGTCCTCACACCAATGGGTCTCGTTCATGATGCCTTCTCGCTCGTGCTCCCAGTCATGCCGCGATATTCCAAATGCCGTCGAAGCACGCTCAAACCTTGATAGAGACGTGTCTTCACGGTGCTCAAAGGACAGCCTTGCAAATCCGCGATCTCCTGAAACGTCAGGCCGTGGTACTCCTTCAGGATGATCGCCGTCCGTTGCTCGTCGGGCAGTTGCGCCATCGCTTCGGCCACCGTGTCGCTCATCTGCCGGCGTGCGACCAGATCCTCGATGGACTCCACCGGGCCCTGCTCGCTCGCCAGCTCCACGAGATCGACGCCTTCAGGCGTCTGCACGGTTCGCGTACGCCGCTGCCGCCGAATCCAGTCGCGGCACAGGTTCAGGGCGATCCGATACAGCCACGACGAGAACTTCGCCTGCCCCTTGAAACCGGGCAGCGCGCGAAACGCTCGCAGAAACGTGTCTTGGCAGATGTCCCGCGCATCCTCTTCACGTCCGATGACGCGATAGGCCAAGGCATAGATCGGCCGTTCCCAGCGCAAGATGAGCTGGTTGAAGCTGTCAGCGTCGCCCTCCATAGACCGAGCGACGAGCTCTTCGTCGGTCCGCGCGATCGGGACCAGGCGGGTCTCCTTCCCGGGAACAGTGGCGCCAGGCCCTAGCATCATCCCAACAGGCGCGCGAAGCGCGCCGCGAGATACTGGCTACCAGCCAAGGGCTCCGTGCGGCGTATCGAGGGGCGGAGCCGCTTGCCTGGCCTCTACCAGTGTATGACGGCGGTGGCTCGCTGAAAGTCGGTCTCGGCGGACGTCTATGGAGTTGACGTACAATTCTGGGCTCCAGATGTCTGCAGGACGCCTTCCCCTGGCGACCCCCGCTTTCGCCACCAGCGCCCGTCTCGTAGACCTTTTGCCGGATCTTCACCAGCATGCGGTGCAGCTCGCGGCCGGGACGTGCAGCGTCCTCGTCCAATTCACGTCGCGCGACGACCGACTCCACGCCAGCTCTGCGACCGGCCTCGACAACCTCGAACCGGAGCCGTGGCTCGCCAGTGTCCCTGGCCGCCGGGTCACCGAGCGCGCCTGGGAAGAAAAGTCCATCGTCATCCTGAACGACCTGGCCGAGCAGGTGCCGGAGCTCACGACCAGGCTCAAGACCCGCGGCGCCGTGCTGGTGCCGTTGATCGTGCAGGAGCGGCGGCTGGGTTTGCTGATCATCGGCGTCGACCGTCCGGATACCGCGCAAGCCGCCGCGCCAGCCCTGTCGTCGCTCGGCGAGATTGTGGCGCTGGTCATCGAACGCGACCGCCTGCGGCGCGAGGTCGACCTGCATCGCGATTTCAATGCGCTGTTCGACGACCTGTCGCGCACCACGTACTCTGCCGTCGCCCTGCCCGCGCGCCTCGAGACGTTCGCGGTGCGCGCGCGTCGGCTGCTGGATGCCGACCGCGTCTCGATCTGGCTGCATCAGCGCCGCACCAGACAGGTGCGGTTGATCGCCTCGTCGGATCCCGAACAGCTGTCGCTGGATCTGCAGGAAGCCGCCGAGGATCCGTCCTCCGCCGTCTCCGTGGTCATGCGCTCCCTGCGGCCCAGGGTGACCTACACGCCCGGTCGCGACGCGCCGGGCCTGCTGGTGCCGCTGCGCGGACGACGCCGGGCGCTCGGCACCCTGGCCATCGAAAGCGTGCGCGCGCAGACCGGCACCGAGCTGGAGCTGGTCGATCTCGCCGAGGAGATCGGACGGCAGCTCTCGAGCCTCGTCGAGAGCGTGCTGCTGCTCGAAGACGCGCTGCGGGCGCGGCGGGAGCTCGAGAACACGTTCAACTCGCTCGCCGACCTCGTGGCCGTGTGCGATCGGCAGTTGCGCATCGTGCACGTCAATCAGGCGTTCGCGGTGCGCTTCTCGCGCCGGCAGGACGAGATGTTCGAGCTCCCGGTGAAGACCTTCCTCGGACCCGAGGTCATGGAATGGCTCACCGACGCCACCCAGGCGTACGAGACGCCGAGCGGCAAGCGCGAGGCGAGCACACGAGAGATCGCCGACTCGGTGCTGGTGGGGACGTTCTCGTTCACCGTGAGCCCGTTGATCGGTCAGGAAGGCGAGCCGCTCGGCACCGTCCTCGTCGCGCGCGACATCAGCGAGCAGTCACGCCTCGAGGCCGAGCGCGGGGAGCTCCGCAGCCGTCTCGCGCAGTCCGAGAAGCTCGCGGCGCTTGGACAAGTGGTCGCCGGCATCGCGCACGAGCTGAACAACCCACTCCAAGGCGTGATGGGCCATCTCGAGCTGCTGCTGGCGACGCAACAGCTCTCGACCGAAGTGCAGCGCGACCTCCGGCTGGTCTATCGCGAGGCCGATCGCGCCGCGAAGATCGTCCGCAACCTGCTCGTCTTCGGCGGCTCGCGGCGCATCGTCCGGCGTCGGCTCAACGTGAATCTGGTGGTTCGGCGCGTCTTGACGCTGCGCGCGACGGCGGCACGCGCGCAGCACATCGAGATCGACAAGGAGCTGGAGACGGGACTTCCCCGACTCCTGGGCGATGCCCTGCTGCTTCAACAGGCACTGCTGAACATCATCCTGAACGCCGAGCACGCGGTCGTCGGGCGGGACGTGCGGCGGGTCGAAGTCAAGACCTCCATGGATCGCCGCCGATCGATGGTAGTGATCGAGATCGCCGATTCGGGGCCCGGCATCGCGCCGTCCGCCCTGCCGCGGTTGTTCGAGCCGTTCTTCACGACTAAGGATGTCGGTCAAGGGACCGGATTGGGGCTCGCGATCGCGTACGGCATCGTCCAGGAGCATGGCGGACGCATCGTGGCGCGAAATCGGACCGGCGGGGGGGCGGTGTTCACCGTCGAGTTGCCGCTGATCCGCAACGAGAGCGAGAGAACGCATTGACAGTGTTTGCTTCGCCAGTTCGAGGCGGAGCTTCGCTAGAATAGGTTCGCTTGGTGTCGACAAACTTCCCGAATGACGAGGTCTTTCTCACAACCGAAGAGGTCCTCGAATACCTGCAGGTCAACCTCCGCACCATCTACCGGTTGATCAAGGCGGGCAAGATCCCGGCCGTTCGCGTCGGCCGGCAGTGGCGATTCCGCAAACGCGACATCGATGCGTGGCTCGACTCGCAGCGGCCTCGCGGCGAGCGGCTGGCCGAGACCCCGACCGAGCGGGCAGCGGTGGCCACGCGTCCGGACCGGCCCCGTGTGCTGGTCGCCGACGACGAAGCGAGTATTCGAGAGCTGTTGTCGAAGACGCTCGCCCTGGCGGAGTACGAGGTCGAGACGGCGCCGGACGGACGGGCCGCGGTCGAGCGTCTGCGCCTCGGTCACTTCGATCTGCTGATCGCGGACTTGAAGATGCCCGGGCTCGACGGCCTCACGCTGATCCGCGAGGCGAAACGACTCAAATCGGATCTGCCGGTGATCATCATCACCGGCTTTTCCACCGAGTCGAGCGCGATCGAGGCGGTCAACCTCGGCGTGGCCGGGTACTTGACCAAACCGTTCCGCGTGCCGCAGGTCCTGGCGGCCGCCGCACGCGCCCTGGGAGAATAGGCGCGTCGCCATCCGTATGTAGCGCAGGCCTTCAGGCCTGCCCAAGGCCGCCCGAAGCTGCGCGCGGCGTACGACCTTGGCAGGCCTGAAGGCCTGCGCTACGTACCATTTCCACGCTGTCCATGATCCAGCTGCAGCAGCTTCACAAGGCCTACGGCGAGCGCGTCCTGCTCGACCGCGTCACGTGGCAGGTCGGCGATCGCGACCGTGTCGGCCTCTGCGGCCCGAACGGCGCCGGCAAGACGACGCTGTTGCGGATGCTCGCCGGGCTGGAGGAGCCCGACGCCGGCGACGTCATGCGGCCGAACGCGCTGACCGTCGGCTACCTGCCGCAGGACGGGCTCGCACATATCGGCCGCACCGTCGTCGAAGAAGCGAGCCTCGCGCTGAAGCCGCTGCTCGACATGAAGGACGAGATGCACGCGCTCGAGGGGCGTCTCGGCGACGAGTCCGTGCCAGCCGAGGAGCACGATGCCCTGCTCAACCGCTACAGCGAGCTTCAGGATCGCTTCCGCATCGCCGACGGCTATCACCTGGAGCTGAAGGTCGCGACCGTCCTGCGCGGCCTCGGTTTCGAGCACGCAGACTTCGAGAAGGCGACGGACCACCTGTCAGGCGGCTGGCAGATGCGGCTCGCGCTGGCCAAGCTCCTGCTCGGTCAGCCCGACCTGCTGTTGCTGGACGAGCCGACGAACCACCTCGATCTCGAAGCGCGCAACTGGCTCGAGACCTACCTGACGGACTACCCGCACTCGGTGATCCTGGTCTCGCACGACCGCTACTTCCTGGACGCGGTCGTCACGCGGATCGCCGATCTCTCGTTGAAAGGGATCACGGACTACGCCAGCAACTACTCGAAGTACCTGGTGGAGCGCGACGCCCGGATGGAGCGTCTTCGCGAGTCGAAGCGCCGGCAAGACGAAGAGATCGAGCGCGTCGAGGCGTTCATCAATCGTTTTCGCTACCAGGCGACGAAGGCCGCGCAAGTGCAGAGCCGCGTCAAGATGCTCGAGAAGGTCGAGCGCATCGAGGTGCCGCCCGAGCGCAAGCGCATCCACTTCCAGTTCCCGGCAGCCGTGAAGAGCGGCCGTACCGTGCTCGAGCTCAAGGGCGTACGGAAGGCCTATGAAGAAAAGGTCGTGCTCGACGGCGTCGGCCTGCACGTCGAGCGCGGCGATCGCATCGCGTTGGTGGGCCACAACGGCGCCGGCAAGTCCACGCTGATGCGCATGCTCTCGGGCGAAGAAGCACCCGATCGCGGCGAACGCGTCGAAGGACATCAGGTCGTCGTGCAGTACTTCGCCCAGGATGAAGCGACGCGGCTCGATCCAATCCTGACCGTCTACGAGACGCTGGCTTCAGGATCGCCGAACCAGATGATTCCCGCGATCCGCAACATCCTCGGCGGCTTTCTCTTCTCGGGCGACGACGTCTACAAGAAGGCGGGCGTGCTCTCCGGCGGTGAGCGCACGCGCCTGGCCGTGGCGCGCATGCTGCTGCGCCCTTCGAATACGCTGCTGCTCGACGAGCCGACCAACCACCTCGACATCGACTCGAAGGAAGTGCTGCTCGACGCGCTGCGCGACTACGGCGGCACGATGATCTTCGTCTCCCACGATCGCTACTTCGTCGAGCAACTCGCGACCAAGATCGTCGAAGTCGGCGGCGGCCGCGCAACGATGTACCCCGGCACCTACACCGAGTTCTTGTGGCGGCAAGCGAATCCAGAGCTCGAACCTGTGGGCACGGGCGCCTCCACGCCTCAGACCGGGAGCCGCGAGGCCCGTAGGGGCGGCTCGCGAGCCGCCCCTACACCGGGATCGTCCATCACCGAAGCCGCAAGCCCCAGGCATGCAGCGCCGCAAGCCCCAAACCCCAAACCCCAGGTCGACTACGACACGCGGAAACGCGAGGTCGCGGAGCAGCGGAAGCGCGAGCGTGCGATGAAGGCGCTCCGCACGCGCATCAGTGAGCTCGAGGCCCGCATTGCCGATCGCGAAGAGCAAGTCCGCGCGCTCGAAGCCACGATGGGCGAAGCCGGTTTCTACGCGAATCACGAGACCGCGAAGCCGGTTCTCGACCGCCATCAGGCATTGATGTGGGAGGTCGGCGACCTCCTGAGTCAGTGGGAAATGCTGCAAGCCGAGGCGGATGCAGCAGCTGAGCAAAAATCGTGATCCTGCGCACGATTATGTAAGCTGTACAGGTCTCCGGACCGGGTCGAGGGAGACGACCGCACGGATTTGTGCGTGTTCTTCCAACAAACGGCTGAGGTACGCCGTTTGCGAGCAAGTTCACGCCCGGGAATTCACTTGATGTGTCGGCGCCCCTCGGCGCTCGTCTTGCCGAGAAGGCCCGGAATCACGCCCGAACGCTGGAATCGAGGTCCAGCGGAAGGTACAACAACACAAGTGGGTTGAGGGGTTAGACCACCAGCTTCATGGCCACGCGCCATTCGCAGACTCCCCCCAGGGAGCCGCATCGGCCCGTTCGTCCGTCCTCTGCGCGCGCCTCCTCGGCGTCAGATGATCCGTTCTTCGGCCACCTCGTTGCCAATATGCGCAACGGCGTGCTGGCCATTCGGCGTACCGGCGAGATCGTCTTGCTGAACGCCGAGGCCCGCCGGATCTTCGGTCTGTCGGGCGAAGAGGACTTCGTGGGCCGGGCGTATACGCAGGTGCTTCGCCAGCATCCCGACATCCTGCGGGTGGTCGCCGGGGCGTTCGAGGTGTCGTCGCTGCCCAATCGCGCCGAGCTCAGGCTGAAGCCCACCGGCAAGGTCATCGGCTACACGCTGTCCCTCGTCCGCGACGCCGAGGACCACATTCTCGGGGCTGCACTGTTTTTCAAGGATTTGACGCACGTCGAGCAGATGGAAGAGCGCGAGCGGCTGCGCGATCGCCTCGCGGCGGTGGGCGAGATGGCCGCGACGATGGCGCATGAGATCAAGAACCCGCTGGCCGGCATCGAGGTGATGGCCGGGCTGCTGCGACGCCAGGTACCCGACAACCCTGCAGCCCTGGCGCTGGTGGCCGACATCATCAACGAGACGAAGATGGCCAACGCCATCGTGCAGGAAGTGCTGGAATTCGTGCGTCCCGTGCGCCTGCAGATGGACACCGTCTCGCTCAAAGGCGCGCTGCAGGCGGCGGTGACGGTCGCCGATGGCAAAGCCGCCCGCGGTGGCATTGCGGTCAACGTCGACGTGGGCGACGTGATTCCGCCCGTCACCGGCGACCACCTGCAGTTGACGCAGGTCTTCGCGAACTTACTGATCAATGCCTACGAGGCCATGAGCGGACGCGGCGCGGTGCTGCTGGCGGCACGGCTTGCGGTCGATACAGATGATGGCGCGCTCGCACCCGACGGTGTCGAGCCGGTGCCGACCGTCGTGGTCGACGTGAAGGATGACGGCCCAGGTGTGCCGGCGGAGCTGGCCGATCGCATCTTCGATCCGTTCTTCACGACCAAACCCCAGGGCTCCGGCCTCGGGCTGGCCATCGTTCGCAAGATCGTCGACGCGCACGAGGGCCGCATCGACGTCCGCCGCAACAGCGGCGTCGGCACGTGCTTCCGGGTGACGCTGCCTGTCGCCGGCGCACACGATTCTTGGAGCACGCCCCTGTAGGGCGTAGGGGCGGCTCGCGAGCTGCCCCTACATCGAGAACATTTAACCGATGGCCCGAATTCTCGTAGCTGACGATCACGAAGCCCTGCGGCGCGGACTGGCGCTCGCGTTGACCGCTGCTGGCCACGAAGTGCAGGAAGCCGCCCATGGCAACGCCGCCATCGAGCGCCTGCACGAACAGTACTTCGACGTCGTCGTCAGCGATTTGAAGATGGGCGGATCCGACGGGCTCGACGTCTTGCGCAGCACCAAAGCGCTGCATCCGTCCGCATCTGTGATCTTGATGACGGGCTTCGGGTCGGTGACGACGGCCGTGGAAGCCATGAAGCACGGCGCGTTCGACTACGTACAGAAGCCGTTCGAAGTCGAAGAGATGGAGGTGAAGGTCGAGAAGGCGCTGGAGCTGCGGCGCCTGCGCAACGAGCTCGATTACCTCCGCCACGAACAGCAGGAAAGCTACGACTTCTCCCGCATCGTCGGCTCCAGTCCGGCGTTGCACCAGGTGCTGACGGTCGTACGCAAGGTCGCCAAGAGCAACTCGACGATTCTGATTCGCGGCGAGACGGGCACCGGCAAGGAATTGATCGCCGGCGCCCTCCACCACAACTCCCTGCGCGCGTCGCGGAACTTCGTCAAGGTGAACTGTGCGGCATTGCAGGAGAACCTGCTGGAGTCCGAGCTCTTCGGCCACGAGAAGGGCGCGTTCACGAGCGCCGATCGCCAGCGCATCGGCCGCTTCGAACAGGCCGATGGCGGGTCGCTGTTCCTGGACGAAATCGGGGACATGAGCGCCAGCACGCAGGCCAAGATCCTGCGCGTCCTGCAGGAGCACGAGTTCGAGCGCCTCGGCGGCACGCGCACCATCAAGGTCGACGTGCGGCTGGTGGCGGCCACGAATCGCGATCTCCCTACGATGGTCGCCGACGGCGAGTTCCGCGAGGATCTCTACTACCGCCTGAACGTGGTGACGATCGAGATGCCGCCGCTGCGGGAGCGTAAGGAGGACATCCTGGCGCTCGCCAGCTGGTTCATCCGCCGCTTCGGATCCGAGCTGAAGAAGAAGCTCGACGGCGCGGACACCGAGGCGCAGAAGCTGCTGGTGCGCTACAACTGGCCCGGTAACATCCGCGAGCTCGAGAACGCCATCGAGCGCGCGGCCCTGCTCGCCGAAGGCAACGTCATCCGCGCCGAAGATCTGCGGCTCGGCGACTTCAGCACGATGGGTGGTGCGAAGGATCCGGCGCCGGTCGTGAAGATCCCCCCGAGCGGCATCGCCCTCGAGGAAGTCGAACGCCAGGCGCTCCTCGAGGCGCTGCGGATGTCGAACTGGGTCCAGAAGGACGCGGCGGAGCTCCTCGCCATCAGCCCGCGCGTGATGAACTACAAGATCAAGACCCTCGGCATCGAGCTCCCGCGACGACGCGTGCCCGTCAACGCGTAAGCCGACCTAGCTCGATGGCTCCAGGCGGGGCTGCCTACCGCGAAGCGCGCGGGGGTGGGCCTTCCGGTAGACCTCGAGCAACTGCGCCGCGTTGACATGGGTGTAGCGCTCGGTGGTCGTCAGACGCACATGTCCGAGCAGCTCCTGGATGCTCCGGAGATCGGCCCCGCGCTGCAGCAAGTGCGTCGCGAACGAGTGGCGCAGGGCGTGCGGGCTGATGCCCAGGCGCGTGCTGCACTGCATCACGTAGCGCCCGACCAGGCGATGTACGCTGCGCCCGGTCAGGCGGCCGCCGCGGTAGTTCACGAACAGCGGCTCGACGTGCTGCCTCGAGCC
>DAINCF010000238.1:0-10556 GCA_036732565.1 Vicinamibacterales bacterium
CCAGGTAGGGGCGGCTCGCGAGCCGCCCCTACTCCGTCCGGAGTGCGATCAGCGGATCGACGGTAGTCGCGCGTCGTGCGGGACCGAGGCACGCGAGGGCGCCGGCGACGAGGAAGGCGAGGCCGACCGCCCCCAGGATGAGCGGATCGGCTGGCGTCGTGTTGTAGAGATACGAGTTCAGCACCCGGCCCAGCCCGATGGCCGCGACAATGCCCAGGACGAGGCCGATGGCCACGAGCATCAGCCCCTGGCCGAGGACCATTCGCAGCACCCCATGGCGCGTCGCGCCAAGCGCCATGCGCACGCCGAACTCGCGCGTGCGCTGCGAGACCGACGTCGCGATGACGCCGGTGATGCCCGCCAGCGTGACGATCAGCGCCAGCGTCGCAAACACCGCGAGGAGAGTGGCCGTCAGCCGAGGCGTGGCGAGGTGCTCGTCGCGCACCTGCTCCAACGTGCGCACGTTCTCGACCGTCTGATTCGGGTCCACCGCGCGCACCGCCTCTCGCAGCGTGGTGGTGAGCGTCGTCGGGTCCGCTGTCGAGCGCACCAGCAGCCGACCTTGAAGGCCGAATGCCGACTGCGCGAGCGGGATGTAGAGTTGCGCGACGGCTTCACGCGCCAGACCGAACTGTCGTACATCCCCGACGATGCCGACCACTGTCAGCCAGGTTGCGCCGCGATCGAGCGAGATGCGCGAGCCGATGGGATCGGTGCCGTCCCAGTAGCGCGTCATCGACTGATTGATGAGCACGACCGCCTGCGCATCCTTCATGTCGAGCCGCGAGAACGTCCGGCCCATCAGCAAGGGAATCCCCAGCGTGTCGAAGTAACCGGTGCTGGCGATACGCAGGTCCGCTGAAGGCCGCCGATCCGGGTCGTCGGTCACCCGTCCCTCGATGTCGAAGCGCTGGGTGCCAGGGTTGGATACGGTCAGGGGCACCGCGTTCGTGATGGCGGCCGAGACGACGCCAGGCTGCCCCTCCAGCCGATCGAGAACCGGCTCGTAGAGTCGACGCAGCGCGTCGATGTTGCCGTAGCGCGAGAAGTTGCCGTAGATCTCGGCCGAAAGCACGCGGTCGGCCTTGTAGCCTGGATCGACCTGCTGCAATCGGTAGAAGCTCGCCAGCAACAGCCCGGCGCCGGCAAGCAGGACCACCGATACCGTCACCTGGGCGACGATCAGCGCGCTCTGCATCCGCCGACGCGCCGTGCCGTCCCCAGCTTGCAAGCTGCCCTGCTTGATCGCGTTGACGACGTTGCCCCGTGCCGTGATCGCCGGCAAGGTCCCGAAGATCACGCCGGTGGTGACGGCGATGAGGAGCGTGAAGCCGAGCACGACCGGATCGATCGAGACCTCGCCCGTGCGCAGCGTGAACTGTCCCACAAACCGGGTGAGCAGATCGATGGTCAAGAACGCGAACGCGAGACCGACCGCGGCCCCGGCCGTCGCTGTCAACGTGCTCTCGGTCAACAGCTGCCGGAGCAACCGGCCCCGGCCGGCGCCAAGCGCCGTGCGCATGGCCAACTCGCGATCCCGCTGGAGCATCCGAGCAAGAGTCAGGTTGGCGACGTTCGCGCAGGCGAGCAACAGCACGAGCCCAGTGGTGCCGAGCAGAATCAGCAGCATCGGCCGGGCGTTGCTGGTCAGTGCTTCGCGAACGTCGATCGTCGTGCCGCGGAAGCCCGATGACGCGGGCCGGTAGACCCCCTGGTTGTCCTGGACGAAGCGCGAGGCGACGGTGCTCACGCTGGCTGCGGCCTGGTCCTGGCTCACGCCAGGCTTCAAGCGGCCGAACACGTTCAGCAGCTGGAAGATACGCCGGTTCTGGTTGACGTTGCGCTCGGCGGCCGCGCGGAACGGGCACGCCGACACCGGCATGTAGACGTCGTTCTCCTGCGGGTAGTGCGGCACGTTCGGCAGCACGCCGACGACGCGGTGCGGGCGATCGTTCATCTCGAAGATCTGTCCGACGATGTTGCGATCGGCGCCGAACCGCTGCTGCCAATAGGTGTAGCTGAGGATCAGCACCGCTTCGGCCCCAACGCCGTCATCCTCCGCCACGAACGTGCGGCCGAGGATCGGCCTGATGCCGAGGACGTCGAAGAAGTTGTGGGACACGACGCCGGTGTTGACGCGATCGGGCTCGCCGCGATTGAGCAGATCGAAGTTCATCTGGTGGAACTCGACCAGGCTCTCGAACGCGTCCGACTGCGCGCGGTAATCGAAGTACTCCTGAATCGAGACGCCCGTGTCCTGTTGTCCAGCGAGCGGCGCGGACTGACGAATCAGCACGAGGCGATCGCCGTCGACATACGGGAGCGGCTTGAGCAGGACGCCGTTGATGACGCTGAAGATGGCGGTGTTGGCGCCAATGCCGAGCCCGAGCGTCAGGATGGCGAGCAGCGCGAAGCCCGGGTTCTTCAAGAGCGTGCGGCCGCCGAAGCGGAGATCCTGCACGAGCTCTTCCATCCAGCGCACGCCGCGCGCATCGCGCGTGTCTTCCTTGTGCTTCTCCATGGGACCAAAGCTCCTCAGCGCCGCTATCCGCGCCACGTCGGGCGACATGCCACGACCGATGTTCTTCTGCGTTTCCATCTCGACATGGAAGCGAACCTCGGCGTGCATCGCTCGATCGAGCGATGCGCCGTGTCGAAGCGCACGCAGCCGACGGGTCAATCGTTCGAGCACGGCGCTGTCATCCCTCGGCCGACAAGATCCGCTGTACGGCAGCAGTCATGCGTTCCCACTGCGCGGTTTCGTCGCGCAGCTGCCGCTGCCCTTGTTTGGTGAGCGTGTAGAACTTCGCTTGTCGGTTGTTCTCGGAGCTGCCCCACTCCGACGAGATCCATCCAGCGGTCTCGAGGCGCTGCAACGCCGGATACAACGAGCCTTGGTTGACCCGCAGCACGTCTTCGGAGATCTGCTGAATGCGCTGCGAGATGCCCCATCCGTGCATCGGGCCGAGCGCGAGCGTTTTGAGGACCAGGAGATCCAGCGTGCCTTGCAGAACGTCCAGTCGTGTCGCCATACGTCAAAAGCATCCTTCGGCTCGAGGCTCGAGACCTGAGACCCGAGGCTCGTCACGGAGCCACGAGACCTGAGGCGTGGAGCCTTGGGCCCGGTCGTCGCTCATCGACCTTTCACGGTGGGCAGCCCGCGGCGTCCCCAGTCCACGATCGAGCCGTCGTAGAGCCGCGCGTCGTAGCCGAGATGGCGCGCGACGAAGTAGACGACGCTGGCGCGCATGCCGACCATGCAGTACGACACCACGGGCTTGTCGCGAACGATCCCGATGGCGTCGAGCTTGGCGCGCAACTCGGGCGCAGGGAGAAAGCGGCCGCTGGCGTCCACCAACGTATTCCATGGCAGCTGCCGCGCGCCGGCGATGTGACCGGCGACGTGGACGCCGCCCATGCCGCCGTCCGAGCCGGTGAACTCAGGATCGGGCCGCACGTCGACGAGGTTGACTTGCGACGTCCCGACGCGTTGCTGCACGAAATCGGCGCCGGCCAGCCGATCGGGGTTCAGT
Organism: Vicinamibacterales bacterium; assembly: GCA_036732565.1. Lineage (GTDB taxonomy): Bacteria > Acidobacteriota > Vicinamibacteria > Vicinamibacterales > UBA2999 > JAIVJN01. The sequence goes on from DAINCF010000238.1 coordinate 3,534, forward strand.
CGCGCCGAGAACCGAGCGGTCGCTACGCGCTTCGTCTCTTCGGGACCGCGCGCCGTCGGCTGTCTGTCGGCCTTCCACGCGCGCAGGCCGCCATCCAGCAGCGCCACCCGCGGATGCCCCAGCACGTCGAGCGTGAAGAACAACCGCGCCGCCATCACGGTGCTGGTGCTATAGACGACAATGCGCGAGGCATCGGCCACGCCCACGGCCTCGAGGGTGCGATCGAGGGCGTCGACGGGAGGAAGCTCGGATCCCAGACCCCCACCGTCGACGGCGATGTCTGCATAGCGCACGAACCGCGCGCCGGGGATGTGCTCCCCCTCGAATGCGCCCTGGTCTTCCGCGACATGGAGGATCAGGAGGTCGGAAGCCTTGGCTTGCGCCGCCAGCTCGCTGACGGACATGAGCATCGACTCGCCGCTCTGCGCGGCAGTGACGGGTCCCGACGCCAGGGCGCCCAGGAGCGTCAAGCACCACCGTGCTCGGGTCAACGGACGCGCCGAAACGAAGTGTGTTGTCGACATCCGACAGAAGCATGGGGCTGCTCTTGTCGGATGTCAACAAGAAGATCGCCCTGCGACAATTTGTCGCGGACCAAGCCTGGGGCGTGCGGGTTGACGAGTCTTGGAGACGACACCCGGGCGACAATGAGGCGTGACCAGCTACCAGCCGGGCGATCGCGTGCACGTCGCGCAGTTCGGCAAGGGCATCGTTCGCGAGGTGCGGAACAACGGCCGGTATCTCGTGGAGGTCAAGGGGCGCGCGATGGAGGTATCCGGCACGCAGCTGTCGCCTCTGGATAGCACACGCGCGAGCCGTCCGTCACTGCCCGAGAGCGCCAGGCCAGATTCGCCCGCCGTGCCATCGGACGGTCGTGTCGTCACCTTGGATCTTCACGGCTACACGGTCGAAGACGCGCTCGACGCACTGGATAGGTGTCTGAGCGACGCGCTCCTCTCCGGTGCGTCGGAGGTCCGTGTGATTCATGGCAAGAGCGGCGGCCGCATCAAGGCTGCCGTCCATCGCCGGCTCAAGGAGCTTACGTCCGTGCGCAACGTCCGACTGGACCCGCACAATGAGGGCGTGACGATCGTTTCGCTCTAAGAGTCAACCTTTCATTCAGGAGAATCCGCCGGACCCGTCCGTCGGATCGGGCGTGAGCTGCACGACCTCACGCATCTTCACGTTGACCGGCTGCATCTCGATCCAGAACGAGGACGATCGGAATTTCTTCCTGCGCAAGGTTCGACACGCGTATCCCGGCGCGTTTCGTCATCTCGGCAATCAGGCGGCGCTCGAGAACGTCGTGACCCGTCAGGAGCAGGACATCGTCTTGGTCGGACACGGCCGCCCGGGCATGCTGTTCACCGCCAATGGCGACGAAATCGGCGGTCCTGATGACGTCATCGACTGGCGGTCGGACCTCAGCGCACTGAGAGGCATCCGTACGCTACGACTCGTGGGGTGTTGCACTGGCGCGGGTCGTGAAGGCGCCGTGTTGCTGAAGACGCTCGCACGCGTTATCCATGCGACGGTGGTGGCGCCGACCGGCTACGTGTATTTCGGATGCCCTGAGGCGCGCGCTGACGTGGGCCTGTACCTCGAGGCAGGCACCGCCTGGCAAACGGCGACTCCTCACGACTCGTAGTAGAGGTGCGCCTTCCTGTCGCAGGTAAAGGGAAAGAACGCCGCAGGGACCAAGGCAGGAATCGGCGGATCCTCTGGAACATCACGAAGGTAGTCATAGAAGCGAGCGAACTCGACATCGTACACCGCGCTCTGCGCGAGCGCCGGACACAGGTTGGTGAAGCTGAGCGTCGGGCCGAAGGCTTTCGTGTTGATGCATATCTCACCGTGGGTACTGTTCAGGCCGTCCACGTGGAGCCGGACGCGAGCATCGGCATCCGCTTCGAGGGTCACCTCCACCACATCCGCCAATGGTGCGTCGATGCCGAGCAACCGATCATTCAGGGGATCGTTGTCGTCGGCGTCGGATTCAGACACGAAGTTCACGGGACTCCTGAACAAGGCGAATGCCAAGCCCCTGCCCGTGTTCATCCGAATCGCTGCCGCGGTCAATCCGTTGGCCGTTGCTGTCAGGCCAGTCGGGTCGATTTGGCGTGTGAAGGCAATCGCCGGAACCGGAGCCGCCAGCTCGACCAGCGTGGTACCGCCCTCGCGGTCGAGCGTGAACGGTGAGTGGCCTTCGACCGCAATGTTGGCGCCTCTCAGCCGCCATGCGATGAGCTCGGCAAACCCCGCTCTGGCGTCCGACATCGCCCGAAAGCTCGGCTCGACGGTCGTTCGCGCATGGTCGACAGCCGCGCGGGGGACGGTGAGCAAGACCTCGTGCTCCTTGAACTGGCGTCGCGCAAGCGCACTAGTGGTCATGTTGGGAGCGAGGAAGGTGACCGTGCCACTACCCTGGCCGCTTCCGATAGGTTCCGCGACGAGGAAGCGACCGTAGAACCGAAGCGTGGCGTAGGGCACAGGACCTCCGTCTACCGTAGGTTTTGAGTCGAATGGGACGAATGGATCGGCGCCGAGCCGCCAAATGCGATGAATCCGCCCCACCGCCGAATGGGAGCGTCACGATCCGATTCGTAGAGCGAACGTTGAACCGCACGAAGCGCCTCGACCGGGTCGCGCCGAGCTCTGAGCTCGCGATGGAAGGCCACCATCACGTCAACCACGTCGTCGTCGACGGGCCACAAGCTGGCGACGACAGATGGCACGCCAGCTGCGAAAAACGCCCGCGCCACGCTCAAATTGCCTTCACCCGGAACGAACTTGCCCACCGCGCTGTCGCAGGTCGATAACACCGCCACGCGCGTCTGCTGAAAGCGATGCTCGAGGATCTCTGAGGCGAACCACGCACCGCTCTCACTGGTTCGACGGCCCGGTGCCAGCAGGAGTCGGGATAGCGCGGGAAATCGCCGGTTCGCAACCGTGTGGCCGGCAAAGTGGATGACATCCGGATCGCTGCGTGTGACACGCGCCTTGGTCGCGGTGGCCTTGGTCAGGGCCGTTCGATGAGGGTACAAATCACCCACACGCGCCGCCTCGATATCGGCCCAACGCAGGAGCGGCAACCCAGTTGCCACCGGATCGTGGCCATCGCCCACGGCGAGCACTTCATCAGGTGAGAAGTCGGCAAGACGCCGCGATGCGGCGACAAACGCGCCGAGCCCCGGCGTGAGACCAATGCGACGCGTCGCGAGCAACGGCCGGCCCTGGTCGTCCGGCAGCGCGCCGAAGGACAAGCCGTACAGTGCGCCGTCGGGCACGAAGAACACCACGCTGGGGTCGTCCGCCCGCTCGAGGGCAGGGCGGATCAACGTGTCGAAGAGCTCGCGACTGTAGGGAGCGAGCGTGGTCAACGATGCACCGTCACGAATGCGTCGGTTGATGCGCGTGACCGCGTGCTCGACGAAGCCCGCCGATAGCGGGCTGGTAAAGAACGACACCTGCTCGCGTGTGATTGTCCACACCAGGGTCTTCTCGGGCAGGAGCTCGTAGTAGACGATGGCAGTGCCGGCGGCGAGCTCGCCGCGAACCACGGTCAGATCGATCGCCGTCGGTGCCACGCCTGGGGCGGTCCATCTCTCGAGCAGTGCACCGGCGCGAGCGCGCTCCGCGATCGCCAGGGCGCGGTCAGGCCCCCCCGCCGTGTCGGCTTCGATGGCAATCAGCCGCTTGAAGACATGGCGCTCCCGCTCGAACGCCTGCGTACGGTCGTATAGCGAGGCGAATTTGGACCGCCTCTCTTCGAACGCATCGATCGCGTGGAGCAGATCGGCTCGGGCGCCATCGACGTCGCCGAGCGCGCGTCGACACTTGGCGCGCACCGCCAGCAGGTCAGCCAAACGAAAGTTCGGATCTGCCTTCGGCACGTACTCCATCGCCGCGTTCGCGGAGGCCAGGGCGAGACGACAATCCGTCTCACTGAGAGCGCTGGCGCGAGCGATTTGTATGTCCGCAAGATTCCGTTCTCGGAGCGCAGGATCGGTGAGGCCAGCAATGGCGTGTTCAGCTCTGGCCAGGTCTTCCATGGCACGCGGGAGATCGTTGGCGAGTGCATGCGTCTTCGCTCGTGTGAGGAAGGCCTCAGTCTGAGTTCGCGGACTGCCAGCAACGTTGACCCGGGCGTTATCGAAGGCGACTGCTGTGTTCACAAGTCCGCGCTCGTGGGCCATCAGCCCGCCGATCCCCAGGTGAGCGTCGCGACGACTTCCGCCGTTGTCTGCAACATCTTCGAGCACGCTGAGGAGGTGCGTCCACGCGCCGGCGGTGTTGCCGAGGAGCCACTCTAAGTTCGCTGCGCCGGTGCGTACGGCTGTCAGATTGTCTACTTCACTCGCCTCTTCATACAGCACCGCAGCATTCCTGATCCTTTCGAGTGAGAGGTCGTAGCGTCCGATTTCACCGAGCGCAACCCCAGACGCCCAGGCGACACGGCCGCGGAGGTGGAGATACGTTGCCGGCATCGAGCGAACGTCCACCTGCAAGGCCTCGTCGAGCGAGCGTTGTGCTTCGCCCTGATTTCGCGAGTAGATGCTCCTGTAGACGGGAGCCCAGGACGCGTACGGGCTTCGCGCGCGCGCGAAGTGCGTCGCGGCACGCGCCATCAGATCGGCTGCGCTGCCCTGGTTGTCACGGACGTAGTCCTGCCGAGCCTCTCCGAACAGCGCATGGCCCCGAGCCAAGTCGCGAAGTGCGCCATCGTTCCGCTCTTCCTGCGCGCGGGCGATGATTTGCGCTCCATCGAGCGCCATGGTGTCGCCACCCAAGTCGGCGAGCTGGGTAGCCAACCGTGTTGCCTCGTCGAGCGCGGCGTCAGCGAGGTCCGTCTGCGAAGCAAGCGTGTGCTGTGCCCACGCGGGAAGCAGCACGTCCTCGATGCGTTCGCGAACCAACTGGTTATCGTTGGCGCCGCGCTTCTGTTCCGCGCGCGCCACCGCCTCGCGCATCTGCTGGAGCCGTTGGTTGGATTCGTGAAGCCATGGCGTGCTCGTTTCAATACGGTGGTACTCGAGACGCGCGTCGATCGCCTGATCGATCAGATGCAGCCCCTCGAGCGCAAGCGCGCGATTGAAACGAGCCTCGACCTGGGACGGATCGATGCGGATGGCGTGTTCCGCCGCGTCCAACGCAGCGACCCAGTCTTCGGCGTGGCCTTGCGATTTCGCGCGCGAGAGCAGCGCGGCCGCCAGATCGCTCCGGAATCGTCCATCGCGCGGCTCGCCCTGCACCGCTTCTTCCAGCGCTTCGACGGCCCTGTCCTCATCCCCCGCGACGAGATAGGCCACGCCAAGCGCGGCGCGGTTCGGCGGTGAATCGTCAGCCTCGGCGGCGTTTTGAATCTTCGCCGCGGCGATCAGCACGTCAGAAGACGCGTGTCGCTCCGTGGCCCCTCTCGTCTCTGGACGCAGTGGCGCGTACGGCGCACCTCCGGCAAGCCGGGCTTCGTGAGCACGAGCGCCCTCCTTGGCCACGGCGGCAAACAGCTCTTGTAATTCGGGTCGACCGGGTGAATCAGCAAAACGGAGCCGCCAATCGGACGGTACCACGAAGGGAACGACGGCAGCCGCCAGCGCCAGGCACGCAAGCGCTCTCCGTTCCCACGTCATCGTCCCGCGTCGCTCCCCGTCTGTGAGGGCTGCAAGATCGCCAATCGTCTGCGAGCTTCGGTGGCCCACCCGCTTTGCGCGTCGACGCGCAAGTATGCTTCCCACGCGCCGAGCGCGCCGCGCCTGTCGTCTGTTGCCTCCAATACGAGCGCGCGGTTGAATCGCGCTTCTGGCATATCAGGACTCAGCTGCAGCGCACGGTCAACGAGCTCGAGCGCCCGGCTCGAGTCTTCCGCCTGTCCCTGGCCGCTGTACTTGGAGAGGTACGCGGCACCGAGGCTGTTGGCAAACTCCGGCCGCTTCGCATCCAGGCCGATCGCCTGCTCGAGCGACCGAATCGCGCCATCGGTATCTCCGATCACCAGGGAAGCTACGCCCGAGGCGTGCAGGTTCTCGGGCGTGGGGTCCTTCTCCGCATACTCGCGGATCCTGCCGGCGGCGGCTAGCAGCATCAAGTTGTCCGTCGGACCAGTCCGCCCCCCGGAGCGCACTGGTGGCCGTAGCGGACCGTACTTGAAACCGCCTGTGAGGCGGGCTTCGACAGTCCGCTCTTCACCGACCGCCTCGACAAGATCCGCGAGCTTGGGGTCGACGCCGGTCCACCATGTGGGCTGCAGGCGCGCCACCAGGACCACGACCGCAGCGGCGGCGAGCACTCCGCCCGCGACGCCCCACACGGCTGTTCGTCGACCAAACACTCCGCGAGCGGCGAGGTTGCCGTCCGGCCGTGGGACCGACGGAGCCATCACACCGCGCGCGGCATCCTTCACGGGATGCGCGGCAGACATCGCTTCTTGAAGTCGCAGCACCTCACTGAACAGGTCGTAACAGTCCGCGCACCGCGCCAGGTGCGCCTCTACCTGCGTGCGCTCGCGCGGCTCCAGTTTCGCGTCGACGTAGGCCGACAACACTTCGGCTTCGAGGCACGCACTATCCAACAACCGCCCGTTCGGATCAGGCATGGTGCCCTCCGGTCCCGGGGGGTGGACCCAGTCTCGCTCTCGTAAACATGGACGGACGGACCTCCCCGTTTTCCCAGCTCATCAAAACAGCGGCCCCCAATCGATGTCGGCCCTGCCGAGCAGGGCCAGCACATCCTCGCGCGCCAGCCCTTCCGCCTGGAGGGACTCACACAATCGCAGCAGCAGCTGATCGATTCGCCGATAGAGCGGCTTCTGTTCCAATTGAAGCGCGCGCGCGATCTGCGACACCTGGAAGCCGTCCTGATACCGCATCTTCAGGATCAGCCTGTCCTGCGGCTCGAGTCCGTGGAGCGCCATCTTCAACACGCGGCCGACCTTGTCGGCCATGGCGGCGCGCTCAGCACCCCGCAGTTCGTCGTCGACCGGCGGCTGGGGCATCGGCATGCCGCCGAGCTCCTCGTCGCTGGCCT
>DAINCF010000239.1:0-10529 GCA_036732565.1 Vicinamibacterales bacterium
GGCGCGCCCTGTGGCTGGAGCCGCTGCCCGCCGTCGAGCTCGCCGAGCGTCTGCGCAAGATCAAGCTGTTCGACTTCGCGTCGGTAGCCGAGCTCTTCCGCATCGCCGGCCTCGGTCGTCAAGTCCGATTCGAGACCGGCCGCTTGCTCTTCGAGCGCGGCGAATCGCCGGGCGCGCTCCTCTTCCTCCTGGATGGACGACTCACGACGACCGCTGCCACCGGCGCCACGGAATCGCTGGAAGCGCCGTGCTCGGTTGCGTTCGACGAAGTGCTCGAGGGCAGCACCATGCCCTTCAACGTTCGCGCGGCCGAGACCAGCATCTGTCTCTCGTTGACGACGGAGGAGTTCCTGTCGCTGCTGTCGGAGAACGTGGAGATCGCGCAAGGCATCTTCCGCATGCTCATCGACACGCGCGGTCTGCACGATTGGCGCACCGTGATTCACGGCAAGCTGCTGCCCGAGCTGGAGCGGAAGATCGGCGCGGAGGGACTGCAGCCGATCGATCGCGTGTTGCTGCTGCAGGCAAGCCCGATGCTGGCGCGCGCGACGGCACCCGAGCTGCTGCGCCTGGCGGCGATTGCACGGCCCACGCCGCTGCGCCGCGGCACTGACCCACTGGCGGGGTCGGAGCCGTCGTTGTTAGTGGTGCTGAGCGGCGCGGTCGCGGTCGATCGCGACGATGGCGTGTCGGATGTCGCGGAGTCGGGCGACGCCATCGGCATCTACGAGACGCTTGGCGGCGCCCCGATCAGCGCCAAGGCGCAGGTCACGGAAGACGGTTCGGCCCTGCGCTGGCATCGCTCCGATCTCTTCGATCTGCTGGCCGATCACATCGAGCTGCTTCAGGCCATCTATAGCGGTCTGCTGCGCGGCAAGGTCGCGCCCGAGAAGCTTACGCTTGGGGGCGAAGCAGCCGCAGCCCGTTCAACGTCACCATCACGGTAGCGCCGGTATCCGCGAACACCGCGAGCCAGAGCGGCGAGGATCCGAAAGCCGCGAACACCAGGAAGACGACCTTCGTGGCGAGCGCGATGCCGACGTTCTGTCGAATCACGCGCATCGCGCGTCGCGCGTGCCAAACGAGGAAGTCCGGCGCCACGCGCGACGCCTGCGGTAGGAGGACGACGTCAGCGGCGGCCAGCGCGGCGCCGCCGTCATCACTCGACGCCAGCGCCACGCCGGCGTGGTTCAAGGCATCGGAAGATCCGTTCGCCGCCAGCGCCGCCCGTTCGAGCGGCGCTCCGCCTTTCACGAGCACCCCGCGACGCGCCGCCGACGTCAGCGCCGCGACGATGGTGACGGGCGTCGAGATCACCAGCGCACAGGGACAGCCGAGGACGAGGAAGACGAGCCCGCGGTAGAACCACACCGCCCATTGCTGATCGAACAGTGGCGGGACGAAGGCGACGAGCAGTGCCGCGGCAGTGACCAGCGGCGTGTAGACGGCGGCAAAACGCTCGATCCATCGCTCGGTCGGCGCAGTATGGCGCATGCCGGCAGTGACCAGGGCCGATCCCGGTCCGACCAGCGTGTCGAGCGCGGCGCGCGCGCGGTCGATGCTCCACCCTTCCATCCAGTGCGCGAGCGCGAAGAGAAACGCCACCGCCGCCCCTTCCGACCACTCGCCGATCGCCGCCGCACCGATGACCGACAGGCATACCAGCACGTGCATGTCGAGCTGGCGATGGCGAATCGAGGCCCACACGCGCGGCAGCATCGGCCACAGGCCGGCCACGGCGGCGCTGGCGTAGAGCATCGACGCGCGGGGATCGTGTTCGTGCGCGTGCCCGACGAACGCATCGAGCCAGTGATCGGCCCGGATACCGTCGACGACCCAGCCCGCGCTCATCAATGCGCCGCTCGCCAGCGTCCACGCGGTGGAATGATGATCGTGATCGTCGGCATGATCGTGCGCGGCGTCGTCTGTCTCCGGCGCGTGTGCGTGCAGGCCCGTACGGCGGGTGGCCGAGACGATCGCGTCGGCCGACGTCTGGCTCGGATCGAACAGCACGTGGACGTGGCCGGTCACGAGATCGAACTCGAGTCGGGACACGCCGGGCAGGGCGCTCAGCGCCCGCCGGATGAGGGCGGCTTCATCAGCGCAGTCCATCCCGTGTACATGCAAGCGGAGAGCGGTCACGGCATCCAACCTCCGTTGGATGCCGCCGGGCAGTTGCGCGTCACCATCGCTGTGGGCAGGCCTGAAGGCCTGCGCTACTTCTTCATCTCGCCGAGCACGTCCTCGGTATGGCCCGGCACCTTCACGTTGTCCCAGCGCCGCTGCACCTTGCCGTCGGGTCCGATGAGATACGTGGTCCGCGCGATGCCCATGAACTTGCGGCCGTAGAGCGACTTCTCCTGCCACACGCCGTACTTCTCGGCGACCTCGTGATGCTCGTCGGCCAGCAGCGGAAACGTCAGCTGATATTTGTCGGCGAACTTCGCCTTGCTGGCCGAATCGAGGATGCTGACGCCGAGCACGACCGTCTTGCCCTTCGAGAACACGGGCAGGTGCTCCTGAAAGCTGCACGCTTCCTTCGTGCACCCGGGCGTGTCGTCCTTCGGATAGAAATACAGCACCACCGACTTCCCCGCGTAGTCAGACAGGGTATGAGTCTTGCCGTGCTGGTCTTTCAACGAAAAGGCGGGCGCTTTCTTTCCTGCATCGATCAGAGGCATACGACCAGAGTGTACCTCAGGCCTGCGACCTGAGACCTGGGCCTGAGACTCATCGCCCAAGCTGGCCACGAGTCCCAGGTCCCAAGCCCCGAGCCTCTAGAGGGGTCCGTTCTTCCACGGTCCGGTGATCGCGAAGGTGATCCCCGGTGTCTGGATGTTCACGAAGAGCCAGCGGCCGTCCGGGCTGTAGCACGCGCCGGCCCACTCGCTGTCTCGATAGTCGTCGGCGGGGATGCGATCGTTGTAGCTCTGCGTCAGCAGCACGTTGTTCACCGCGAACGTGAAGGCGCGGCCGTGCTTGGTGATGCCGATCAAACGCTCGAACGAGGGGCTCCCGCCATCCTCGCAGAGCAGCAGCCCGCCGCGCGGCGTCACCGTGATGTTGTCCGGATTGTCGAGCGTTTCGCGGTTCTGCGACTCGTACACCAGCTTGATCGTCTGCTCGCGCGGGTCGAGCTCGAAGACCTGCCCTTCCCCGACGGTGCCACCGCTGGTCGACAGGAAGAAGCCGGTGCGATGGCCCCACCACGCGCCCTCGAGACGAATGAACCGCGCGCCGCCTTTTTCCGCGCCCTGCTCGTAGCACGACTTCGTGGTCGCGAGCGGATCGTCGATCCGCACCCAACGAATCTCCCAGGTCTGTCCGTACGGAAATGCGCCAGCGAGATCGGCGTTCGGGCGGTCCTTGATCGCGAGCATGTAGAGATCACCACCCCGATCCAGCCAGCCGTAGTGGTGGGGGACGAACTTGTACAGGCCTGCGGTACCGGAGTCTTCGGTGAGGTACACGTGACTGGTACGCGGATCGACCATCAACGCTTCGTGCGAGAAGCGGCCCAGGTCCTTGAGCGGTTGTGGATCGCCGGCAACTGGACCGACGTCGAACACCCAGCCGTGGTTGATGGAGGTCGTTTCCTCACACGTCATCCATGTGCCCCAGGGAGTCAGGCCTCCCGCGCAGTTGGTACGCGTGCCCGCCAGTGAGGACCACGCGTCTTTCCATTTGCCTTCGCGAGTATCGAAGACCAGGTTGGTCGTGCCCCCGCCGCCGTCGGACAGGTAGGTGATCTCGGGTTTCGCGAGATACGGCACGCCGCCGCCGACTTCGTGATTGCGGACGAGGACGATCTCTCCCTTCTTCAGCTTGACGCGCTTCTTGCGGCCGCCGTGCTCGTCATCATCGCCCGCTTCCTCATCGAACTGAGCGATGACAGCCATGCCATCGTGCGCGGCCGGCGTCCGCACCTTGTCGGCCATCACGTCGCCAGTCCAGCCGTACGAGAGGTAGGTGAAGCCGTCGGGCAACTGCAGCAACGGCAGGCCGGTGGTGCCGTCGATCTTCGGACTGACTGGGCCGTAGGGACTGGCGATATCGGGCGAGGCGTGATGCTGTTCCTGCATCAAATCCTGAAGCGAGAGCGTCCACAGGGCACCGGCGCCGATAGTGCCCTGGCGCAGGAACGAGCGGCGATCGGTCATCGTGGGGTCGTCGTTGGTGCTCACGAGTCCTCCTTGACTAACGGATTGAGACACGCAGGCACACGCCGGCCTCTCGGGGGCTGGAGTAGAGTCGTCATGTGCGGTGGTGCGAAGGTCTCAAACGTGTGTGACTCGCGGTTGACGGCGATGCGAAGAACGCGAAACAACGTACATGAGCTTCGAGGAGCGGCGACATGCGAGTGGATGAGCCAACGCGTGAGAAGTGGCGGCGACTGCTGCCGCGTGAGGCGTTTGGCGTGCTCTTCGAAGAGCGCACCGAGCGGGCGGGCTCGAGCGAGTTGAACGGCGAGAAGCGCGACGGCACCTATGTGTGCGCGGCGTGCTATCAGCCGCTGTTCGACTCTTCGACGAAGTACGAGAGCGGCACCGGATGGCCAAGCTTCTACCAAGCCCTGCCGAATGCGCTGGGCTTCAAGCTCGACTTCAAGCTAATCCTGCCGCGCCGCGAGTACCACTGCTCGCGCTGCAATGGACATCAAGGCCACGTCTTCAACGATGGGCCGAAGCCAACCGGCCAGCGCTACTGCAACAACGGCGTTGCGCTGAGGTTCGTACCGAAGGGCGAGCGGCTCCCAGAGGTGCGGCAGCCGTGAAGGCTCTCTAGGGAAGCACGTACGGCCACCGCTGTGATCGCGCGAGCAACGCGTTGGCCGAATCGTCGTCCTTGAAGCGCTCCTTGACGGGATCCCAGTGCAGCTTGCGGTTGGCCCGCATCGCGATGTGGTGGAGCAGGCACGCCGAGCAGGCGCGGTGGCCGATCTCCGCCGGCGCCAGCGGTTGCTGGCGGGTCTTCACCGCGGCCAGCCAGTTGCCGTGATGATCCCGGCTGTCGGGGAACTGGATCTCGTTGGGCCCGATCACCGACGCGAGAATCTTCGGGTTGCTGGCTGCGAGCGGCTGGTTCTCCAGCCCCTTGCCGCCCGCGGTCGGATCGCTCGCCGTCACGGCATCGCCCCCACGCGAGACGAAGATCCACCCTTCGGTGCCGATGAACTTGATGCCGTTGGGAAAATCACCGCTCACGGTCATGTGGACGCCGTTAGCGTAGATCGCCTCCGTCTTGAACGGACCGTGCACGTCCCAGAGACCCTTCTTCGGGAACTCAGCGGATCCCCAGATCTCGATCGGACCGGTTTCTTCCGTGTCCATACCCCAGTGCGCGGTGTCGATGTGGTGCGCACCCCAGCCGGTGATCATCCCCGCGCCGAACTGCTCGCAGCGCAGCCATCCGGGACGACCGTAACCGCTCTGAGGGTGGACGCGGTTCTCCGTGTACGGGACAAGCTGGGTCGAGCCAAGCCACGCATCGTAGTTCAGGTTCTTCGGCACCGGCATCTCGGGCTCTTCGTCGCCTGACGGATCGCCGGGCAGCCCGATCTCCACGGCCGTGATCTGGCCGATCCGCCCGTTGCGCACGAGCTCCACGGCGCGCCGGAACTGTCCTTGCGGCCACGATCGCTGTTGGCTGCCGATCTGCAGGATGCGTCCCGTGCGGTGCACGGCATCGCACAGCGCCCGGCCTTCGGCGATGGTGAGCGACGCCGGCTTCTGCAGGTAGACGTCCTTCCCTGCCCGTACGGCATCAATCGCCACGATCGAGTGCTGGTGATCGGGCGTGCTGATCACGACCGCGTCGATGTCCTTGTTGGCGAGCAGCTCACGGTAGTCGCTGTAGGTCGTGACGCCGTCGTACGCCTTTCCAAGCTGCTTGGTGTACTGGCCGTTGATCAGCGCCTTGGCTTCTTCGACACGCTTGCTGTCGAGATCGCACGCGGCCACGATCCGGGCGTCGTCGTGCTTCCAGACACCGGGCATGTCGTGGCCGCGCGAGATGCGCCCAGTCCCGATGCAGCCGACGTTGATCCGCTTGCTCGGCGCGGAAGCGCCGAGCACCGACGAGGGGACGATCATCGGAAAGGCACCTGCCGCAAGCGACGAGGCGACGAGCCCCCTCCCAGCAGCCGACATGAACCCCCTGCGCGTCGTGCGGAACTTCGGCGTACCTGACATACGCAGCCTCGCTAGGTCTTGTGGTCAATGTGCTGCGCTCGAGCCTGCGCCTCGAGCACGAGCTCGGTCGCCAGGAAGCAGTGCGCCTGCGTCATCGCGGTCTCCGTCCGATTCAGTACATCGTCGACGAGCTGCGTCCCGTACGGGAGCGCGACCTCCGCGCAATCGATGTGCTGAGTCGTCTTCTGGTCGACCAGGAACAGATGGCTTCCGCCGGAACGTCCGGCGATGTCGATGTTCTTGCGGATCTCGATGAAGCCGTCGGTGCCGAGCATCGTCAGCCGGCCGTCACCCCACGTCGCGAGACCGCCCGGCGTGAACCAATCCACGCGAACGTAGCCGGTGCCCTTGTTGCCGCGCAGCATCATGTCGCCGAAGTCCTCGAGGCCTGGATACTTCGGATGGTTGAGGTTGCCGACCTGTGACGCGACGACAGATCCGGAGGTCGAGCCGGTGAAGTACAGGAACTGATCGACCTGGTGCGAGGCGATGTCGCAGAGGATGCCGCCGTAGCGCTCGCGCTCGAAGAACCACGGCGGACGCGAGCTCAGGTTCGTGCGATGCGGACCGAGACCGATGGTCTGCAGGACCTTGCCGATCGCCCCGGCCTTGACCAGCTCGCCCGCTTTGACGGTCGCGCGGTTCTCGAACCGCTCGCTGTACATGATCGAGTAGATACGCTTCGTCTCGGCCTGCACCTTGCGGACCTCGGCGAGTTGCGCAAGGGTCGTCGCGCCAGGCTTGTCGGACATGTAGTCCTTGCCGGCACGCATGACGCGTATCCCGACCTGCGCGCGCTCGTCCGGGATACCCGAGCTCAGCACGAGCTGAATCGACCGGTCGGCGAGAACCTCGTCTTCGCTCTTGGCGACCTTGGCCGCCGGGTATCGCTTGCCGAACTCCGCCGTCAGGTCGGCTTCCTTCGCGTACATCGAGACGAGTTGGCCACCACCCCGGGTCACCGCATCGACCTGACCGTAGATGTGGTTGTGGTTGATGCCGATGACACCGAAGCGGATCCTTGGCGCCTGCGGCTGTGCCGGCGCGGAGAAGGCCTGCCGCGGCCGCGACGACATCGCTGCCGCCCCTGCAAGGCCCGTGACGAACTCACGCCGGCCGAGACGCGTGTGCTTCATATCGTCGCTCCTCGTCACTCCGTTCGCTAATCAATCCGTAGGCTGAAGATTCGTTCAGGGCGATGCGTGCGGCGGGCGTTCAAGTCGCGAATGGTCGCGACGACGCGGTAGAGACCAGCCGGATCTGCCGCAGTCAGCGAGAAATGCAGAGACGGCACGCCCTTGCCCTCCTCGACGGGTTGCAGCTTCAGCTCGCGGAACACCGACCCGTCTGGCCGGTAGATCGAGTAGTCGATGTTCACGTTGCACTTGCCGGCGTCGGCGAGACAGCCGCTCACGCGCGCGATCGCGAACGCCTGGGTATCGGGGCGCAGCTCCGTGACCGTGTCGAGCGCCGCGCCTGGACGCCAGGCGAGCCAGGCCCGCAGGATGTCGTCTTCGCGCGTCGCGACGACGAGATCGGATTGGAGGTTGGAGGTCTGTCGCGCGGAAGGCGGTGTCTGCGCCAAGCCCATCGTCACCGGCAGAGCAAGCGCGACCGCAATGAGCCGAATCATGACGTGATTGTATGCCGTACTCATTGCGTCGTCGTCGAACCGCCGAACCCGACCGCGGCATGCGAACGGCGGGGCTCGGCGCCGCCCGTGACCCTCCGGGCCACCGGGTCGACGACGACCGCGGCCGCGTAACCGTAGCGAACTTCGCCCTTGCGGCCGATCTTCCGGAATCGATGGCCGCGCGCCTCGAGGTCATCGAGGACCGCGCGCGCGAAGCGGTCTTCGATCTCGATGCGCGCGCCGGTGTCGAGCGGATCGGCTGGGTCGCGGCCCGGTAGAAAGCGCGGCGCTTCGATCGCCGCCTGGGCGGACAGCCCGCCGTCGATCACGCTGGTGATGACGTTGTACACGGACACCGGGATCCAGGCATTGCCGGCGCACCCCACCGCGAGCTTCGGCACCTCGCCCTGCGCCGTCTTCTCGAACACCAGCGTCGGCACGCTCGCGGTGGCCGATCGCATCAGCGGGACGAGGCTGCCGTACGCGCCCGCGACGGTGCGATTCGAGCGCAGATGGTTATTGTAGAGAAAGCCGAGCCCTTTCGAGACGTAGAAGGTGCCGCCCCACGTGCTGAGCGTCTGCGTCACCGCGACCATGTTCCCGTCCGCATCCGCCACCGCGAACGACGTCGTGCCAGTGCCGATGCGCTCCGAACGCGGCAGGAACGGATCGTCGTCCGGAGTCTGCCGCTCGTAACGCGACGCCTGCTTCGGGTCGATCTTCTGGAACAGCTTTCTCGCGTGCTCGTCGCTGAGATGCTGGGTGAAGTCGACGGGCCACCGCTCGGGATCGGCCACGCGACGAAGGGGGTCGCGCACCTTCCAGGCTTCGATCAGGTAGTGCAGATAGTCGGCATCCTGCGTCAGACGCGCGCCAGCCTTGGGCGCGTACTGCTCGAGGACATGCAGCGACTCGAAGAGCTGAATGCCAGTGGACACCGGCGGACCGCCGGCGTACAGCGTGTGCCCACGATAGTGACCTTGCACCGGCTCGCGCTCGATCGCCCGATACTGCGCGAGGTCCGCGTAGCGGATGATGCCGCCGTGCTCCTCCATGTCGGCCGCGATCTTCTTGGCGATCTCGCCGCGATAGAACGTCTCGGCGCCGTCCTTGGCGATCGCGCGCAGCGTGCCCGCGTAGTCCTTGTTGACGAACCGATCGCCGGGCTTCGGCGCCTTGCCGCCCGGCAAGAAGATCTTCGCCGCCTCGGCGTGCTTCTCCAGGAAGTGGCGGCCCTCGGCAATGCTCGTGGGCAGCGACTCGTCGAGGATGAACCCTTCATCGGCCAGCTTGATCGCGGGCTCGATGAGCTCGGCCCACTTCACCTTCCCGCTGCCGTACCGCTGATAGAGGTGATCGAGACCGGCCACGACGCCCGGGATATTCGCCGCCGCCGGTCCATCGGCAATCAAGCGTCCATCGCGCATGATCGACGGGTTGTCGGTCGTGGCCTTGATCGGCGTCTGATCCTTGTAGTCGATCACTGCGGGCCGCTTCATCCCCTTCAAGTAGAGGACCGCGCTGCCATCGCCGCCGAGCCCTGATGCTTCCGGCTCGACGACGCCCAACGCGAACGAGACCGCCACCATCGCATCGACGATGTTGCCGCCCTTTTCGAGCGCGAGTCGTCCCGCTTCCGACGCCAGCGGATGGCCCGAGACAATCACGGCACCCGTCGAGGTCACGACCGGCTTGATGAGCGGCTGCTCGGCCACCATCTCGTCGAGCACGGCTTCGAGCTCGTCGACGTCCTGCGCCTCACGCGCACGCGGTCGATATTTCGAGCCCAGCGCCGTCCACGCTTGCCCCGACGCGCCAGACGAGTAGTAGAGGTCCCTCAGCGTGCGCCACGCGCGATCGAACGCGCCTTCCATCGTCGCGGACGTCACCCGGACGTCCGACACGACGGACCCGCCGTCTTCGTGCACGGGTAGTGGCGCCGGCAGACGCCATAGCCGGTACGCATCGTGCGCGGCGAAGAGCGGCACGGGCTCGACGTCGTTCCGCAGCGGGTTGCCGTTGTACACCGGCTGCGGATCCGGGAGCCCCGTCACGAGCAGCGTGCGCCCATCCGGCGACCACGCGGGCGCTCCGCCGCGGCGTGAGATCAGTAGCGCCGTCGCCGCCGGACGCGCGCGGGCCACCGGGTCTTCATCCGGTCCAGCAGGTGCTGGCTCGACGGTCGCTGCCCAGATCGATCCCACGCCGTCACGAACAGCATAGAAGGCCACGCGTTGATTGTCAGGCGCCCAGCTCGGGTAGGCCTCGAATCCACGGACGCGGGTGACGCGGGTGGCGCGTGGCGGTCGCGGTCCTTTCTCTGGTGGCTTTGGCGCGTGTACGCCGAGGGGCACGGGCGTCGTCACGGACGCGGCCGGTACCAGCATCGCCCACACATCGACGTCGTCTTCCGACTCACGATCGGAGACGAATACCACCCTGCGGCCGTCGGGTGAGACTCGCGGATAGGTCTCGCTGTCCGAGGTCGCGGTCAGGGGAAGGGGTGCCTGCCACGCCTCCGCCTGTTTGCCAGGACCGGTGACATAGAGATCCCATTGCAGACCGGGATCGGTGGACCGACCTTCGGGCGGCGCCTCGCGATGCGCAAACACCAGGCGGCCATCCGGCGTCCACGATGGCCACCGCTCATCCCCCGGCATCGACGTGACCCGCAGCGCCGCGCCACCGCGCGCGGGCGCGACGAA
>DAINCF010000240.1:0-10529 GCA_036732565.1 Vicinamibacterales bacterium
GAGCCGGAGGCATGCGTGGACTCGTACGTGGGGTCCGCCTTTAGGCGGACCTGGGCCGGCTGAAGCCGGCCCCCACGCCAGGAGACGAACGATGAAACATCTCAGCGCGATCAATCAGAAGGCGATGCGCATCGAGCAGGTCACGGAGGCGGATGTCGTCGCCCTGCAGCAGGGGGGTGGCGGCCAGCCGCCGCAGCAACCCGAGCCGCCGCATATTCCGCCGGGCTGTTCGCTGGTGTTCTCGCCCGGCTGGGAAGCGGATCGCACCGGCGGGACGGCCGGCCTCTGTCAGCCGGTGGAACGCGATCTCTTCGATTGCCACATGGGCTGTTTCTGGCCCGCGCAGGTGCCGGATCAGTTGAATCACGCGCCCGACTGGACGGCGAAGTGCGCCGCGGCCCAGAAAGATTGGCGCAAGATCGACCTGGTGTTCCCCGGATGATCGCCCGACTGGTCGCCATCGCCGCCGTTCTCGTCGCGACCGCGTCGCTCCTGGGCGCGCAAGCGAAGCCGCCCGCGCTCACGGGCGGCACCGGCAAGATGTACATCGGCACCTACGCGGGTGACATCCAGGTCTTCGACGAGGCCACCGAGAAGATGGTGGAGCGCATCGCGCTCAAGACCGGGATCCCTCGCTCGATGGTACCGTCGGCCGACCGGACCCGCTTCTACCTCCTCGACTCGACCTACGAGAAGTTCGAGATCGTCGACGTCGCGTCCCGCAAGACCCTCGACACCTTCACGCTTAGCGAGGGCAACAAGCGTACGCGCATCACCAGCTTCCAGGTCGACCCGCTCAATCGCTTCTTGATCATCCTGAGCCGCACCGCGACCAAGCTGCGCGATCGCTGGGAGATCGGCGCCTCGACGCTGCAGGTCTACGACCTGGCGTCGCACACGGTGACCAAGACCATCCCGTGGCCGCAAGGCGAGGAGCGGGAGAACGCCAACCTCCGCCTCTCGCCGGACGGCAAGCTCCTCTACTTCTTCGGCGAGGACGTGCTGATCCTCGACACCGAGCACTTCAAGGAAGTCGAGACCTGGCCGATCTCGCGGCCGTACGAGCCGGGCCTGGGCCGGGTCACCTTCGGGCCGACCCACGATTTCTACGACGACCCCGGCTTCTTCACGGGGCTGTTCACCATGCAGGATCCGGTGCACCACCGCCGGATGATGGGCATCGGGCGCGTGGACCTGGTCGGCAAGCGCATCGACTTCAACCCGCTCGGGCCGGCGCAGCCGGTGTCGTTCGCGCAGGCGCCCGACCGCAAGCGCGGTTACGGGTTGTTCCAGGACATCGGGCGCTACGAGTTCTGGACCTTCGATCTCGAGCGCAACACGCTGGTCTCGCGGCAGGAGTTCAAGGGCCGGCCGCGCATGGGCCTGCGCGTCAGCTCGAACGGCAAGTTGCTGTACGTCTACGTCGCCGGCGCCACCATCGACGTGTACGAGGCCGCCACGTACAAATACCTCCGCACCATTCAGATGAACGCGGACCAGACGACCGACCTGTACGTCGTGCCTGCAGCGCCTGCGCCTCGTTCGACGGCCGCGCGCTGAGGCCGATGTCGGCAAGCCGCCCGCCCGACGCTGATCTCCGGCGGGCCTTCGCCTATCTGGTGCCGTACTGGCGGCGGCTCGTGCTGGTCATGGTCATCAGCCTGATCAGCACGGCGGTCACGCTCGCCATTCCCTACCTCACCATCGATCTCGTCGATCGCGCGCTGGTCGGCCGCGATCTCACCGCGCTCCGTCGCATCGTCCTCTGGTTCGTCGCGCTGGGCGCGTTCAGCTACGTGCTGAACGTCGTCAGTGGCTTGCGCTACACGCGCGTGTCGGCGGAGATTCTGTTCGCGATGCGGCTGTCGCTCTACGAGCACCTGCAACAGTTGTCGCCGCGCTTCTTCGCGCGCACGCGCCTTGGGGACATCGTCGCGCGCATCAACAGCGACATCGGCGAGATCCAGCGGATCGCCGCCGAGACCGCGCTCGCCTGGGTCGGGAACGTGCTCTTTCTCGTCGGCTGCGCGGTGATGCTCGTGTGGCTCGACTGGCGCCTGGCCCTGCTGACGGCGGCGGTGATGCCGCTCAGCCTCTGGGCGCTCGTCACCTATCGCCGCCGGCTCGAGACGCGCGTGGCCACGCTGCGGCAGCGCAGCAGCGACATCGGCAGCTTCCTCATCGAGACGCTTCAGGCGACGACGCTGACGGTGACGTCCAATGCGCAACAACGAGAGACCGGTCGGTTCCGGAGGCTGAACGACGCCTTCATCGACGCGTTGATGTCGATGCAGCGTGTGACCTATCTCGCGGGCGGCCTGCCGACGATGATCCTGTCGCTCGGAACGTCGGCGGTGTTTCTCTACGGCGGCTCGCGCGTCGTCGAGGGCACCCTGACGCTCGGGACGTTCGCCGCCTTCCTCGCCTACCAGATGCGTGTGCTCGCGCCGGCGCAAGCCCTGATGGGGCTCTATGCGGCCCTTGCGACGGCGCGGGTGTCGTGGCATCGCGTGCTCGAGCTGCTCGACGCGCCTGTGGAGGTGATCGAGCGCGCCGATGCCCAGGCGCTGCCGGCGGTTCGTGGGCAGGTGGTGTTCGCTGATGTGTCGCTGACGACCGAGCGCGGCACGATGGTGCTCGATCGGGTCAGCTTTCGCGCCGAGCCAGGAGAAGTCGTGGCGATTGTCGGCGCCAGCGGAAGCGGCAAATCGACGCTGGCCTATCTGCTGCTGCGGCTGTTGGATCCTGACAGCGGCGTCGTGACGCTCGATGGCATCGACCTCCGCACGGTTCGTCTGAGCGATCTCCGCCGGCATGTCGTATTCGTCGAGCAGGAGCCGGCGCTCCTGCACGCATCCGTCAGGGAGAACGTGCGGTACGCGTGTCCGGACGCCGACGAAGACGCGATGCGTCGGGCGGCCGAAGCCGTCGGCATCGCCCGGTTCATCGAGAGTCTGCCGCAGGGCTACGACACGCTCGTCGGCGAACGCGGACAGCAGGTGTCGGCTGGTGAGCGACAGCGCCTCGCCCTCGCGCGGGCGCTGCTGGCCAATCCGTCCGTCCTGGTGCTCGACGAGCCGACGGCCTCGCTGGATCCGATGGCCGAGCGCCACGTCATCGATGGCTATCAAGCCGCCATGCGCGGGCGCACGACGATTCTGATCTCGCATCGACGAGACCTGGTGATGCGCGCGGACCGGGTCGTGGTCATCGAGGATGCGCGCAGCGTCGAAGTGGGTGCCCCTCAGACACTGCTCGCGCGTGGCGGTGCGTTCGCGCGCCTGTTCGGGTCCCACGACGTGGTGACGAGAGACGCGTGACGATCGCGCCTGCCTCCGGAGAGTTGCGCCTCGACGCACTGCGCCCTCGCACCGGCCGCGGCGTACGCGTGGTGGTCATCGACAGCGGCGTGCACGCCGCGCATCCGCACGTGGGCGGCATCGCCGGCGGAGTCGGTATCGACGCGACCGGGCGGGTGCATGACGATGTCGTCGATCGATTGGGACATGGCACGGCGGTGACGGCCGCGATTCGCGAGAAGGCGCCGGAAGCGGAGATCTGGTGCGTCAAGGTGTTCGATCGTGAGCTCGCCGCGTCGGCGGCGGCACTGGTTGGGGCCATCGACTGGGCGCTGATGCGTGGTGCACAGCTCGTGAACCTGAGTCTCGGCACCGCGAACCCGGCGCACGAGCCGCTATTGCGAGACGCCGTGTCCCGCGCGCGCGTGGCCGGCGCCTGGATCGTGGCCGCGGGAGAGCAGGACGGCGTCCGCTGGCTCCCCGGTGCGCTCGAGGGCGTCATCTCGGTCACGCTCGACTGGACGCTGCCACGTGAGGTGTGCATGATCACGCCTGCGGCGCCGAGCCACGCCGAGCCGCCAATCGTACGGGGACGCGCGTCTGGGTATCCTCGGCCGATTCCCGGTATCCCGCCGGAGCGCAATTTGAAGGGATTGAGCTTCGCGGTCGCCAATGTGACCGGGCTGGTTGCATTGACGATCGAGCCGCGAGCGTAATGAAAGGTCTGCGATGAGCCATTCCTGCCGTGTTGCGATGTTGGTGCTGGCTAGCGCGTTGGCGCCGGTGCTGGCGGCCGCCCAGGTGCGCGTCGTGCGCGACGTCGATTACGTGCCGTCGGCCGAGTACGCCGACCGCAAGGACCGGCTCGACCTCTACGTGCCCAGCGGCGCGAAAGGCGCGCCCGTGGTGGTGTCGATCCACGGTGGTCTCCTCAGACAGGGCGACAAGTCGGAGGAGGAGTACGTCGGCCAGCGGTTTGCGGCCGCCGGCTTCGTGACGGCGGTGGTCAGCTATCGCTTGTCCCCAGCCGTGATGCACCCGGCGCACGCCGAGGATGCCGCCGCCGCCGTCGCGTGGGTGAAGCGCCACGTCGCGGAGCACGGTGGCGATCCCGCACGGTTGTTCGTGATCGGCCACTCGGCTGGCGCCTACCTTGCCGCGCTGATTGCGCTTGATGGCCGCTATCTCGATGCGCACCGTCTCGCGCTGAAGGATCTTCGGGCCGTCGTCCCGGTGAGCGCGTTCTTCTACGTCGACCGCGAGGGCGTCGCGCCGGACCGGCCGAAGGATGTGTGGGGGACGGACACCGCGGTGTGGAAGCGGGCGTCGCCCGCCGCGTACGTCCGCAAGGACGCTCCGCCGATGCTGATCCTCTACGCCGACGGTGACGAGCCGTGGCGACGACAGCAGCAGCTGGACTTCGTCAAAGACCTGCGTGGGGCCGGCGCGCGCGCTGTCGATCTGCGGATGATCGAGGGTCGATCGCACATGTCCATCTGGCGGAATTTGAAGGATACGAAGGACGAGACGGCTGAGGCGATCATCGACTACATCGAGCAGCAATTGAAGGCACGCACGCAGCAATAGGCTGTGACGCGACCTACTCGAGTGTGTAGAGCATCAGGCCGGGGATGTCCTCGAAGTCCTGACGATTCAGCGTCCATAACGCGGCGTCGTACTCGAGCGCGCAGGCGGCAATCGCGAGATCTCCGCCGCGTTTTCGTGCTCGATTGAGCGCACGGAATAGCAGAGCAGCGCGCTGCGCGTCGTAGATCTGGAACGGGATCGCCTGCGACGAAGGCAGAAACGCCTCTTGGGCGCGCAGCTCCTCCGGGCGTCGTGGCCCGCGGAGCCACTCGTACATCACGATCGTCGACACTGCTAGAATCTCGCCGCTATCGAGCGCCTGCTCCAGTGCGGTGCCGGTTCGCTTTCCATTTTCACAGAACACATCGATGAGGACCGACGTGTCCATGTGAATCACCAATTTCGTCGGTCCTCACGCCGTGCGCGTCTGATTTCCTCGAGCTCGGCCTCGACTTCGGCACGAGGTCGCGGAGGGACTGCCTTCACGATTTCGCGGTAGACCTTGAGCTTGTGCAGGCGCTCGGCGGGGCTCATCTTGTCGGGACGTGCACCGTATTGCGCCACGGCCTCGCGAACGATCCAGCTCTGAGGCTTGCCAGATTCCTTGGCCGCGCGTTTGATGGCACTGACGGTGTCCGCGTCGAGTGTGTACGTGACCTTCTGTCTTGCCATACTTTTACCATATCACGACCATACCTCCGCCGAGCTTTCCGTCGCCATGCGCGGCGGCGAGCCGACCCATCCGTAGAAAGACGTGCCGAAGTCGTCGCGCCCCTGTAGAATCTGGCGAAGTCAATCCCTGTACGGAGGAGCCATGGCGATCAGGAACGCTGTATCCCGTCGGAGCTTCATGGGCGGAGTGGCCGCTGCCCTCGGTTATCTCGGCATTGGGCCCGAGGCACAGCTCCTCGCTCGCGACCAGGCGGGTGCGGCGCGCGCGGCCGGCGGCGCGATGAGCGGCACCGACGCCTACGACGGTCTCGCCAAGCTGGCCAGCAACGAGAATCCCTGGGGACCGCCCGAATCGGTGATGAAGGCCATGACCGGGGCGTTCAAGTACGCCAATCGGTATGGTTATCCCGACGGCGGCATCGTGCAGGCGATCGCCGATCATCACGGCGTCAAGCCCTCGAACATCCTGCTCGGTGCCGGCTCCGGCGAGATCCTCAACGTCGTTGGCAGCACGTTCCTGCAGGACGGCAAGAAAGTCCTCGGCGTCGAGCCGACGTTCGCCAATGTCTACCAGCACGCGAGCAACATCAAGGCCGACTCGATCAAGTTGCCGTTGACCGCCGACTACCGGCAGGACATGCGCACCATGATCAAGGCTGCGCGCACCAACTACCGCGATCTCGGGTTCGTCTATCTGTGCAACCCCAACAACCCGACCGGCGTGATCGTCACGAAGGAAGAAGTGAAGCAGCTGCTCGATGGCATTCCGGAGGATCTGCCGGTGCTCATCGACGAGGCCTACCATCACTTCGTCGACGATCCAGGCTACGCGACCTCGGTGCCGTACGTCATCGAAGGACGCCCCGTCGTCATCGCGCGCACGTTCTCCAAGATCGTGGGGCTTGCGGGAATGCGTCTCGGCTACGCCATCGCGCCGACGGAATTCATCCAGCGCATGCGTCCGTGGAGCATGGGCAGCATCAACGCCATCGTGAAGTGGGGCGGCGTCGCGGCGCTCAAGGACACCGCCGCGCAGGCGAAGGTGAAGGCCGATACCATCGCCTTGCGCAAGAAGACGACCACCGAGCTCGAGGGCCTGGGATACAGCATCATCCCCTCCGAGACCAACTTCTTCATGGTGCACGTCAAGCGGCAGGTACAGCCGGTCATCGAAGAGTTCCGGACCCGCGGCGTCGCCGTCGGCCGTCCGTTCCCGCCGATGGTGGAGCACCTGCGCGTCTCGGTCGGCACAGCCGAGGAAATGGATCGCTTCATGGTCGCGTTCAAGCAGATCTTCCCGGCAGCGAAGCCGACGACCGCGGCACGCGGGTAACGATCGCGAATAGCCACCAAGGCCTAAAGAACACGAAGAAATAGCCACCAAGACACCAAGACTCCAAGAATTCAAGGGGCCTTGGTGCCTTTGTGGCCAACTTGCTTGGTGTCTTGGTGGCTAACGTCTAGGCATGTTCACCCTCTCCCTCCAGGACTTCCAGCACGTGCGCGCGCGGATTGCGCCGCACATCAAGCACACCCCGCTCCTGACCTCTCGTCAGCTGAGCGAGCTGACCGGCTTCGACGTGCGGCTCAAGGCCGAGATGTTCCAGCGCGTCGGCTCCTACAAGATTCGCGGCCCGCTCAACAAGTTCGCGCTGATGCCCGATGAGCAGAAGCGGCGTGGCGTCGTCTGCTCGTCGGCCGGGAACCATGCGCAGGGCGTCGCGCTCGCGGCGAAGATTCATGGCATTCGAGCGGTCGTGTGCATGGCGGCGAACGCCACGCCCTCGAAGGTCGCGGCCACGAAGGGTTACGGCGCCGAGGTCGTGCTGCACGGCACCATCTGGGACGAGGCGAACGAGAAAGCCAAGGAGCTCGTGCGCACCGAGGGCCTCACCTACGTGCATCCGTTCGACGATGAGCAGTTAATCGCGGGGCAGGGGACGCTGGGTCTGGAGATCGTGCAGGACTGGCCGGAGGTCGATGCGGTGATCGTGCCGATCGGCGGCGGTGGCCTGATCTCTGGCGTGTCGATGGCGATGAAGGCGCACAACCCCGCGGTGCGGGTCATCGGCGTCGAGTCGTCGGATGGTCCCGCGATGAAGCAGAGCGTGGCGGCCGGCCGCGTCGAAACCATCGACTGTCAGACCGTGATCGACGGCCTGCGCGTCCGCCGCGTTGGCGAGATCAACTTCTCCGTCGTGCAGCGCTTCGTCGACGACGTCGTGGCCCTGCCCGACCGCGAGATCTTCGAGGCGATGATCTGGATCATGGAGCGCGCCAAGCTCGTCGTCGAGGGCGCGGCGGCCGCGCCGGTCGCGGCGCTGCTGCGCGGGATGGTGACGCTCCCGCCAGGCGCGCGCGTCGCCGTGGTGTTGTCGGGAGGAAACGTCAACCTCGATCAGCTGCGAGGTCTGCGCTGGAACTGAGCGTCCTCACGACTCTTTGAACTTGTAGCCCAGGCCGTGCATCGTGAGGATGAACTGCGGGATGCGCGGATTGGGCTCCAGCTTCTGCCGGAGCCAGGCCACGTGGACGTCGACCGTGCGCGTCGACGGGGTGGCGTTGTAGCCCCAGACCTCGTGCAGCAGCTCGTCGCGCGAGAGCGTCGCGCCCCGATGCTCGATGAAGTAGCGGAGCAGCTGGAATTCCTTCGCTGACAGTTCCACGGGCGCGCCGTGCTTCGTGACCTCCGCGCGCCGGAAGTCGACGGCGATCTCACCGAACCGATAGCGTTCCACCGCCGTCGTCGACGCCACAGGCGCGCGACGCAGCAGCGCCTCGATGCGCGCAACGAGCTCGATCATCTCGAACGGCTTGGTGACGTAGTCGTCGGCGCCGAGCTTGAGGCCGACGACGCGGTCCACGACTTCGCTCCTGGCCGTGAGCATCAGAATCGGCGCCACGACGCCGCGATGTCGCAGCGTGCGCGCGACTTCGAAGCCGTCGCGTCCCGGCAGCATGACGTCCAGCACGATGAGATCGAACGGTTCGCCCGTCGCCCGGCCGATGGCCGCGTTTCCATCGACGGCGGTGTCGACGGCGTAGTCTTCCGCCACCAGGCGATCGGTGATGGCCAGCTGCAGGCCGGGCTCGTCCTCGACGAGCAAGATGCGCGCGCGCGGCACCTTAGTGGGAGCGTCTTGGCTCGAGCGCTGGATGACCAGCGGACGGGTCGTGATGGGGGACTTCACTGCTGATTCCATGTTGAGACGCGGCAGACGTGTCTGCCGCCGGAAGGGTAATCGTGAATTGACACCCCAGGGCTCCCGACGCGCGGTCTGCGCGCGTTGGGGCGGAGCTGGGATCGGGGTTGCATTCCACGGTCACACGTCCCCCATGCGCGTCGACGATGCGCTGGACGAGGTGGAGACCGAGTCCGCTGCCTTGAATCTGGTGCGTGACGGCGTGCCGTCCGCGGTAGAACGCCTCGAAGATGTGCGGGCGGTCGTCGACGGCGATCCCGGGTCCGCGATCGGTGACGGAAATCTCGACGCCAGGTTGGGTCTGGCGGCCCTTATAGCCGCTGCGCAGTGTGGCCGCGCGCGCGCGGATGCCCATCCACTGCCCGTCGCGCCCGTACTTCAACGCGTTGCCGATCAGGTTCTGCAGCGCCGATCGAAGCGCAGCGCGATCGCCGTCGATCAGCGGCAAGTGGTCCGGGAGATCGAGGTCGACATCGAAGCCTGCCGCCTCGATCTCGGCACTGGACGCATTCAGCGCGTCGTCGACGAGCGCGGCCGCACCCAGTCTCTCGCGCGAGATGGCACGCCCGGACGCGATGCCCGCGAGTTGCAGCACCCGCTCGACGGTCTCGGCCAGCCGGCGCGCCTCGCCTTGAATCGCCTCGCCATATTGCCGTACGCGCGACAGGTCGGCGACGACACCGTCCGCGAGGTTGCCGGCCGCGGCGCCGATCACCGAGACCGGCGTGCGCAGCTCGTGCGACACGGTGGCGACGAACTCCATCTGCTGGCGACCGAGACGATCGGCGCGGCGCGCGGACACGATGATCAACCCGACCGCCGCCGACAGCAGCAGCAGAATGCCGGAGCTCAACGCGAAATTTCGCGTGCGCGCGGAGCTCACCGCCGCCTCGAGCGATCCCGCCCGGTGCTTGGCGACGAGTCGCCAGTGTCCAGCCTCGCCTGCGCTCAGCATTCGGGTCTCGATGCCGTTGAGCCCGTCGCCGCGCCGCTCCATGATGTTGATCACGACGCGGCCGTCCTCTGGGGGTGGCGCCGGCATCGGTGGGTCGAAACGCCGCGAGAAGGCGATGCCACGCTCGCCACGCTCGCCTCGCGCGAACATGAGAAACGGGCGGCCGTGCCCTGACATCAGCGACGTGGTGGCATCCGGCTGCTCGAGTGCCGCCGCCGCCGCGCCCCCTTCGGACTCGAACAGCACCTGTGTGTTGTCCGTGCCATTCACGACCGCGACGCGAAAATCGCTGTTGCCGTTCTCGTCGGCGAAATGCCGGCGCACGAGCGTCGGCAGCATTTCGGCGGCGAGCACCGCCAGATCGAGTTGGACGACCGTGAAGCCGACGATGGCGATCTCGGAAGGCTTGGGTGATGGACCCGTGTGCGCATCGACACCGACGTGCACGATGGGCCCGATCATCATCGCGGGATCGTCGGGCTGGAAGGGCGTCGGCGGCGGCCCCTCGCCTCTGCGGAAGAGCGCTCGATGACGAATCTGCTCGAGTTGCTCGCCGAGGCGACCTGCGAGCGTCTGCATCTCGGCTGGCCAGTCGACGGGATCGAAGCGTTGGTCCGTTGAATTCCACTGCTGCAGCCGCAGCGGGTCCGATGGCGAGCCATCGCGTGGCAGCGCCGCGCGGTAGACGGCTCGCACCATGCGCGGGTTGGCCGCCGAGGACGCCCACGCCGCGTACCGCGCCGCGTACGCCGCCGCCGTTTGATCGCCGAGCGGGCCGTTGTCCACCTGCAGCGCGAAGAACGCCTTGGCGAG
>DAINCF010000241.1:0-10528 GCA_036732565.1 Vicinamibacterales bacterium
AGCCGCCCCTACACCGCGGTTCGCGAGCCGCCCCTACACCGCGGTTCGCGAACCGCCCCTACGCGATCACTTGTAGACACCCTCACGCTCGCGGTTCGTCTCCGCCTTTTTTTCCTCGTCTTTGATCAACTGCTCGCTGTCCGGGTCGAAGGTCGGCACCGGTCCGATACGACGCGCGTAGACGTACGACGCCGCGAAAATCAGGATGATCAGCCCAATCGACAGCCACTGCGGAATCCCGAACGGCACGACGTGAATCTGGTGCAGATACTCGACCACCAGCTTGACGCCCACCCACGCGATGATCACGAACGCCCCGTCCACCAGCGCCGGGTACTTCTTGATCAGCTCGATGAGCTGTCCGGCCACGAGTCGCATCGCGACGATGCCGAGGATGCCGCCGAGGATGACGACCCAGAGCTTGTCGGATACCGCGACGGCGACGAGGATCGAATCGATCGAGAACGCGAGGTTGACGAGCTCGACGCGGACCACGGTCGCCCAGAACGCGGAGAGGCCAAAGGCCGGCTTCGCTCTGGGCGGGCCCTTCTCATCCGCCCCATGCCCGCTCTGCCGGAAGTGCTGATAGGTGAGATAGAGCAAGTAGAGGCCGCCGGCGAGCTTCACCCACACCACTTGAATCAGGTAGGCGGCGAGGAGCGTCGCGATCGTGCGGAAGACGAAGCCGCCGATCAACCCGTAGCGCAGCGCCTTGTGGTGTTGCTCGCGCGGCAGGCCGAGCACCATGATCGCCATGACCAACGCGTTGTCGGCGCTCAGAAGGCCTTCGAGGACAATCAGGAGGCCGATGGTGACGAAATCAGTGATCTGAACGTCGAACATCCGGACAAGTATGACCGACCGCAACAGGCGTTGTCATCTTGACGCGGCCGGGCGGCGCCGCAGTCGCGTGCGCACCGCATCGGACTGCAATTCGTTGAGCACATCGCGGCCAATCCATCGCGCCGCGCGGTGGTCCTGCGTTCGCAGGCGTTCGGCCACGCCGATGGCGGTGGCGTTCAGCCGCCGGCTGCGCTTCCCCATCTGGCGCAACGCCCAACTCACGCCCTTCGTGACCATCGGCCGATCATCGGCGGCGATGGCCTCGAGCCGCGGCATGCAGGCCTCGAACGGCGCATCGCTCGCGGCCTTGTCGTGCACGGCCAACGCCGCGATCAGCGCGCATCCCGCCCGTCGCACGAATTCGGCCTTGCGCCGCGGCCATGCGGCGGCCTTGCTCCAGCGCGGTGGCGCATAGCTGAAGAGATGAAGGCAGACCGAGTCGCACACCGCCCAGTTGTCGAAGTCGCGGGCCCACTGCTCCATCTGGGAGGCGGTCACCAGCTTCGGATCGTCGATGAACGACGCCAGGATGCGCGCCTCGAGCCAACCGGACGCCCACAACTTCAGCGCCAGCTCGTGATCGCGACCGATCGTCTTCACGAGCGGACGCATGGTCGCCATCGAGACGCCGAATATGTTCGGCGAGGAGATGCCGTAGCGCGCCATCCCTTCCCGATTGCGGGCGGTGCCGCGTGCGTTCAACCACGCGAGGACCTTTTCCGGGGTCATTAGAACTGGAAGTAGATGAACGCGCTCGTGCCGCCGTACAAGGACACGATGCCGTAAGCCATCGCCGCGGCGAGCGCCGCGCGAGCCGAGGGCCCGAGCGGCGACACGTGCTGGCGCTCCTGGAGCCACGTCCAGACGTGGAGCACGACCAACGGCAAGAGAAACGCGGAGCCCGCCAGCGCCCACGCAGGGAGCGGGCCGAAGTCCAAGGTCGAGAGATTGGCGATGAACGCGGTCGCTCCGTCGAAGGTCTCGCTGCGGAAGAAGATCCAGGCGACGAGCACGACGGCTTGCACGACCAGGAACCACACGGCGCGCACCGTGGGCGATTCCCGCCACGTCCGGCCCGGAGGCGTTCTTTGCGGTCCGTCTGGCCGGGGACCATAGAGGCCGAGGCCGCGCTCGACGGCCAGCGCGATCCCGTGCAGCGCTCCCCATGCCAGGAAGGTGTAATACGCCCCGTGCCACAAGCCGCCGAGAATCATCACCAGCAGCAGATTCACATAGGTTCGCGCCCGGGATCCCCGGTTGCCGCCCAGTGGCACGTACAAGTAGTCGCGCAGCCAGCGTGACAGCGTCATGTGCCAGCGCTCCCAGAAATTCTTGAGCGAGGTCGCGACGTACGGCGCGTTGAAGTTGATCGGCAGCCGATAGCCCAGCAGATAAGCCAATCCTCGCGCGATGCTGGAGTAGCCCGCGAAGTCGGCCAGGATCTGCCCCGAGAACATCACCGCCAGCCACAGCGCGAACGACGCGTTGGTCGCCTCGACGTATCCCTTGGCCCAGTGCTCGTTCACGTACGCGGCGATGTTGTCCGCGCAGACCATCTTCAAGAAGAAGCCGTAGACGATGAGCCAGATGCCTTCGTAGAAGACGACCAGTCGAAGCCGTCGCGGTCGCGGCAGCTGCGGGAGGAACTCGCTGGCCCGCGCGATGGGCCCCGCCACCAGCTGCGGGAAGAACGTGATGAAGAGGAGAAACCGCCCAAAGCTTCGCGCCGCGGGAATGACCCCCCGATAGACGTCAATGGTGTACGACAGCGATTGGAAGGTGTAGAAACTGATGCCCATCGGCAGCAGTAAGTTCAGATCGGGCGTCCGCACGTTCATGCCCAGCAGAACGCCGAGATCCTCGGCGGCCCTCAACGTGAACGCGCCGTACTTGAAGAAGCCGAGCAGCCCGAGGTTCGTGAGCAACGAGGCGATCAGAATGAAGCGCCGTGTGCCCCGCTTCTCCATCGGCGTCCGTGCCAGCCACAGCCCCACGGTGTAGTCGACCGTGGCGCTCCACAGCAAGACGAGTAGATAGATGGGTACGTGCCAGGCGTAGAACACGAAGCTGGAGAGCAGGAGCAGCACGAGGAACGGCCGCTCGGTCTTGCGGCGACCGATCGTCAGACGAGCGGCGAAGACGATGAGGAAGAGGGCGACGAACGCCCACGAGACGAAGCTCACTCGATGCCTAGCGTTCGGGAATGAACGGATCCAGGGCCTGGACGAAGCGCTCGCTCCAAATCGTCGCGCTGTCCTCCGTCAGATGGCTCTCGTCATGGCTCGTGAGGCCATCGACCATCGGCACGGCGAGTGGAACATCGAGCGCTTTGGCCACATCCCCGGCCTCTCGTGTTTCGGGCGCCGAGGTCGGGACGAACGTCAGGACCAGCTGGCCCCCACGATCCTCGATCTCGTCCTTGAAGCGCCGCGCGGCCTCGATCATCCACGGCGCTGCGGCGCCACCCGGGACGCCCATCGGCACCGCATGATCGCCGTCGGGCCAGGGCGACACGCGCCACGTGCCATTGCGCCGCGATCGATAGGCGATGAACTCGTCGCCGTCGGCGAGCCCAGGTCGCTCGAAGAGATCGAACCAATGCGGCACGAACCGGTGCGCCGCCCGCCGTACGTCATGCGCCGTCTCGTTCTCCCATTGCAGCTTGATCGCCTCGAAGCGGTTGTCGTCCATGACCTCGGTGGCCCACTCGCTCAAATCGCGGCCGAAGAACCCATCGGCATTGACGACCACGAGCCTGGGCCGGAGATCGAAGCGGCGCAGGATCTCCATCGGGAACAGATCGCCCTCGCGGAAGCCGAACCCCATGACGTAATAGCGCAGCCCGCGCGACTCGAAGTACGCGTCGAGCACGCGCGGCCGAAGCGCGAACATCAGCCGTGAATTGCCGAGGAACAGCACCTCGGCCTTCTGGAGCGCGTCGACGGCCCTCCGGTCGAGGCCGAAGTAATGGACGTGATGGTCGACGTGCCCACCGCGGTCGGCGGCGAGGTACGCCTCGTCCTCCGGCGGCGAATCGGCGAGCGCGATATGGGGCACGCGGTCCGCGAGCGCGGGGAGCGCCGTTTGGACCAGCGCCGTGAACGCTGCCAGGCCGACGAAGACCGCGACGAAGACGAAAGCAGGAGCGAGGGAGGAGTGATGCAAGCTCAACCGAGTCAACTTTTTTCTATCTTAGTGGATGTCGACGGACGTGCTGCTCGGTTTTTCGCCAACCTTGACTCGACTCGTATCAAGTCCTACACTCGATCCAGAGCCTGGTGGCGATGAGCGACGATCTGGTCTTCATCTCGGTCGCAGCGCAGATACTCGAGATGCATCCTCAGACGCTGCGCAAGTACGAACGGTTGGGGCTGGTGCGACCGGCACGGACCATCGGCAGCATACGACTCTACTCGCGGGCGGAGATCGAGCGCATCCGCTTCATCAAGTATTTGGTCGAGGACGAGGGTGTGAACCTCGCCGGCGTGCAGCGGCTGTTGTCGCTTGCCGAGATCCTGCAACGGATTCAACCGCTCGTGCGTGAAGGCGCCCTCACGCGCGACGCGACCCGTCGCCGCCTCATGCGTGAGATCGACCAGCTCGGCGCGCTGCTCGGGATGCGAGAGGTCTGACGTGGACTTCAAAGACTATTACGCGACGCTCGGCGTGCCGAAAGCGGCGTCGGCCAAGGACATCAAGGCCGCGTTCCGCCGGCTTGCGCGGAAGCATCACCCAGACGTCAATCCGGGCGACAAGGCCGCCGAGACCAAGTTCAAAGAGGTCAACGAGGCCTACGAGGTGCTCGGCGACGCCGAGAAGCGGAAGAAGTACGACGAGCTCGGGGCCAACTGGCGCATGTACGAACAGGCCGAGCGCCAGGGGGCGCCGCCAGGCGCCGGACAACGCTATACCTGGAGTCCAGGTGCCGGCGGCTTCCGTCCGATGACCGAAGAGGAGATGTCCCAGATGTTCGGCGGGGCGGACGACGACAGTCCCTTCTCCGATTTCTTCAGGCAGTTCTTCGGCGGCGCGGGCGGTGCGACGCGAACGAGAGGGCGTCGCGCGCGGGCTCAGGTCGGGCGCGACTTCGAGCACCCGATCGAGCTCAACCTCGAGGACGTGCTGAAAGGCGCGACGCAGCGCCTGAACGTTCGACACGACGGCGACGTGCGCCAGGTCGAGGTCCGCATTCCGCCCGGCGTGAACGATGGCTCGCGTGTGCGTGTGGCTGGCGAGGGAGAACGCGGCAGCGGCGACGCGCCCGCCGGCGATCTTTATTTGCGCGTGCACTTGCGGCCGCATCCGCGCTTCGAGCGCAAGGGCCGTGACGTCTACACCAAGGTTCGCGTCCCGCTGACGACGGCCGTCCTCGGTGGCGAGGTGGAAGTGCCGACGCTGGGCGGTAAGCCGCTGCGGCTGAAGGTGCCGCCGATGACGCAGAACGGCCAGGTGTTTCGCCTCCGCGGTCACGGTCTGCCAGCGGTCGGAAAGCCCGACGATCGGGGCGACCTCTACGCCACGACCGAGGTCGCCCTGCCGTCGAGGCTGACGCCCGAAGCGCAAAAACATTTCGAAGCCATTCGGGAGATTGAGAACAAGTCGGCTTGAAGGCTTGGGGGCTTAAAGGTACGAAATCCCGGTCCCCTCGTACCTCCAAGCCCTCAAGCCTCCAGGCCTCCAAGCCCCTAGAAAATGAATGACGATGAACCTCCAAAAATTCACCGAGAAAGCGCGCGAAGCGATCCTGGCAACGCCGCAGTTGGCGTCCGAGCTGAACCACGCGCAGGTCGAGCCCGAGCACTTGCTCGTCGCGCTTGCCGAGCAGACCGACGGTGTGGTGCCGGCGGTGCTGCGGCAGATGCAGCTCGATCCCGCCGAGCTCGCACGGGCGCTGCGCGATCGGCTGAACGCGCTGCCGAAAGCGTACGGCGGCGCCGAGCCTCACCTGTCGCCTCGTTTGCGCGTCGTGCTCGACGCCGCGCAGGCCGACGCCAAGTCGATGCAGGACGAGTACGTCAGCACCGAACATCTGCTGTTGGGGGTCCTCGCGGAGACCGGTCGCTCCCCCGCGCTCGAGGCGCTGCGCGCGCGCGGTGTCACGCGCGACAAGGTGCTCGAGGCGCTGACCGCGATTCGTGGGAATCAGCGGGTCACTGACGAGAACCCCGAGAACAAGTATCAGGCGCTCGAAAAATATGGTCGCGAGCTCACCGAGCTGGCGCGCCGGGGCAAGCTGGACCCGGTGATCGGTCGGGACGAAGAAGTGCGGCGCGTGATTCAAGTGCTCTCGCGCCGGACCAAGAACAACCCGGTGCTCATCGGCGAGCCCGGGGTCGGCAAGACGGCCATCGTCGAGGGCCTGGCACAGCGGATCGTGCGGGGCGACGTTCCCGAGGGCCTCAAGGACAAGAAGATCGTCGCGCTCGACATGGGCGCGCTCGTCGCCGGTGCGAAGTACCGCGGCGAGTTCGAAGAGCGCCTCAAGGCCGTGCTGACGGAAATCGTACAGTCCGAAGGCCAAATCGTCTTGTTCATCGATGAGCTGCACACCGTGGTCGGCGCCGGCGCCGCTGAAGGTTCGTTGGACGCGTCCAACATGCTGAAGCCGATGCTCGCTCGCGGCGAGCTCCACATGATCGGCGCGACGACGCTCGACGAATATCGCAGGCACATCGAAAAGGATGCGGCGTTGGAGCGGCGGTTCCAGCCGGTGGTCGTCGGCGAGCCTACCGTCGAGGACACCATCAGCATCCTGCGCGGGCTGCGCGAGCGCTATGAGATCCACCACGGCGTGAAGTTCAAGGACTCCGCGCTGGTCGCGGCCGCCGTGCTCTCGCATCGCTACATCACCGATCGGTTTCTGCCGGACAAGGCCATCGACCTGATGGACGAGGCGGCGGCGCGCCTACGCATGGAGATCGACTCGATGCCGGCGGAGCTCGACGAAGTCCGTCGCCGCATCATGCAGCTCGAGATCGAGCGCGAGGCGCTCCGCAAGGAAAAAGACACGGCGTCCCAGGAGCGGCTGAGCCGACTCGAGCGCGAGCTCGCCGATCTCAAGGAACAGCAGGACGCGCTCAACGCGCATTGGGAGCAGGAGAAGGAGGCGCTTCAGTCGGCGCGGAAGCTGCGGGAACAACTGGAGCAGGTGCGACTCGAGGTCGAGCGGGCCCAGCGGGCCGGCGACTACGCCACGGCGTCGGAGCTGCAATACGGCCGTGTGCCCGATCTCGAGCGGCAGATCCGCGAGCAGGAGGCGAAGCTCGCCGCGTTGCAAACCAGCCGCAAGATGCTGAAGGAAGAAGTCGACGAAGAGGATATCGCCGAGGTCGTCGGCAAGTGGACGGGCATTCCCGTGAGCCGCCTGCTGGAAGGCGAAATTCAGAAGCTCCTCCGGATGGAGGAACGACTGCATCAGCGCGTCATCGGTCAGGATGAAGCGATCCAGGCGGTCGCCAATGCCATCCGCCGTGCGCGCGCCGGACTACAGGATCCCGATCGTCCGCTCGGCAGCTTCATCTTTCTCGGCCCAACCGGTGTGGGCAAGACCGAGCTTGCGCGGGCGCTCGCCGAGTTCCTCTTCGACGATGAGCACTCGATGATTCGGATCGACATGTCGGAGTATCAGGAGAAGCACACGGTCTCTCGTCTGATCGGCGCGCCCCCCGGATATATCGGCTACGACGAGGCCGGTCAGCTCACCGAAGCGGTGCGTCGCCGTCCGTACTCGGTCGTGCTCTTCGACGAGGTCGAGAAAGCTCATCCCGAGGTCCTGAACGTCATGCTGCAGCTGCTCGACGATGGGCGGCTGACCGACAACAAAGGACGCACGGTGGACTTCAAGAACACCGTCGTCATCATGACCTCCAACCTCGGCAGTCAGTACATCGCCGACCTGTCCTCGTCGGTCGATTCGAGCTCGGAAACCGTGGAGGTGGCAGAGGGTGTTCGTCGCCAGGTGATGGAGGCGCTGCGGCAGCATTTCCGTCCGGAATTTCTGAATCGCGTCGACGAGATCATCTTCTTCCATCCGCTGTCGCGGCGGCAGCTTGCCTCGATCGTGGACATCCAGCTCCGCGGGCTCGTCAAGCGGCTCGAAGAGCGGAAGATCCAGGTCACGCTCACCGATGCCGCGAAGGACTTCCTGGTGCGGGAGGGGTATGATCCAATCTATGGGGCTCGCCCGTTGAAGCGGACGATCCAGCGCCGCGTGCTCGACCCGCTAGCGCTTCGGGTCCTTGAGGGCGAGTTCGGCGAGGGCGATCACGTGGTCGTTGACGCGGGTCCGGACGGTTTGCGCTTCTCGAAGAGCGAGGTTTCTATTGCCTAGTCCATCCGTGCCGCCGGGAGGGTCCCGGGACCGGCGTTCGCTGCCACCGCGCTCGACTGCCCTGTGGTGGGTGCTGGGCGCGCTGTTCATTCTGGCGATTGGCCAGGCGTACTTGCTCACGCCCAGCGGACGGCAGATTCCCTATTCCGAGTTCAAGCAGCTGGTGCGCACGGATCAGGTGGCTGAGGTCACGGTTGGCGACACGACCATCCGCGGCGTGCTCAAGAAGGCGGACGGCTCGCCGAACTTCACGACGACGCGCATCGACGATCCGAAGCTCGTGGAGGACATGGATGGGCACGGCGTGAAGTACTCGGGCGAGGTCGTCAGCCGCTGGCTGCCTGAAGTGCTCGGCTGGGTCGTCCCGATTCTCCTGCTCGTGGCCCTGTGGTCGTTCTTCTTCCGCCGGATTGGCGGCGCCGAGGGTGGCGTGATGTCGTTCGCCCGCAGCAAGGCGAAGATCTACGCCGACGACGATGTCAAGGTCAGCTTTGCCGACGTCGCTGGCGTCGACGAAGCGGAGGAAGAGCTACGGGAGATCGTGGAGTTCCTGAAGACCCCGCGGAAGTACACGAACCTCGGCGGCAAGATCCCGAAGGGGGTGTTGCTCGTCGGTCCGCCCGGCACCGGCAAGACGCTCCTTGCTCGAGCGGTCGCCGGCGAGGCCAAGGTGCCGTTCTTCAGCTTGAGCGGCTCAGAATTCGTCGAGATGTTCGTCGGCGTCGGCGCTGCGCGGGTGCGCGATCTGTTCTCGCAGGCCGAGGCCAAGGCGCCGTGCATCGTCTTCATCGACGAGCTCGATGCGCTGGGCAAAGTGCGAGTGCAGAGTCCCATCGGCAGCCATGAGGAGCGCGAGCAGACGCTCAACCAGTTGCTGGCCGAGATGGACGGGTTCGACGCGCGCAAGGCCATCATCATCATGGGCGCGACGAACCGGCCTGAGGTATTGGACCCTGCCCTGCTCCGGCCCGGCCGCTTCGATCGCCAGGTGCTCGTCGACAAGCCGGACATCAACGGCCGCGAACAGGTACTGCGCATTCACGTCAAGAACGTGCGGCTGGCGGCGGAGGTGGACTTGCGCAAAGTGGCGGCGCGGACGGCGGGGTTCGCCGGCGCCGACCTCGCCAACCTGGTCAACGAAGCGGCGCTGCTGGCGGCGCGGCACGACAAGCAGGCCGTGGACATGCGCGACTTCGAGGAGGCGATCGATCGGCTGATCGCCGGCCTCGAGAAGAAGCGCGTGATGAACCAGAAGGAGCGCGAGATCGTCGCCTATCACGAGTCAGGGCACGCGCTGGTGGCGAGCACGCTGACGGGCATGGATCCGGTGCACAAGATCTCGATCGTGCAGCGCGGCTTCGGCGCGCTCGGCTACACGATGCAGTTGCCGCTCGAGGATCGCTACCTCATGCAGCGCCGAGACCTTTACAACCAGCTTGCGGTGCTCCTCGGCGGCCGCTCGGCGGAAGAGATTGCGCTCAACGAGATCTCGACCGGTGCGCAGAACGATTTGCAGCGCGCCACCGACATCGCGCGCTCGATGGTCACGGAATGGGGCATGAGCGACCGCGCCGGTGCGATCAACCTCGATCATGGCCGCCGGAATCGCTATCTGGACGTCGGCATGCCCCAGGAGCGCGGCCTCTACAGCGAGGAAACCGCCCGCCTGATCGACGAAGAAGTCAAAGCCATCGTCCTCAACGCCCACAACGAGGCGCGCCGCATCCTGCGCGACAAGCGCGACCTGCTCGAGCGCGTCACCCGTCGCCTGCTGGAAAAAGAGGTCATGGAAGGCGAAGAGCTGCGCGCGATGATCGCCTCGGACGGCCTCAAGCCGGCGGCGCACGGATAACGTCGGTTCCGCACGAAGGTTCCACACCAAGGTTCCTCACGAGAGTTCCGCACGGAGGTTCGGTTCCTCACGAGAGTTCCGCACACAGGTTTGGTTCGTTACGACGGTTTCTCACGAAGGAAGCTGCGTGCGAACCCTCGTCCGAGTGAACCGTGTGTGGAACCTTCGTGCGGAACCCACGTGTCGAACCGAACCTCCGTGCGGAACCCGCGTGCCGAACTGAACCTCCGTGCGGAACCCGCGCGCGGAACCTCCGTGTGGAACGTTTCGTGCGGAACCACCGTATAATGCCTGCATTGCAGACATGAAGCCCACACCCTATCTCGGAGAGTTCGAATACGCGGTCCTGCTCGCCATCCTACAGTTGGACCGCGAGACCTATGCCGTGCCGGTGCGCGAGCTGCTGGAATCGCGCACCGGGCGGCCGGTGGCGCGCGGCGCGCTGTACACGGCGCTGGAGCGACTCGAAGCGAAGGGCTGCCTGCGCTCGCGGATGGGCGATC
>DAINCF010000242.1:0-10472 GCA_036732565.1 Vicinamibacterales bacterium
TGACGTGCTCGGCGAGTCGATCCTGCTGCGCGGTGCCCCGCACCAGGTCGTCGGCGTCATGCCGGCGGGCTTCACCGTGGGCGCCCCGCCGGATGTCTGGACGCCACTTCGCCCCTCGATCGCACACGAGGGCCGCGGCCACAACTACTCGATCATCGGCCGCGTGCGCCCGGGCGTGACGCACGCTCAGGCGGAAGCGGAGATCGATCGGCAGGGACGCGCGACGCTGGCGGAGTTCGAGCGCGGCGGCGTCACGGTCCGCATGCGGCTGATCGAGCTCCAGCAGTCGCTCGCGGTCGACGTGCGTGGCGTACTGGTGCGGCTGTGGAGCGCCGTTGGACTCGTGCTGCTCGTCGGCTGCGTGAACGTCGCGGGGCTGATGCTCGCACGCGGCGGCCGCATGCGCCGCGAGATCGCCATGCGGATCGCGCTCGGCAGTGGGCGGCTCGGCGTCGTCCGACAGCTGCTGGTGGAGAGTCTCGCGCTGGCGTTGTGCGGCGGCGCGGTGGGCACGGTGGTTGGCCTGTGTGCCATCGGCGCCTTGCGTCCGTTCGCGATCGAGCAGCTCGGTGTGTGGCAGCCCTTCGCGCTCGACCTGCGCGTCCTCACGATGACGCTGGCGGCCACGCTCGCGACGAGTGTGATTTTCGGCCTCGCTCCCGTGCTCGACGCGTGTCGGGTGGACGTGCGGAGCGCGTTGAGCGGCGCGCCGGCGCCGCCTCCTGTGCCGGGACGGGCAAATCGGTCGCGCCGTGTCCGCGCCTGGTCGTCCTGGAATCGGCACGCGCTGACCGGTCATCTGATCGCCAGGCGGGTCGTCGTGGTCACGGAAATTGCGTTGAGCGTGGTGCTGCTGGTGGCGGCGGGCCTGTTACTTCGCACGTTCCTGCACCTGCACCGACAGGAAGCCGGCTTCGATCCGCGCGGCGTGCTCACGGCCGCCATCTCGCTGGAGGATTCACGCTACGCGAGCCGCGATCGCCTCGATCGGCTCTTCGACGAGAGCCTCGCGAGCGTGCGTGCGCTGCCCGGCGTGGCGCAGGCGGCCATCGGGCTGCGGCTGCCGTACGAGCTGGCATTCAACGCCACTCTCACGCACGTCAGCGACGCGCCGCCGCTCCCTGGGTCCGGACGCATGACCAACGTCGCGTACGTCACGACCGACTACTTCGACGTGCTGCGCATCCCGCGCGTCCGCGGTCGCACGTTCGATGCGCGCGACACCGCTGGCACGAGACCCGTGGTCGTCGTGAACCAGGTGTTCGCGGCACGTCATCTTCCCGGACGCGACCCGATCGGCGAGCGCATCACGGTGGACGACGTCGGCGCGCGGGAGATTGTCGGCGTCGTCGGCGCCGTGCAGCAGGCGCCCGCCTGGCATGGCGGGCAACCAAATCGCGAGATCCCGGCGATCTATCTGGCGGCGGCGCAGACGCCGGACACGATTTTCGCGCTGGCGCACGTCTGGTTCTCGCCCAGCGTGATCGTGCAGACCGCAGAGACGGTCGCGACCGGACCGCAGCGTGATGCCATCCGCCGCGCGCTGGAGGTCGTCGATCCGCTGTTGCCGATCGGCCAAGTGCGGCCGGCCGACGAGCTGAAGGCCGGCGCGTTCAGCGCGTATCGCTTCGAGGCCGCGGGGCTCGGCACCTTTGCCGCGCTCGCCCTGCTCCTCGCGGCCGTCGGCCTCTACGGCATCGTCGCCCACGGCCTGGCGGAGCGGCGACGCGAGTTCGGCATTCGCGCGGCGATCGGGGCGTCGCGGTGGCAGGCGGTCTGCGCCGCCGCGATGCCGGGTCTGCGACTCGCGACGATCGGCATCCTGACCGGCTGTCTGCTCGGATGGCTGTTGGGCCGCACCCTGCGTCATGTAATGGTCGGCGTTACGGCCGCCGACGTAGTACCTACGTTTGCCATCGTCGCGGGCACGCTGTTCGTCGTGGCGGCCGCGGCGAGCCTCCTGCCTGCCCTCGCCGGCACGCGGCTGAATATCGCCGATACCCTCCGGGCGGAGTAGTTCTCACGCCTGCGCTCCGTACTACTTCGCAACGTGTTTTAAAGCCTCTCATCGATGATCGGCGACTTGTTACGTCGGAGTCGTTGACTCTCTCTCCTAGACTAACTAGGATAACGCCCGTCTCGCCCGACGCGACGCGTTGGTCCTGGCGAGCCACTGCAGGGCTCTCCTGCTCAACTGTTTCGGCTCACGAAGGAGAAGTGCATGCCCAGATTCGACGGTCAGAGATTTCTCGTATTCTATTCGGGCGCGCTGACACTGGTTGTCGTCGCCGCCGTCTTCCTCGGCGCCGCCCCGCCGACGGGCAACGCGCGATTCGATACGATCACCGTCCAGCGCATCAACGTCGTCGAGCCCGACGGCACGCTGCGCATGGTCCTCACGAACAATGGACGTATGCCAGGGATCGTCGTCGAGGGCCACGAGTATGCCGACGTCACCGGGCGACGCGGGTCCACGCTGGCGGGGATTCTGTTCTACGACGCGGCGGCGACCGAAAGCGGAGGCCTGACCTTCGGCGGTCGCAAGGACGAAAACGGCAATATTTCCCGCATTGGCCACTTCAGCTTCGATCGCTACAACCAGGATCAGATGTTCGCGATCACCGCGTCTGATGACGGGACCAACACCGAGACGGTGATCCGGACGATCGATCAGCCGAACTGGCCGATCCAGGAGTACCTGGAGCTGCGTGAGCGGATCCAGAACCTGCCGCCGGAGCAGCAGGCGGAGGCGGAGAGGAGATTCTTCGAAACCCACCCACGCGGTGTGGGCACGCGCCTCCTTCTGGGTACCGCCACGTCAGGCAGCAACCCAGAACTTGGTGTCAACCTGGTCGGCCTGAACGATGGCACGGGCCGCAACCGCACGCGCTGGCTCGTGGATGGCGCCGGCAATCCGACGCTGTCATTCTCCGACGCGAACGGTCAGCCGACCTACACGATCCCACCGCAGTAGGGGCCACCTTCGCACCAGCTGGCTATCGCTATTTGCCTAGACTAACTAGGTTAACAACAATGGCGGCGACGAGGCTCACAGCTGAGCTGAGCCTCCTTTGCCGCCATTGCGGCTTCTCCTCTTGGCGGCGACATGCAGGCGCAATGCGGCAGTCCCGTCAGGAGGATCAAAAATGAAGATGGGACGATTGGCACTGCTCGGCCGCTGGTCGATGGCCGTGCTCATGCTTTCAGCGTCGGCGACCATGGCCAATGCGCAAGGGCACGACGGCCATGCGACTACCACTCAGCACAGGCCGGGTCCGCGGAGCGGCGCGCTCGTCAAGGCGGTCCGCGATGTGACCGAGCCGTACCACAACGTCGAGGCGGCGATGAAGGCCGGCTATGGGCTCCTCTTCGGCTGCGTCAGCGGCGGCGACTTCGGAGCGATGGGGCTGCATTTCGTGAACACGTCACTGGTATTCGACAAGGGAGAGTTGGACGTGGCAACTCCCGAGATCGTCCTATACGAGCCTCTGCCGAACGGCCATGTGCGGATCACCGGTGTGGACTATCTAGTGCTCGCCGCCGACTGGGACGCGAAGTATCCGGGGCAACCGCCGCAGCTCATGGGGCAGCTCTTCCACCTGTTCGAGAGCCCCAATCGCTTCGGGCTGCCGGCGTTCTACACGCTCCACGTGTGGGCCTGGAAGGACAACCCGGCCGGCACGTTCGGGAACTGGAACCCAGCGGTATCGTGTGACGCGTTCAATCCGCCGGCTCCACCGCAGGGCGACTAGTCCCGCGTCTCACGCGACGCGGTGCCCGGCCGTCCCTCGACGAGACCGTTTTCAGCGAGCCCGATCGCAGCTCAGCGCAGCTCCTTGATGGCGATATTCCTGAACTGCACGAGGCTTGGAGGCGAGACCCACACGCCGTTCTTCTTCTCGCCGTGGTGCTGCAATGCGATGGGGCCGCGGCCCGCGACGCCCGGGAGCTGGGCGTTGGCGATGACGCGCTCGCCGTTGAGCACGACGTCGAGCCGATCGCCGCGCATGGAAATCTCGAAGTTGTTCCACTCGCCGATGTCGCGGTCCGCGTGGCGCAGGGGTGTGACGGCTGCGCGTACCGCCTCAGGCATCGAGGTGTCGGTGCGGTAGCCGTAGACTTCGCCGGAGCCGATCGGCCAGCTCCAGACGTTCACCTGCGCCTTGCTCGATCCGCGCAGATAGATCCCCGAGTCGGAATCGGGGACCGACATCCGGATGTCACGGCCGTCCGCGCCCTTCTTGTGCGAGCCGTTGGGACGAATGATCGGCACGGACGGGTTCACGTACGGCGTTTCCTTGATTCGCCAGTCGACCCGGAGCACGAAGTCTCCGAACTCGCGCTCGGTCCAGAGGCTCTTGTCGCCGGCTGACGACTCGCTTTCCGCGTCGTAGTCGATGACCCCGCCGACGACACGCCAGTGGCCGTTGTCGCCGGCCGGCACCTTCCACCCTGAGAGGTCGCGCCCGTTGAACAACGGCACGAACTCATCCGCCTGCTCGGCCGCAAGCGTCGGAGCGATCAGCGTGACGGCCGCCACCACGACGACAGCGGCATACGGCGGCATCCTCATGCGTGCCATAGTAGCGCGGAGTTCATTTGAATTGGAGGCGCCAGCGGCGCTTGTAGTGTTGACACGCCGCAGGATTGTGCCCGAATGGTGTGACCAAGACGGTGCCGCAATACACCACACAAGTGAACTGAGGTGTTGGATGCCGACACGGACCGGAAAACTTGGCGTTGGCGTCATCGGCGTCGGCTGGTGCGCCTCGCAGCACATCCAGGCGTTCAACCGGAACCCGCATACCGAAGTGACGTGGCTGTGCGGTCGCGACGCCGATCGGACGCGCGCCAACCTCGCGACGTACGGCGTCGAGGCGCCGGGGGCGCGAATCACGACGCGCCCCGACGACCTGCTTGCCGCGCCCGACGTCGACATCGTGTCGATCACGACGCCGAATCACCTCCATGCCGATCAGGCCGTCGCGGCGGCGCGAGCCGGAAAGCACCTCGTGCTCGAGAAGCCGACCGGGCTCGACCTCGGGGAACTGGTCCGCGTACGCGATGCCGTCACGCGCGCCGGCGTCCGCACGATTGTTTCCTTCGAACTGCATTACAACCCGTTTCTCCGGTTCGCGCGCTGGCTGCGCACGTCGGGCTGGCTCGGCGAGATCCGATTCGCCCGGACGCAGTATCTGTCGAACGTCAGTGACTGGTACGCGGGCTGGGAGTGGGTGCGTACCCGCGAGAGCGGCCGCAGCCACCTCTTGGCGGCGGGCTGCCATGCGGTCGACGCCTTGCGCTGGTGCACGGGTCGCGAAGCTGTGCAGGTGAGCGCGATGCACACGCGCTTCAGCGCCGGCTACGAGTGGCCGACGTCCATCATCGTGAACATGACGCTCGACGGAGGCGCGCTCGGTCACGTGACCAGCTCGACGGATTTCATGATGCCCTACAACTTTCATGTCGAGCTGATGGGCGACCGCGCGACGCTCCGACAGGACCTGTTGCAGTGGCTCGATCGGCCCATCGATGTGCTGGAGCTGGCGGCCGCGAACCCGATTCCCGAGGTGCGGCTCGAAACCGCCGCCGATATCGTCGGTCGGCCCGCGATCCGCATCAAGACGATCATGCCGGACACGGCGGACGTCAGCCATCATCCCTTCCAAGGTGAGATGGACGAGCTGGTCGCGTGCATTCTCGAAGGCCGCGAGACATCGATCAGTGTCTTCGAGGCGCAGAAGACCATGGAGATCTGCCTGGCGGCGGATCAGTCAGCGGCGATGGGCGGCCAGCCCGTGACGTTGCCGCTCGTCGTGGGGGCGGCGTCGTAGGGGCGGCTCGCGAGCCGCCCTACATGAACGTTAAAGGGAGGCGTCCATGCGAACGTCGGCGATCATTGCGATCATGACTCTGGCGGTTTCAAGCGGCGTCACCGCGCGCGACGGCGAGTGGCGTTCGCTCTTCGACGGCAAGACCACAGCCGGGTGGCGAGGCTATCGACAGCAGGGCATGCCCCCGGGATGGCAGGTCGTCGACGGCGCGCTGACGCGCGTCGGGCAAGGCGGCGACATCATCACGACCGATCGGTTCGAGAGCTTCGAGCTGTCGCTCGAATGGAAGGTCGCGCCGGGCGCCAACAGCGGCGTGTTGTTCCGCGTGAACGAGGAGGCGGACATCATCTGGCACGCGGCGCCGGAGATTCAGGTCATCGACAACGCCTATCCGCAGCCGCTCCAGCCGGCGCAGACCGCCGGGTCCAATTACGACCTGCATCCGCCGATGCTCGATGCCACCCGCCCGCCCGGCTCGTGGAACGAGATGCGACTCATCGTCAAGGGCAATCACG
This sequence comes from Vicinamibacterales bacterium, assembly GCA_036732565.1. Classification (GTDB taxonomy): domain Bacteria; phylum Acidobacteriota; class Vicinamibacteria; order Vicinamibacterales; family UBA2999; genus JAIVJN01. The sequence continues at coordinate 6,350 of DAINCF010000242.1, forward strand.
TCGAGCATTGGCTCAACGGACGCAAAGTGGTCGAGTACGAGATCGGCAGCACGGACTGGGAGCGGCTGGTGAAAGCGAGCAAGTTCAAGGCATACCCCGGCTACGGTCGGACACTGAAGGGACACATCGGGCTTCAGGATCACGGCGATTGGGTGGCCTACCGGAACATCAGGATTCGGCCGCTGTAGCCGATGGTCCGCCTGAAAGGCCGACCCCACCTACCTCTGCACGCGCTCCTAACGCCCCGAGCCCGCTCGAGGGGAGTGCGGCCGCTCGCCGTTCAGGAATCGATCGACGCGCGCGGCCAGGTCTGCGAGGTAGCGGGCATCCCCGCCTTCGACTTCGGTGGTCACGTAGCCGCGGTAATCAATCTCCGCCAACGCCCGGCGAACCTCCGGCCAGTCGATGTCACCCTCGCCGAGATTCTTCCAGTAGAACCGGCCGTTCGGTCGATCGAGCGCGAAGTCCTTCAGGTGCACCTTGACGATGCGCGAGCCGAGGGTGCGGATCCAGTCCTGAGGAAACCCGTAGAAGACGACGTTTCCCACATCGAAGTACGCCTTCACCCACGGCGAGTCGAGCTCGTCGACATAGCGCGCGAACTCGGGCGGGCTGAGCAGGAACCTGTTCCACACTTCTTCGATCGCGATCGTCACCCTCAGCTCTGCCGCGATCGGGAGCAGCCGCTCGCGAATCACGCGCTGCGAGCGCGTCCAGGCCTCGCGATACGGCGTCGCCGCATCGACGACGGCGGGCACGAGCAGCACGGCATCGGCGCCCCAGAGGGTCGCGTTTCGTAGCGACGTTTCCATGCCGACGACCGATCGCGCGACGACCTGCGGGTCACCGCTCGACAGCGGATAGCGCCAGTGATCCGCGTTCATCACCGAGTGAATTTTCAGGCCGGTCGTTTTCGAGGCTTCGAGAACCTCTGCGGCGGCATCCGCGCTGGCGACGGTCTGCATCTCGATGCCGTCGAAGCCCGCCTCACGCGCCAGGGCGAAGCGCTTCGCGAACGGCAGATCCGCCGGCAGCTGCGAGATCAGCGCCGCCTTCCTGATGTGCTTGGAGTCGAGGGGCTTGTCCTGAGCAGAGCCGAAGGGCTTGCGCTCGGAGCCCGCGGCTTGCCGAGCGGCCGTTGACAGTAGCGCGGCGGCGACCGACGTCAGGAACGCCCGGCGGTCACTCATGTCTCAGACGTCACCCGCTCGCAGCTGTGCCTTCAAGTGATCCATCGTGCGCCAGCACATCGCGAGAATCGACCAGGTGGTGTTCTGCGTGCCGCCCGACACGAACGGCGCGCCATCGGCAAGGTAGACGTTCTTCACGTCGTGGAGACGGCAGAAGCGATCGGTGACCGACGTCTTCGGGTCGTCGCCCATGCGGGCGGTGCCGATCTCGTGAACCGACCAACCGGGCGGGTACGGGTCGCGCTCGATCTTGATGTCCTCGGCACGCGCGGCCATCAGCATCTCCTCGAGGGAGTCGGCCATGTCGGCGGCCATCGCCAGCTCGTTGTCGCCGAACCGGTAGTCGAAGCGGAGGACCGGCAGGCCCCACTTATCCTTCACCTCGGGGTCGAGCAGGATGCGGTTCTCCTTCCGCGGGAGCACTTCACCGAACCCGCCAAAGCTGATGAGGGCCGGGTAGTGCTTGCGCACGCTCGACTTGAAGCCCTTGCCGTAGCCGGGTAACTCGTGCGCCATGCCTGGGAACTCGGCGCAGCCGCCGCCGCCCTGGAAGTGGTAGCCGCGAATGAACCCGGGATGCCGATCGGTGACATTGCGGAAACGCGGGACGTACGGCCCGACCGGCCGGCCATCGTCGAGCGTGGCCTCGGTGCCGAGGCGCGCGGGGATGTAGCCGCTGCCACGGATGCCCATGATGTGCTCGCTGAGATGACAGCCGAGCAGACCCGACGAATTGCCGGTGCCGTCACGGCGTGTGGCCGACCGCGAGTTGAGCAGGATGCGCGTGCTCTCGAGCGTGCCGGCGCCGAGCACCACGGCACGCGCCGTGAAGTCCATCACCTCGCGCGTCAACGCGTCGATGACGCGGACGCCGCGCGCCCGGCTCGTCGTGTCGTCGACGAGCACCTCCGACGCGATCGAGTACGGCCGGATCGTCACGTTGCCCGTATCGCGCGCCGGGTAGATGAGCGCGGTTGGCGAGTGAAAGGCCGACTGGAGGTTGCATCCGCGGCCGCATCGCCCACGTCCGCGGCAGGCACTCCGGTACTTGTTCAGCACGCCGTCGGTGGTCACGCCGGCGCGGCCGGGAATCAGCCGGCGCCCCAGCTTCTGGATGGCGCGGTTGAACGCGACCTCCACGCAATTGAGCTTCGACGGGCGCTGGAAGACGCCGTCCGGCACTTGCTCGAGCCCTTCCATCGTTCCGGAGCAGCCGAGCAAACGATCGACGTTGTCGTAGTACGGCTTCACATCCTCATAGCTGATCGGCCAATCGACGTCGAAGCCGTCGCGGCTGGCGGCGTTGAACTGCATTGGTCCGTACCGCAGCGCCCCGCGCCCCCAGAAGTTGGTCCTTCCCCCGAGAATGCGCGCACGCACGGCGGCATACGGCGTGCCGGTCAGCGGGTTGTCGCGCTCGTCCACCACCCAGTTGCGTGTGAAGGTGTTCCCGCCGTAGGAGACCACGCGCTTGGCCTTGTCGAAGGTCGGACTCGAGCCGTACGGACGATCGAGGAAGTTGTACTCGGCGACGGCAATGGGCCGATCGCCGGGAGGGAGCCGGTTCCGACGCATCGAGGCGTACGGCCACTCCATGGTGCGGTACTCGGTCCGCGTGTCGATCATTCGGCCGGCCTCGAGCAGCAACACCTTGATGCCCGCAGTGGCCAGCTGAAAGGCCGCCATACCGCCAGCCGCCCCGCTGCCCACCACGATGACGTCCCACGGCCCGTTGACCGGCGTCACCGCATCGGCCAGCGCGCGAGACTCCTTCGTGATCGCCGTGAGATCCAGTTCGAGCGTCCGATCCTCTTGCGCCATTCGATCAACCCTGCGCCATCTGATCCATCACCGAATGCTCTTCTGCCCGCAATGAGGGCAGTCCTTGCCATCCTCGGTCGCGCAGCCCACGAACTCCTTCAAGAACTGGTTGCCCTTGTAGCGAAGCTCCTGGTGGATGCCGATCTCCGAGGTGTAGTAGCCCTGCACCGTTGCACGCTTCGTCATGACGAAGAACACCTCGAGCGGCGTCTCCGGGCTTCGCTCGTTCGCGCTGATCTCAGCCATGATCGCGTCGGCTTGCGAGTCGTCGATCTCGACGAATCCACGCCCGAACCGTGCGACGGCTGTCGCGTCGAGCGCCGCGAGCCCACCCATCCACTGCAGCGCGAGCGTATCGGCAGCCTCGCTCAGCAGCAGATCGATGTAGTCGGCCACGTGCGCCTCCTTGGCGCCAGGTGATCGCTCATCGGTGGGGATGATGGCCTCAACGAGCCGCTCGAGTGTGGCGAACTGTGCCGGCGCGAGCACGCGCGCGGCGGGCGCGACGCCGCTGTGCTGGATGTGCGTGAAGGCGGCCAGCCCGTCGTTCGAGAGAAACGGCAGCAGTGCGACCGTGCCGGCGCCGCGGCCGAGCGCCTTCAGAGCCATCCGCCGGCTGACGCCGCGCGGGCCGAACAGGGATGTGCTCGCCATGATCTATCTCGCGCGTATCATCGTCCCTGCGTCCCGTGGTCGTCAAACCACCGGCATGCCGCGCTCAGCGGCATCGTCTCGATGGTCGGCCGCACGCGGCCGTCATGTCACGTTGCGAAGCCCTATCCCGTCTCACCGTTGGAGACAGGAGAGCGACATGTTCAGATCGGCACTGCGGAAAGGGATAGACAAGCTCGGGCGGGTTTCACGAGTCACCGACCTGCTTGCCGCCGCCGCCCTGATCGGGGGATTGGGGCTTGCCGCACCGGCGGCCGCCCAAGTCTCGGACCAGCCCGGCGTCAGCGCTTACACCATGACTCCCCAGCGGATCGCGGCCTCAGGGGCCGCCGTGGTTGGGCTGATCGGCGCGGTCATCGGCGGGCTGGCTCTGGCCCGGTCCGCCGGTCGAATCGGCGCCGGCAACGGGCGACGTGGAGCCATCGCGGCCCTGGTGCTGG
>DAINCF010000243.1:0-10448 GCA_036732565.1 Vicinamibacterales bacterium
CGGTCGCCCGTCGACACGATCGCGCCGATGACCCGATCGGCGGGGAACTTGACCTTGATGAGGATGACGCCGCGGCCGGGGCCGGAGAGGAAGTTCACTTCGTCGGCCTTGCAGAGCATCGCATGGGCACCGCCCGTCGCGGCGATGATCGTCTCCGTGCCGGTCGTCTGCTCAACCATCAGCACCTCTGCGCCATCCGCGACGCGCGCGTAGCGGCGGCCCGCCCGTGTGCTCGGCTCGAGGAACGGCTCGAGCGAGAAGCGGAGGCTGTAGCCATCGGTCGTCACGGCGAGCGCGTGCAGGGGCGGGATCTCGCTCCTCGGTCGCGGCTTGATCTCGCCAATCGCCCGTGGGTCGAGGCTGAACGCGCCGATCACGCGCTCACCGTCCTTGAACTTGAAGATCTTCTGAATCGGCTCGCCGTATCCGGTGGACGCCGGCACGTCCACGATGCGCGTCGTGTAGGCGACGCCGAAGTTGGTGAAGAACGTCACCGTCGATCGCGTGCTGCCGGCCATCGCCGCCAGCACCGCGTCGCCTTCCCGCAGGCGGGTGGTCGACAGGTCCTTCACTTCCTTCTGCCGCTTCACCCAGCCATCGCGCGAGACGATGACGACGTTGTCTTCGTCGATGATGAAGGCATCTGCGGAGTACTCGACCTCTTCGGTCTCTTCGATTCGCGTCCGCCGAGGCTCGCCGTACTTCTTCTGGACGTCGCTGATCTCGTTGCGGACCATCGTCCAGCGGCCCGGCTCGTCCTTCAGGAGTCCGGCGATCTGCCGCGCACGCTTGCGCTTCTCGGTCAGCTCGGTCTGGATGACCTGAATCTCCAGGCGCGCCAACCGATACAGCTTGAGCTCGAGGATCGCGTCGGTCTGGTCGGCATCGAGCGCGAAGCGCTTCATGATCTTCTCGGCGGCATCCGCCTTGCCGTCCGACTTGCGGATGATGCGGATGATCTCGTCCAGCGCGTCGAAGACCTTCTCGAAGCCTTCGAGGATATGGATGCGCCGCGCGAGCTGCTCCTGCTCGTGCTCGAGGCGCGACGTCACCACCTCCAGGCGGAAATGGAGGAAGTGCCAGAGCATCTGTTTGAGATCGAGACGCTCGGGCCTGCCGGCCTCGGCGTTCTCGGTCGGCACGAGGCAGGTCAGGTTGACGGCGAATGTCGTCTGGAGCGGCGTGTGCTTGAACAGATACGCCATCACCAGGTTCTCATCGGCGCCGGCCTTGAGCTCCAACGCGATTCGCACGTCGTCGGTGGACAGATCCTTGACGTCGACGAGATGCGGCATCTTGCGCGAGAGGACGACGTCGCCGATCCGCTCCACCAGTTGGGATTTGTCGAGCGCATACGGCACGCCGGTGATGTAGATGGTCTTCTCGGAGCGTGAGGCTGGGCCCATCTCCCAGGTCGCGCGCACCCGGAGCGAGCCCGATCCGGTCTTGTAGATCTCCTTGAGCTCCTCGGGGGCGTTGAGAATGTGCCCGCCGGTTGGGAAATCCGGGCCCTTCACCCAGCGACAGAGCTGGGGCGTCGACAGATCCGGGTTCTCGGCGAGCTTGAGCAGCGCCGTGCAGATCTCGTTGAGATTGTGCGGCGGGATGTTCGTGGCCATGCCCACCGCGATGCCGGTCGCGCCGTTGACGAGCAGGTTCGGAATCCGCGACGGCAGGACGATCGGCTCGGTTCTCGTGCCGTCGTAGTTGGGCCGGAACGGGACGGTGTCCTGCTCGATCTCCTGCAGCACCTCGTCGGACACCCGCGCGAGGCGACACTCCGTGTACCGCATCGCCGCGGCCGCGTCACCGTCGAGCGATCCGAAGTTGCCGGAGCCGTCGATCAGCGGCACGCGCAGCGAGAACGGCTGCGCCATGCGGACCAGGGTCTCGTAGATCGCGGCGTCGCCGTGCGGATGGAAGTTGCCCATCACGTCGCCGACCACCTTCGCGCACTTGCGATGCTTGGCGTCGGCGGTCAGGTTCTGCTGCCACATCGTGAAGAGGATGCGGCGCTGGACGGGCTTCAACCCATCCCGGACGTCTGGCAGCGCGCGTGAGGTGATGACCGACAGCGCGTAGTTCAGATAGCGGGCCTGCGCGGCCTCGTGGAGCGCAACCGCGCCGGAGCCGTCCTGAAAGCTTCCGCCCCCACCGTCAGCGGGCGGTTGTGGTGGGGCGCCGCTGTTATCGCTACCGTTGTCGACGCTCTCGTCGCCGTTGTCGTTATCGAACAGGGAAGGCTCAGGAGGACGTTTCGCCATCAGCTCTCGGGAATCAGCTTGCCGGGATTCATCAGATTGTGCGGATCGAGGGCGCGTTTGATGGCGCGCATCGTGTCGAGCGACGCGCCATGCTCGTCCCTGAGGTACTGGAGCTTGCCGGAGCCGACGCCGTGCTCACCGGTACAAGTGCCCCCGAACTTCAGCGCTCGCGCGACCAGGCGTGCGTTCAGCGTCTTGACCGTGTCGAGCGCCTGCTGGTCGCCAGACTCCACCATGAACGTCAAATGGAAGTTGCCGTCGCCGGCGTGACCGACGAGCGGCGCGACCGCACCCGCCGCGCGAAGGTCCGCTTGTGTCTCCAGAATGCACTCGGCCAGGTTGGAGATCGGCACGCAGATGTCGGTGGTCCACGGTTTGGCGCCAGGCCGCGAGGCGATGGTCGCGTAGAGCACGTTGTGCCGCGCCTGCCACAAGGTGGCGCGCGCTTCCGGCGTCGACGCCCATTCGAAGCCAAGGGCGCCATGCTCGCGTGCGATCTCGTCGACGGTGCGCGCCTGCTCTTCCACGTTGGCGGTGCTGGCGCCGTGGAACTCGAAGAACAGCGTCGGCGCGATCGGGTAGGTCGTCTTCGAGTACTGGTTGACGACCTGGAGCTGGGCCTCGTCGAGGATCTCGACGCGAGCCACGGGAACGCCCAGTTGAATCGTCTCGATCACGGTTTGCGCAGCGCCGGCCATGGCGCGAAACGGACAGACCGCGGCCATCACTGCTTCAGGACGCCCATGGAGACGGAGCGTGATATCCGTGATCACGCCGAGCGTGCCCTCCGATCCCACGAACAGCCTGGTCAGGTCGTAGCCGGACGATGACTTGCGGGCGCGGCCGCCGGTGTGGATGATGCGTCCGTCGGCGAGCACCACCGTCAGCCCCAGCACGTTCTCGCGCATGGTGCCGTAGCGCACCGCTGTCGTTCCCGACGCACGCGTCGCCGTCATTCCACCAAGCGTCGCATCGGCACCGGGATCGACCGAAAACATCAGGCCGCTGTTCTTCAAGTGATCGTTCAGCTTGCGGTGGGTCAGGCCGGCTTCGACGGTGACGTCGAGATCGTCGGCGCTCAGTCTGAGCACACGCGCCATGCGGGTCATGTCGATCGAGATGCCGCCGCGAATGGCGTTGACGTGGCCTTCCAGCGAGCTGCCCATGCCAAACGGCACCACCGGCACGGCATGCCGCGCGCACGCCGCGACGATCGCGCTCACTTCCTCGGTGCTCGTCGGAAACGCGACGGCATCCGGCAGCGCCGGCTCGTGCCAGGACTCGCCATGGCTATGGTGCTCGCGCACGGCGTCCGAGGTCGACAGACGATCCCCCAGCGCCGCGCGCAACTCGTCGATAAGCGCAGCTCGTGCTGCTATCTGAACGGACACGGGGTGATTGTACTAGGCCTCGCGGCTTCGCCGCTCGGAGGGCGGCTCGGCTTCGCCTCGCCGACGGCCTCGCGCCTTCGGCGCTCGGAGGGCCACTCGCTTCGCTCGTGGAAGGTAGGCCTTCCGACGAAGTGAGGCCTTCCGAGCGCCGAAGGCGCGAGGCCGTCGCGCGAGCGACAGCGAAGCGCGCCCTCCGGCCGCAGGCCGGCCTAGAAAATGAACCGGAAGCCGATCTGGCCGACCCGCTGCTCCGGGTTCTGGAAGTCGCCGGCGTATTCGCTCGGCTGAAAGAACGACGGCTGGACCGTGGGGTTCGTCGCTGAGACCACACGACGGTACGGCAGCGTACCGAACACGCCGGGGTTCTTGGCGTTGAACAGGTTGAAGATCTCGGCGATGGCCTCGATCCGCATGCGCGGGCCGAGCGGGATCGCCTTCGAGACGCGCAGGTTCAACTGCGAGAACCTGGCGCCGCGGCCGCAGTTGATGGTCTTGCAGTCGCCAATCTCCTTGATCTTCGGCGTGCCGTCGTCGTTGGTGCCGTCGAACGCGTACGCCCTCAGCGGCAGGTCGTTGTTCTGGCCGTCCTGATTGAGATCGACGTTCTCGACGATCCACGCCGGCAGCGCCGAGCGGAAACGGAAGATCGGCGAGACCTGGAACCCGAACGGCATCTGGATGACCGCCGAGATGTTGACGCGGTGCCGCGCGTCGGTGCGCGCCGACGGGCCGAACTGCACGTCGCTGAACGGATCGGTCACGTCGATGATGTTGTTCGAGTCGAGCTCGTCGGACGCGTTGCCGGTGGTGCTCTTCGCCGAGGACAGCGAATACCACGCGTTGTACGACCAGCCGTTGAGGTGGCGGCGACGGAGCCCGAAGTTGATGCCGTCGTAGCGGCTCTTGCCGGTGCTGACGTTGGTGCGGAAGTTCGCCGGGTTGATGCCGAGGTCGGCAAAAATCCGGGGCGCCGTCGCACCCGCTCCGGGCAGCCGTTGATTCGGCCGCGGCCGCCAGCCGAGATCGCGGCCTTCGGTGTGCACGTAATCGATGTCGAGCGCGGTCGCGTCGTCGACCTGATGCGACCAGCCAATCGATGCCTGGTGGGAATACGGCATCTGGATGCGCGGCGAGGAGATGTGCCCGAGCAGCGGCAACGCTCCGCCGGCCTCGTTCTGACTATTGAGATTCGAGATCGGCTGGCCGACCCGGAAGAACGTGCCGTCCGGATTGCGGATGCCGCCCGAGTTGGTGACCGAGAAGATCGTGCCCGACCCGAGACCGGTGCCGTCGATCGCCGCGAACAGAATGCTCGCGTTGGTGTAGCTGACGTCGTAGTAGATGCCGTAACCACTGCGGATGACGTCTTTGCCACCGTTGATGTCGTAGACGACGCCCACCCGTGGCTGATGGTTGTTCCGGTCCTCGGCGGGCTCTTCACCAAACCCTTCGAACGCTTCGCCACCTGGGATGTTGAACCGCCCAGCGCGCGCCGCGTTTTGCAGAATCACGTAGTTGGGATTGCCCGACTGATCGATGGCGTATCCCGTCACCAGATCGTAGCGGTAACCAAAATTCAGCGTCAGCTTGTCGGTGAGCCGCCAATCGTCCTGGATGTACCCCGCGTACTGCTTCAAGGGGATGTTCGCTTCGGCGGATCCACCGTTCAGGCTGATGGTCTGAATCGGGCCCGTGAGCGTATTGTCCAAGTGGGTGTAGAGCGGACCGCCGGTGCCGGTGTTGAACGTGATGAACAGCCGCGGCTCGTTGATGAAGTTCACGCCCGCCTTGAAGTCGTGGCCCAACCCGCCCATGCCGGTGACGTGCCACGTGAAGTCGTCGCGGAACTGCCACTTGCGCTGCTGCGTCGCCTGCGGCGTGTTGGTGTTCTGACCGACGAACACGCCGTTCGGGAACGTCTCGGCGGGGTCGGTGCTGTTCGCGGTGATCGCGTTGGCGAAGTCCGCGAACTGGAAGATGAACTCGTTCAAGCCCGCCGGCAGCACCCAGTTGTGGTTGACGTTGATGGAGTTGAACTCGTTCGTGCTCGTCCCCCATCCGGCCGGAGGCGTGCGCGCGTCGGCGCCGTAGGGCTGCTCGTTCTGGTTGCGCCCATAGCGCACGGAGAGATACTGCGACGCGGTCATCGCGACCGTGCCCTTCGCGGTAACGAGGTTCTCGCGATAGGGCGTCGAGAAGACGCCGTCGAGCTCAGGGAAGAGCCCCTGGGTATTGACCGCCTGGAACGTATCCTGCTGCGTACGCTCCGCGGCGACGAAGAAGTGGACCTTGTCCTTGACGATGGGCCCCCCGAAGCTTCCACCGTATTGATAGCGCCGGTAGTCCTGCTTCTCGACCTCGGCCAGCCGCTCGGTTTCCGTGCGCGCGTTCAAGCTGGCGTCGCGAAACAGCGTGAACCAGCTGCCATTCAGCTGGTTGGTGCCGCTCTTGGTGACGATGTTCATCACGCCGCCGTTGCTGCGGCCGTACTCCGCTTTGTAGCGCGCGGTCTGGAGGTTGTATTCCTGAATCGCTTCGAGCGGGAAGAGTTGGAGAAGGCCGCCGACGGTGTCGTCGTTGTTGTCGCCGCCGTCGATCTGGTAGTTCACGTTGCGGCCGTTGCCGCCGTTGATCTGCGGCGAGAACTGCGTGCTCTTCGTCGGGTCGGAGTGGAATCCCAGGCCGACACCCGGAATCGTCACCGCCAGGTTGGCGAACTGCCGGCCGTTGAGTGGCAGGTCTTCAATCGTCCCGATGTCGACGAGGCCGCCGACGGACGAGGCCGTGGTGTCGACCATGGGCGCTTCGCTCGTGACGGTCACGGACTCTTGCAGCCCCGCGATGCTGAGGGGGAAATCGAGGGCGGCGGTCTGTCCGACGTTCACCGGGACCTCTTTGCGCTCGGTGCGCGTGAAGCCGCTGAGCTCGACCGTGAGCGTGTAGGTGCCAACCGGCAGCGCGTTCAAGCGATAGATGCCAGCTTCATCACTCGTCACCGTGCGCGAGTAGCCGGTGCCGTCGTTGACCGCCGTGACCGTCGCGCCGGGCAGCGCGCCACCCTGGACGTCGAGAATGCGGCCGGTGAGATTGCCCGCGGTCTGCTGCGCGAACGCGGTCGTGCCGATCAGGAGCAGCAGCACGCTGCAACAGAGCATGGGGAGCCGAAAGAGCCGAGAGACCACCATAGGTCCTCCTTACAGAGTGACGAATGACAATACAGAGGGCCGAACGCGCGTATTGCAACAGGAGTAAATGGGTTTGTCAACCTTTCGTCATTTGCTGCAAGTATCTCTATTTCAGATACTTATAGTGCATAACGAGCGTTCGTACGCGATTCGTCCCTGACGAATGGCGCGCAAGATGCCTGGGACGAATGACCTTACTTGAGTGTCGAGAGCAGCCGTTCGACTTCTGATCGCTGTGGGGCGTCGATCGGAAGCTGCTGCAGGAGGGTGGTGGCTTCGCGGACGGCTTCGTCGCGGCGGCCCTGGCGGGCCAGCGCCCGAGCCAGCGCGAAACGGGCCTCGAGGAGGGTGGGATCGGCGCCGAGCGCGGCGGTGAGATGAGTGACCGCGGCGCCCGCATCGTTCCGTTGCAGCGCGATCAGCCCGAGATTGGCCTGCACCACCGGATTGCCCGGTTCGAGCGCGTCGGCTTCCCGCAGGGCAACGGTCGCGGCGGAGAGATCGTTCGCGCGCACGAGGCACGAGGCGAGCCCCAGCCCGGCATCCGCCGAGGGCAGGCGAGCGGCCAGCGCCGCGCGCAGGTGTCGCACGGCTCGATCGCAACGACTCGCCTCCGCGTACGCGTAGCCGAGACGAAGGTGGGCCTGTGGGTTCGAGGGATCCTGTTCGAGGACGGCCTCGAGGGTGGAGATGAGGGCCGACCCTCGCACCTCGCCCGCCATCACGCTCGCAAGCCGTGACGCGATCTGAATGCGATCCTTGGGATCCGGGCGCGTGCTTCGACGCTCATCAGGACCTCGGCTGATGTAGCCCAGGGCGTCGAGGCGACGCCTGGCTTCAGCATCCGTAACGGGCGCGGCATCCGGATCCGGGCCCCCGAGCACCGCGGCGCGCGCGCTCATCCGCGACGCCCGCTGAGGCTCGGTTTCGGCGAGGTTGCGTGTTTCCCCGGCATCGCTGCCAAGATCGAACAGCTCCGGCCGCGGCGCCGCGATGTACTTCCAGCCCTCATCCCTGACGCTTCGCAAGGGGCTCCAGCCGAAGTCGAACAGCGGCGCGAACGACTCCGCATAGATCGCGCGCTCACCGAGCGTCTGTCCGTCGAGGGCCGGCATCAGCGACTGGCCGTCCGTGTCCATGGCCTCCAGCCCCACAATCGCGAGCGTCGTGGCGGCGACGTCGACCAGCGACACCCGCGTCACGACCGTCCGTCCGTGGGGCACGCGAGGGCCGCGAAGGATCAACGGCACCTGCAGCGTGGTGTCGTACACGAAGATGCTGTGTCCGACTTCATCGTGCTCACCGAACGCTTCGCCGTGATCGGACGCGACGATCACGAGCGTGGACGCGGCAGCGGCGCCGAGCGCGTCGAGCAGGCGACCGGCCGCGGCGTCGGCCGCGGCCACCTCCTCGTCATAGCGCGCAAGGGCTGGTGTCTGCCGATCGGTCGTCGTCCCGTACGGCGTGTGCGGCTCGAACAGATGCAGCCAGAGAAAGAAGCGTTGCGCCCGGTGCGCGTCGAGCCAGGCGATAGCGCGCGCCGCCGTCTCCATGCCGGCTCGCTCGTTGAGCGGTCGACCGTCCGCCCCGCGTCCCAGCCCATCGTCGTACTCGTCGAATCCACGGGCGAGACCGAATCGCCGGTCCAGCGGGAACGCCGAGACGAACGCCCCGGTCGCGAAGCCGGCGGCCTTCAGCCGACCGGCGAGGGTCGGCACGTCCTGCACGGCGATGCCGTTGTGGCGGGCACCATGTCCGGCTGGGTAGCGTCCCGTCAGCAGGCTCGCGTGTGAGGTGAGCGTGATGGGCGCCGTGGCATACGCATGCGAGAAGCGCACGCCCTGGCGCGCGAGATCGTCCATGACCGGCGTGCGTGCGCTGGTCAGACCATAGGCACCGACACGATCGGCGCGGAGCGTGTCGATGGTGATGAGCACGACACTCTGCGCGAGCGGACTCGCGGGAGCCTGGACCGACGGCGGCCCGCAGGCCGAGACGAGCAGGCACACGACCACGCCGAGGGCTGGGCGCGCCATCATCGCCGTTCAAGCTGCGTCAGCAGCGTGCGTGCCGCATCGCGCTCACGCGCGAGGGCACCCTTTGCGGCAAGCACCGCGCGATACTGCTCGGCCGCGCGAGCGCGGTTGCCCGACTCCTGCCAGGCGATGCCCAGATTCAGCCGCGCTTCGACGAAGTCCGGTTCGAGTGCCACGGCCCGCTCGAACCACGCGACGGCATCGGCCGCGCGCTGCTGTTGCACCAGGACGACACCCAACCCATTGGCGGCATCGGCCAGGTTCGGGTCGCGATCGAGCGCCTGCCGGTACGCGTCGGCCGCGCCCGCGAGATCGTTCGCCGCCCGTCGTGCGTTCCCGAGGTTCGCGTGGTACGGCGCAGACGTGGGATCCAGCTTGCACGCGTCGGCGAAGGCGCGCGCGGCGTCCTGATGTCGTCCCACATCGGCCAGCAGCAAGCCCAGGCCGTTGTGCGCCGCCGGCTGGTGGGCATCCAGCGCGAGCGACGCCTGCTCGGCGCGGAGGGCCTCGTCGTGGATGCCGGCATCGCGCGCGGCCACGGCCAGCTCGTGATACAGGCTCGCGTCTCCCGGCCATGCCCGGACCGCGGCGCGATAGACACCGAGCGCCTGTCGTGTGCGTCCAGACTCCGCGAGGGCTCTCGCATACGTCGACTGAAAGAGCGGAGACGCGGCGTTTGCGGTCGCGAGCCGCTGAAGGCGCGGCAGCGCCACCGCCGGTCCCTGCGTGGCGAGCTCGCTCGAGGCGCGCTCGAAGTCGTTCCACTGATCGATCCTGGTCGCCGGGTCGATGCCCCCCGCATCGTCGAGACCCGTGCCAACGGGCTTTGGCGAGACGTAGCCGAGCGCACGCAGACGCTCCGACGCCTCGGCGGAGATCCGACTCGTCTGCGGCGGCGCTGCCCCGCTCTTGCGCACGCCTTCGAGGCGCGTGCGCATGGCATCGACCACCGGCCGGCGCGCCGAGGCGACGTCCGTTTGCTCCCCCGGATCCTGCGTGAGATCGAACAACGCCGTGTCGGCGGCGCTGATGGCCTTCCACCGATCCTGCACGAGCGCGCGCACCGGCGACCAGCCGACGACAGATGGATACTCCGTCTCCGCGTAGATCTCGCGATCCGGGTCGAGTGGCCCGAGGAGGTCCCGACCGATCAAGCCTTCGTGCGTGGCGAGCCCGGCCAGCGCCAACGCGGTCGGGACGATGTCGACCAGACTCACAGCTTCGCGGACCTCGCGGGCGGGGTGTGTCGGGGTGTGAACGATCAGCGGCACGCGCAACGCCGCGTCGAACACGAGCATCCCGTGCGTCGATTCACCATGCTCGCCCAGAGACTCCCCGTGATCGCCGGTCACGATGATCGCCGTCGTCGAAGATGCGCCGAGGCGCTCGACCGCGGCCACCAATCGCGCGATCTCGCGATCGACGTACGCGACCTCGGCGTTGTAGGCACGCATCGCGTCCGACTCGCCCATTGACGTCAGGCGTTCGGGTGCCTCGTACGGGGCGTGCGGATCGTAGAGGTGCGTCCAGAGCATCCACGGCCGCGCGCGGTCGACGCGCTCGAGCCACCCA
>DAINCF010000244.1:0-10438 GCA_036732565.1 Vicinamibacterales bacterium
GCCGCACCGCTGGTCATGGACGATCAGGCCGGCTTCACGCCCATCTTCGATGGCACGTCGCTGAAGGGGTGGGACGCCGATCCCGCCTTCTGGCGCGCCGAAGGCGGCAGCCTGATCGGGCAGACCACGCCGGAGAATCCGCTCAAGGAAAACACGTTTGCGATCTGGCGTGGCGGTGAGCCGAAGGACTTCGAGCTGAAAGTGCAGTTCCGGATGAGCGCGACGAACAGCGGCATTCAGGTTCGGAGCGTGCATCTGCCGGCCGGCACGCCGGGCGAGCGCCCCGTGACGGGCAAGTTCGTGCTCAAGGGCTACCAGGCCGACATCGATTTCAACAACCAGTACACCGGCCAGATCTACGAAGAGCGTGGTCGCGGCTTCCTGGCGATGCGCGGACAGACCGTCTACGTCCCCGATGGCGGAGGTCCGAAGGTCGTCGGCCACCTGCAGCAGACGCCGGACGAGTTGAAGGCGCTGATCAAGACCAACGACTGGAACCAGGTCCATCTGATCGCGCGGGGCACCACGATCATCCAGATCTTCAACGGCGCGGTCACGAGCATCGTCGTCGACGATGACACGAAGAACCGTGCGCTCGGCGGCCTGATCGGATTCCAGGTCCACACTGGCGATCCGATGAAGGTCGAGTTCCGCAACATCTGGTTGAAGCAGGTCCAGTGATGGCAGCCACAGCTTTGTCCGGAGGCGACTGATCAACTGCCTACTTGTGACAGTGGGAGCTTATGGTCCGGACGCACACTACTCCGACTACGACTATTGCGGACGGGTCAGGGTGAGGTAATCAATGATAAGGTTGGCAGTCTCATCGCTCATCCGCATTTGTGCTTCGGCCATTTGCCTGGACATCTCACTCACAATAGCGGCCCAGCCGTCGCGGTCGCGGTTGGTCCCTTCCCACTTGTCTGGGCCATGACACGCAATACAGTTCTCCTGGAGCGCCGCCGCTCCCTCTTTGAGGATCTGGTCGCGTGTACGCGGACCGTCAGCCGCAGGCGGAGCCGGTTTCTCCTGCTCGGCCTGTGCCTGAATGTGGGTGGAGACCAGCGGGATGGCGGCCACAGCAGAAGTCGGCGCGGATGAAGACGCCCCGTCCGCGACGACACCAAATGCCGCCGAGCCTGAAACGATCAACGGGAGCGCCACGATTACACAACGTCGCAACTTCATTTTGTCGCTCCTTGCGCAGAACCTTATTTCTAACACACAAGTCAGTGAAGAAAGCTTGATCAATATTGGAATTTGATCGAGACGTCTCGACGCTGGAGATGAACTTCAATGAGTATTGAAAAGATACTGCCCTTGCGGACGCTGCCGCTCGGCGGCGTTGTCGCCGCCTTGATCTTCGGTTGCACAGGTTCCGTCTACGCTCAGGGCTATCTGACCGAAGGATACGACGCCGGCCGTACAGGCTGGGTCAAGGAAGAGCAGATCCTCACCAAAGACAAGCTCGACAAGATGAGGATGCTGTGGCGCGTTCAGCTACCCTCCATCCAGCGGAATTTTCACAACATCCACACGCCGCTGGTGATCGAGCAGCTACAGACACCGCAGGGCGTCAAAGAAGTCGCCATCGTCGCCGGCATCGCCGACCAGCTGTTCGGGCTGGATGCCAAGACCGGGGCGATCTTGTGGACCAAGCAGATGGACCACATCCTCGGCAGTCTTCCCGACTCCATCAACCGTCTCTGCCCCAACGGGCAGACCGCGATGCCGACGATTGAGAAGATGGCGGATGGCACGTACAAGGTGTGGGCGCTCGCGGGCGACGGTCGAGTGTGGCAGGTCGACCCCGCGACCGGAAAGGACCTGGCCCCGCCGCAAAAGTGGTATCAGACCGGCAACTTCAAGACCTACGCCCTGAACATGACCAATGGCTACTTGGTCACCTCGACGTCGCAGGGTTGCGGCGGCCACATCAACGCCTTTGGCTTCTTCAACACACGCGATGGCAGCACCATGCAATTCGCTCCAATCGGAGGGGGGATGTGGGGACGCCGCGGCGTCGCTGTCGACTCGCAAGGCGCGGCATGGATCGGCACGGGCGGTGCGCGCTTTCAGCCGCAGGGCGGCATTCAGGGGCCGGCAACCCTGGCCACCTCGATCGTCGGCGTCAAGCCGAACCCGCAGACCGGGATGGTCGATCTGATCGGTGCGCACTCGGCCTACAACTCCAACTGGGTCTTCAAGCGCGACCTGGACATCAGTGTCAGTCCTAACATCTTCACCTACGCTGGCAAGGAGATGATGGTCTACACGCACAAGACCTGCCGCGTGCACCTGGTGGATCTCGCGGCGGTCCGCGCGGCGGGCGCCAAAACCCTTCGCCAGACCCTCGACACCAGCTCGCTGATCTGCAACGACCGCCAGATCTGGGAAGAACACGGTGCCTGGGGCGTGATCACCACCGCTCAAGATTCAGCGGGCAAGCAGTGGGTCTTCGTTCCGTTCTGGGGCGTGAAGTCGCGCGAGTTCACGCCGCCGATCGTCAACACCCCGGCCGTTCCCGATGCGAAGGTGTGGGACCTCCAACTGTCCAAGCACGGCGGTGTCGCCGCCTTTACCGTCGATAAGCAGGGCGACGGCTTCAAGCTGACCCCGCGCTGGATTTCGCAAGACATGAACATGGGCGAGGGGGCCCTGTTTGCCAACGACATCCTCTGGGTCTTCGCCAGCGGTGTGAACAACCGCCAGCAAGGACGCGAGGTGGCATGGAACGACTACATTACGCCGTTCGCCGAACAGCCGCTGCCGGGCGTTGACATGGGCACCCACGCGACGATTTACGCGCTCGACGCCCTGACAGGAAAGACGCTGTGGAGCAGCGGCGACCACATCAAGACCTGGAATCACTGGAACACCATGACCATCGCGGAGGGCAAGGTCATGCTCAGCACCGTTGACGGCGTGGCGTATGCCTTCGGGGTCGACGAACCAGAAACGGCGCAGAAGGGAGGAAGTCGATGAACAAGAACATTTGCTACGCCTCGCTTGCGGCCTCCGCCTGCGCCGTGATCGCCATCTCGGGCGTCGTCAACGCTCAGATCGTCGGCCGCGCCACCCAGCAGGATTGGGCCAACGCCGGCGGTGACGTCCAGCGGACCAACTGGCAGCGCATCGCCCCCGGCTCGCCGGCCTCGCGCACCATCAGTCCGGAGACCGTGGCCGGCGCCAAGATTGACTTCAGCTCGCCGGATGAGATGTCAGGCTTCGGGCTGCAGATCAAAGCCAAGCTCGAGAACACCTCGCGCAATCTGGCGTCGCTCTCGGGCGGAGCGACGATCACCGCGGCGGGCCTGGGCCTGAACATGGGCGTGGTCGGAGCCTCGGGCAACCGCGCCATCGGCCTTGACATGGACACGGGCTATGAGTTCTACGTCACGAAATATCGCGGTGAAACCCCGGCTGGCTCACCGCAGTGCCCGGGCTCCAGCCTGGCGACACCGGCCCGCCCTGCGGTTTTGAGCATCCCGCGCCCGTCCGAGTCGGTGCCGACGCCCGATGGCACAGGGAAGATCGGTTACTGGGCCCAGAGCTATGCGCCTGGGGTGGGCATATCCAACCAGCGTATCGGCACCGACCCCGGTCCGATCACGACCGCCCAGCCCGCCACGTCTACTCCCTCCGGCGGCCAGGGAGGCGGGCCTCCAGTTCCACCGTCCTCCGGGCCTGCTCAGCCGATCAACCTCCCCGGCGCGGCGATCGGCGCAGGCCAGAAGGCTGACGGCGGTGCGCTCCCGGAGGCCCCGACCGGCCGGAAGCCCATTCTCTACGGCATCGTCGGCGCGGTGGAGCGCACGAATCCCATCGGACCGGGAGCCGGAGTCAGCAACAACACCTACACCGTCTCCAATGACGGCAAGGTTCACTTTCTGACGCAGCAATTCGGACTCGATGCGGTCGAGCCGCTACCCTTCCTGCCGGTGGGCGCTCAGGCGACCGACCTCATTCACTTGAACAGCGTCCTGTACACGTCAACCGTCAATGGCTGCGGCGGGGCGCCTAACGGCGTGTGGGGCGTCACGACGATCATGATTCCTCGCGGCCCGGGCTCCGAGGTCGATCTGCGCCTTCCCTCGTCTTACCGTAGCTTCGGGGCGCCGCCACCTGCGGCTGACCCGACGTCTGCGTTGCCACCGCTGCCCGCGCGCGGCCAGGTCTTCAAATGGGAGACCGGCGGCACGGCCAGCCCGAGCCCAGTCACGTTCCTGCCCAGCGGCGTGGCCGTCATCTCCACCAGTTCGGGCACGGGTATGGGCGACTCGATCATCACCCTCAACACCCCGGCGATGACTCCGGTGACCCAAACCGCCACCCTGGCCCTGAGCGTGAAGTCGAAGTTCACGCATGCCGGCGCAGATTTTGTCGGCGCGCCGATCGTTCTGCCGTCCATGCCGTTTACGCCCGTTCAGGCTTCGACGAGTCCTGCCACACCCGGTAGCGATCTGATTGCGGCCCAGACGCGCGACGGCCGGATCTTCATCCTCACCGAAGATCTCACCACGCCGCCGCACGTCACCGCGCCTGTCGCGGGCATCGGCCGCTACAAGCCGGCGGGCTTGTCCAGCTGGGTCGACGACACCGGCCAGCGCTGGCTGCTATCGACCACGCCCACTTCGGTCATCGCCTACAAACTGACTGTCAATGGCAACACGGCCTCGCTGAGTGACGGTTGGAGCTTGACGGGATTGCAGGCTCCGCTTGCCCCGATCATCGTCAATGGAGTTGTCTTCATTGCCTCGAGCGGCGAATACTTGCCGCCCGCCGGAGCTAACCCGACCGAGGCCCAGCGTATAGCCAACTCCAGGCCAGCGGTGCTGTATGCGGTTAATGCCGTCACTGGCGCCAAACTGTGGGACAGCGCCAAGACGATCACCTCGTTCGTTCCGCAGACTTCGGCCTTATGGAGCAGCCTCGGCCAGGTAATTCTCAGTACCTATGACAACACGTTCTACGCCTTCGGCGCGAACATGGAACGTCACTCGAACAAGTCGACGCAGATGGCGAGATGAGATAACGGCGGTACTGCTTCGGCCTCGACAGTCCGCGTGCCGACACGCAGTAGCGCTTCTTCTTCCTGGTGAGTCCGTTACGGGACGCTCGTGGGGAGCGTCCCGTTTCTTTTTGTGGGCAGGCCTGAAGGCCTGCGCTACGTACGATTGCCCAAGCGCTGCTGCAGAGTACGTAGCGCAGGCCTTTAAGGCCTGCCCGCCGAAAAACGGCCTTCCGGCCTGCCGCGGAGAGACTCAGTGTCGGAGGGCACCCCTTTCAGGGGTGCCGGAGTTGCTCCGGCGCAACGTCTGCGGTCTCGAGCACGATCCAGTACTCGACGGCGACGGTGCTGCGCGCGGGAATCCATCGATAGGTGGGGATGTCGAAGAGGCGGCCGCGATCGATCATCTGTCTTCGCGATTCCGGGAAGGGCGAGACGCCGAACTCCATGCCGCGGGTCACGGTCTTGCCATTCCACGGTGGCGCGAGTCGGCTGTGGTTTTCTTCCCAGATGCCCATCCAGGGGAAGTCGCCGCGGTTCCAGACGTACCCGAACACCAGGCGCGCCGCAGGGGAGAACGCGAGGAAGAATGCGGTCTCCCGTTGCCGATCCATCAGGTGCGCGGTGTAGGCGCTCGATGACGGGCTGTTCGTGAAGCGGCGCAGATCGGCGGGCGTGCCATCGCGACGCGGCGCGGACGGCCACGTGAACTCGGCGCCGGGCATCAAGTAGTCGGCAACGCCGAAGTCACCTTCGTAGACCTTCGATTGCGTGGCCGATGCTCGGAACTCGGTCGATCCTTTCTGCAAGAACGGCGGGCCCAAGGTCACGTGCTGGGTCCATCCGACGGGGCGATCGCACGCTGTCAGATTCTCGACGACCTCGCGCACCCGAAGCGCGCGATCGTGGAGCTCGAGGTGGCGCTCCAGTCGCAACTGCGCCAAGGGCAGATGGAGATCCGCGCGCAGCGCGGTCGCCGTGTGGTCGAGCTGATACCGCAGGATCGACGCTTCGCCATGCGGCGTCAGTCCCGCCGCGGCTTCCTCCGACGACGGGCCGCCGAAGATGTCGAGGCAGAGGTTGTGCCCCATGATGCCGGCGAGCAGACTGGCATCCACGTCCTCGCCGTACTCCGCGTGGGTGCGCGCCGAGAACGTTGACGGCTCGAGAGAAGGCCACTCTGGCAGCCACAGCGGGCTCAGCTGGGCGGCCTTGTCGAACACCTCCGCGATGTGGCCGCCCTCCTCGAGGACGGTGACACGGAGATCGCGGTTTTCGATGCTCGCGGCACGGCGGCCGCGGAACAGAGACGCGTTGGGCATTGCGCCAGGGAAATATCACGGCGCACGCGGAGCGCCAAGCGTTTCGCAGGTCGCAACGGCGAGAACCGGTCGTGCGGTCGTGCTCGAGGCGGTCCGAGGAGCGCCAGGCCCGAATCACCTTGTGATTCAGGGCCTTGCCGCACGAGCGCTCAGACGGCGCCCGATCTTGGATTGCGAAATACTCGCGCGCGCCGAACGACGCCCTTGATGTAATCGTCGGTGCCGCGCTATCGTCCGCTTCATATCGCATGCTGAATCGGCCGCAGGTGCAAGACGCGCTCGGCGCCGGAGAGGGAATGCTCCGGCTCGAGCCTTGTTGGGTTCCCCGGACATTCATGGTGCCTGGCCGCCGGTTGAAGCTCCATCCCGACGACCTCTACGCCCTCGGCGGACATCGGGGCGGCATCAACGAACGGTGGTTCTCCTCGACCACGAACGCCGACAACGGGCCGGGGACGCCCGCTGACGAAGGGCTGAGCTACGTACGGTCGAACGGCGGCACACGCTTCTTGTTGAAGGAGGCCGTGGACACCGCCGGCGACCTCTTGCTGGGCCAGGCCGCGATGGCGCGCGAAGGCGGATGGAACCTGCTCTGCAAGTTCTTCGACAACATGGGCGCGATTCCGCATCACATGCACCAGGGCGATGCGCACGCCAAGCTCGTGGGCCGCCGCGGCAAGCCCGAGGCCTACTACTTCCCGCCGCAGTACAACCAGACCAACAACGACTTTCCCTACACGTTCATGGGCCTCGAGCCTGGCACGACGAAGGACGATGTGCGGAGGTGTCTCGAGAACTGGAGCCGTGGCGACAACGGCATCTTGAATCTCTCTCGCGCCTATCGACTGCAACCCGGCACCGGATGGCAGATCGATCCCGGAATTCTCCACGCGCCGGGGTCGCTCGTGACCTACGAGCCGCAGGTCAACAGCGACGTCTTCGCGATGTTCCAGTCGGAGGTCGACGGTCGCATCATCGACTGGAGTCTGATGACGAAAGACGTTCCGCAAGATCGGCATCGCGATCTCGACTTCCTGGTCGAGATGCTCGATTGGGACGCCAACGTCGACCCCGAGTTCGCGCATCACAATCGTGTGTTCCCCACGCCGGCGCGACCGTTCGTCGACAGCGAAGCCGACGGCTACCGCGAGCAATGGGTCTGCTACGGGACCGGTTGGTACTCGGCGAAAGAGCTGACGGTTCTGCCGGGCCGGACCGCGACCATCACGGACCGCGAGGCCTACGGCATCATCGTCGTGCAGGGCCACGGGAGGTTCGGGCCACACGCGGTGGCCACGCCGGCGATGATCCGATTCGGCGAGATGACGCAGGACGAGCTGTTCGTCAGCGCCGACGCGGCCACGCGCGGTGTGCGCGTCGAGAACGCCAGTCCGACCGACCCCCTCGTCATCTTGAAGCACTTCGGCCCGAACAACCCCGACGCGGAGCCGCTTGCAGCGAGGTTCCGCCCACTGCAGTCCAAAAAGACGTGATGGGAGGCTCTGCCTCGCTGCTGGACCGTGTCTCCTTGCCCCGCTCCGCGGGGCGAAGCCGGACGCTCGTTTGGAGGGAACCATGAGCACGGGTTCGCAGCACAAACGGCCAGCCTTGCACAACGCCATGTGGCCCGGCCTCGTCGGCAAGGGGCCCGACTCGGAGCCGCCGATCGATCTCATCACGATGCTCGACTTGACGGCGGCGGCGAGCGTGGACGGCGTGAAGTTCGACGGCGTCGATCTCTTCCTGTTCGATCCACACGTCAGCATCGACGCGACGGACGAGGACCTTCAGCGCCTCCGTGACGAGATCGCGTCACGCGGCTTCGTCGTGGGCTCGTTGGTCGCGCCGGTGTGGCCGCCGACCGGCGGTGGCTCGGCGATGGGAAGCGACGAGGACCGCCGCCGCTTTCTCACCCAGGTGCGCAAGACGTGTGCGATTGGCCGCAAGCTGCGCGATCTCGGGATTCGATCCTACGGTGTCGTGCGTATCGATTCGGCGGCGAGTCCATCGGAGTGGGCCGCGGATCCCGACGCAAACAGCCGCACGATCGCCAACACGTTTCGGGAGGCGTGTGCGATCGCGGAATCGTACGGCGAACGCCTCGCCGCGGAAGGCGAGATCTGCTGGGGCGGCATGCACAGCTGGAAGCGGATGCTGCAGCTGCTCGAGCTCGTCGACAAACCGGAGACGCTCGGCTTTCAAGCCGACATGGCGCACACGCTCCTGTTCACGATGGGCTACAACGCGCCCGAGGATCGATTGCTGCCGGCCGACTTCGACTGGTCGAGCCGCGACACGCTCGAGGGCGCGTTGCGTGAGATGACCCAGGCCCTGAGGCCGTGGACCATCGACTTCCACGTGGCCCAGAACGATGCCACCGTGAAGGGGTCCGGCTCGCACGACAAGACCGGCCGCCACTGCTTGCCGACGGATCCCAACGGCAAGCTCGACATCGTGCACGACGCCGGCTATTGGCTGCGCGATGACACCGGCACGCCCACGCGCGCGGTGCAACACGTCTGCTGGGACGGCTGCATGTTCCCCAACGCGACGATGATGCAGGGGAGCACGTGGAACGATGTGCTGCGCGTGATGATCGACGTCCGCAACGCGCACGGCTGGGACGCGCCTATTCCTGTGGGGGCCGGCTTTAGCCGGCCCAGGTCCGCCTGAAGGCGGACCCCAGGTACGAATGGGCCCGGGTGACGTATGAAGAAGAAGCTCAACATCGGGCTGATCGGGTACGGCTTCATGGGGCGCACGCACTCGAATGCGTTCCGGCAGGCGCCGCGGTTCTTCGACGTGCCGTTCGAGCCGGTGTTGAAGGCCGTGTGCGCGCGCAACGCCGAGCGGGCGCGGACGTTCGCGGACAACTGGGGCTACGAGACGGTCGAGGCCGATTGGCGCGCGGTCGTCGATCGCAAGGACATCGATCTCATCGACATCGCCAGCCCGAACGACACCCACGCCGAGATCGCCGTTGCGGCGGCGCGCGCCGGCAAGATGGTGATGTGCGAGAAGCCGCTCGGACGCACGGCTGCGGAGTCCGAGCAGATGGTCGCCGCGGTCGAGAGCGCGGGCGTCGCCAACATGGTCTGGTACAACTACCGCCGCGTCCCGGCGGTCGTCCTTCTGCAGAACCTCATCGCCGAAGGCAAGCTCGGACGCATCTTTCACTATCGCGCGAAGTTCCTCCAGGACTGGACGATCTCGCAGGAGCTGCCGCAAGGCGGTGAAGGCCTGTGGCGCCTCGACGCCTCCGTCGCCGGCAGCGGCGTGACCGGCGACCTGCTGGCGCACTGCATCGACACCGCGATGTGGCTCAACGGGCCGATCGCGTCGGTCACCGCGATGACCGAAACCTTCATCAAGCAGCGCAAGCACACCGCCACGGGCCGCGTCGAACCGGTGCGCATCGACGATGCCAGCGCGTTCCTGTCACGCTTCGAGAATGGATCGCTGGCGACGTTCGAGGCGACTCGCTACGCGCGCGGGCACAAGGCGCTGTACACGCTCGAGATCAACGGCGAGCAGGCGTCGGCGGTCTGGGACCTGCACGATCTCCATCGCCTGCAGTGGTTCGACCACCGGGACGAAGGCCGCGTCCGCGGCTGGCGCAGCGTGCACGTCACCGATGGCGATCAGCCGTACATGAAGCGCTGGTGGGTGCCTGGACTTCAGATCGGCTACGAGCACACCTTCATCCATCAGTTCGCCGACTTCCTGGAGGCGGTGGGCGACGGCCGGCCGGCGGCGCCGACGTTCCGCGACGGGCTGGCGACCGACTACGTCACCGATGCCGTGTTGCGGTCCGCCGAGAGCGGTCGCTGGGAGCGCGTGGGCACGGGACAGCCGGCGAGCGCAAGTCGGTAGCGCCCCGCGCCCGTCGACACGCTCAGGTGCCGTAGAGCCCTCGAACGGCTGAGCGCGGCAGGAGGATGCTGTCGTCGGGCGGTTACGCCGCGCTGTCGAGGGAGCGAAGTCGTTCTACATTGCGAAATTCCCACGGCAGCCTGACCCCCTTGCTCATCTCGTCGTCTGAGCCCACCAATGCCGGGTTCTGTCCACCTGTTGGCCGATTCCGGCCATCGGTGGCGCGCCGGCC
>DAINCF010000245.1:0-10436 GCA_036732565.1 Vicinamibacterales bacterium
CATAAGACGTTCGCGATTCCGCACGGCGGCGGCGGCCCGGGCATGGGTCCGATTGCGGTCGCGGCCCATCTGGCGCCGTATCTGCCCGGTCATCCGTTCGCCGACGTCGGGGGCTCCTCGGCGATTCCCGCGATCTCCGCCGCGCCGTGGGGCAGCGCCAGCATCCTGCTCATTTCGTACGCATACGTTCGCTTGCTTGGCGGGAGTGGCATGACCGACGCCACCCGCGCGGCCATCCTCAACGCGAACTACGTGAAGAGCCGGCTCGAAGCGCACTACGACGTGCTCTACGCCCGTCCCAATGGGCGCGTGGCGCACGAGATGATCTTCGACCTGCGGGCCTTCAAGGCCAAAGGCGTCGAAGAGGGCGATGTCGCGAAGCGGCTGATGGATTATGGCTTCCACGCGCCGACCGTCTCGTTCCCGGTTCCGGGGACGCTGATGGTGGAACCAACTGAAAGCGAGTCGAAGGCCGAGCTCGATCGCTTCTGTGACGCGATGATCGCCATCCGTGATGAGATCGAGGCGGTGATCACCGGCGCGGCGCACGCCACCGACAACGTGCTGAAGAACGCGCCGCATACGGCGGCGGCGGTGGCGGCCGACACCTGGACGCATCCCTACTCGCGCGAGCAGGCCGCGTTCCCGCTGCCATGGGTGCGGGCGAACAAGTTCTGGCCGCCGGTGGGCCGCATCGACAACCCCTACGGCGACCGCAACCTGATGTGCGTCTGCCCGCCGATGGAAGCGTACGCGTAGGGCGGCTTCGCGAACCGCCCCTACAACCCTGATGCGCGACGTCGGAACTCGTCGATCAGCTGCTTGGTGACTGGCCCAGGCACGCCGCAGTCGATCTTGTGCTCGTCGACCTGAACGATCGGCACCAACTCTTTCGTGGTGCTCGTAAGGAATGCCTCATCGGCCTTGAACAGATCCTCGTCCTTGAGCGCCGACTCCTCGACCTTCACGCCGAGCCCGGCGCCGAGCTCGAACACGTACGCCCGCGTGATTCCCGCGAGCAGGCCCGCGTCGAGCGGCGGCGTGCGCACCACGCCGTTCTTGACGATGAAGAGATTGGATTGCGAGCACTCGGACAACTCGCCGCGATAGTTGCGGAACACCGCCTCGACCGCGCCGCGCCGCATCGCCTGCTGCATGCCGAGTACGTTGTTCAGCAGGTTGTTGCTCTTGATGAGCGGGTTGACCGAGCGCGGATGATTGCGGATCAGATCGACGATGGCCACCTTGATCCCCTGCTCGTACTGCCACGCAGGCGTTTCCGGCGCCGGCTTGACGATGACCACGAGCGACGGGTGCGGGGTGGCGGCCGGATCGTAGGTGAGCTCGCCGACGCCGCGGGTGAGGAGCACGCGGATATAGGCCTCGCGCACGACCTCGTCGGCGCCGCGGCCAAGACCCGCCGCCGCCATGGTCTCCCGCGACCGGTGGAGGAACTCGTGATCGGCAAACGGCACGTCGAGGTGAATCATCGCCGCCGACGCGCGCAGGCGTTGCATGTGACGATCGAAGAGAAACGGCTCGCCGCGGTAGGTCCGAAACACCTCGTAGACGCCTTCGCCGTAGAGGAAGCCATGATCGAACACGGGAATCGACGCGTGCGCGGCGTCGCTGATGTGACCGTTGACGTTGACGAAAGCGCTCATGCCGAGGCCAGCGTACCCCGTGTGCTAGACTCGCGGCAAGTTCGCGCTTGTCTCGCCGAGGCGCAGAACGCGAAGGCGGACCCCTCACATCCATGCGAATCCTGAACGCGGAGCAGATGCGCGAGGCCGACCGGCGCACGATTCACGACATCGGCATCCCGTCGCTCGTGCTCATGGAAAACGCCGGTCGTCAGGTGGCCGCGGCGCTCGAATCCCTCTACAGCGATCTGGCCGACCGTCAGGTCGCCGTCGTCTGCGGGAAGGGCAGCAATGGCGGCGACGGCTTCGTCGTGGCGCGCACGCTGCACCAGCGCGGCGTAGCGACGTCGGTGTTTCTCGTCGGACAGGTCAGTGAGGTCCGCGGCGACGCGCGCGTCAACCTCGAGATCCTCGGCCGCATCGGCCTGACCGTCATCGAGATCGCGGACGAAGGGCAGTGGGAGCTCCACATGTCGGAGGTGTCCTCGAGCGATCTGATCGTGGATGCCATGTTCGGCACCGGCCTGAAGACGCCGCTCGCGGGCCTCTACGAGACCGTGGTCGTGGACATCAACGAGCTGGGCATCCCGATCGTGTCGATCGATTTGCCATCGGGGATGTCGGCGGACACGTCCGATCTGATCGGCGACGCCATCGATGCCAGCGTGACGGTCACGCTCGGAGCGCCGAAGCTGCCGTTGGTCCTGCCGCCGGCCGAGCGGCAAGCGGGCGAGGTGGTCATCGCCGACATCGGCATTCCCTCCGAGGTCGTCGACGGCGTGGACGGGCCGTGGATGGAGTTGATGACGCGCGAGCAGATGCGCACGATCATCACCCCGCGCGCGCACGATTCGCACAAAGGCGACTTCGGCCGCGTCCTCATCGTCGCCGGCTCGCGCGGGAAGACGGGCGCCGCGGCACTGGCGTCCGACGGGGCGCTCAGATCCGGCGCTGGGCTGCTCACGGTGGCGACCCCGGCATCATGCCAGGCGATCGTTGCAGCGTACGCGGCGGAAGCGATGACGCTGGGCCTCAGCGAAACCGACGAAGGCACCGTGCGACCCGAGGCGATCGATGGCCTGCTCGCCACCGCGGCCGACGTGATCGCGGCCGGGCCGGGGCTCGGTCGCGGCGATGCCGTGACGACGTTCGTTCGCGCGCTCGTGGAGAAGAGCGAGTTGCCGCTCGTGCTGGACGCGGATGCGCTGAATGCGTTTGCGGGCGACGTCGAAGGGTTGGTAGGCCGTGAGGGGCGAGACTTGATCATCACGCCGCATCCGGGTGAGATGGCCCGCCTCATCGGCTGCACTGTAGAGGACGTGCAGTCGGACCGCGTCGGCATCGCCCGCGACTTTGCGTCGGCGCATCGCCTCTACGTCGTGCTCAAGGGGTATCGCACGATCATCGCCAGCCCGAACGGTCGCATCTTCGTCAATCCGACAGGCAGTCCGGGCATGGCCACCGGCGGCACGGGTGACGTCCTGACCGGGATGGTGGCGGCGTGGCTCGCGCAGTTGCTGGATGCGGAGGCGGCGTGCCGCATCGCCGTCTACCTGCACGGCGCGGCGGGGGAGCTGGCGGACGCCGACGAAGGCGAAGTGGCGATGACGGCGGGAGACCTCGCCGAGCACATCGGCGACGCGATCCTGGAGCTCACGGCCCGTCGTCGCGTCGTGCAGAAGGCCGAGTGACTCAGGCCGGCCGCTTCGTGACGTCATCCGAAACGGAGACGCGCGGGCTGGCGGCGCGCCTGGCCGGCGACCTCGCCGCCGGCGCAATCGTCCTGCTTTCGGGAGATCTCGGAGCGGGGAAGACCGCATTCACGCGCGGGCTTGCCGAGGGTCTCGGCATCGACCCGGAACTCGTCTCGAGCCCCACGTTCACGATCGTTCATGAGTACAGTGGCGGACGCTTGCCGCTTGTCCACGTCGATCTGTATCGCCTGAGCACGGCCGATCTGGATGAGGTCGGTCTTGATGCCGACCTCGCCTCGCGGGGCGTAACCGCGATCGAATGGCCCGAGCGCCTCGCTCGCCCCGTGCGCGGCGCCGTCCACGTGACCATTCACGACGCCGGCAACGACACGCGCGAGATTGAGATCGCATCGAGGTCCGCCTAAAGCCACCCCAGCAAGGCGGACCCCACGTACGTGGCTCATCACACTACGTGGCGGACCAAGTCGGGCTTGGCGGATCAAGTCAGGCGTGGCAGACAAAAGCAGACGTAGAAGAGCAAATCAGGCGTGTAGATCAAATCAGGCGTGGGAGATCAAATCAGGCGTGGGAGATCAAATCAGGCGTGGGGTCCGGCTTTAGCCGGACCACGTCACTCCATGCGATAGTTCGGCGCTTCCTTCGTGATCGTCACGTCGTGGACATGGCTCTCGCGGAAGCCGGCTTGGGTGATGCGAACGATCTCCGCGTCGCGCTGCAAGGCCGGGATGTTCGCTGCGCCGCAGTAGCCCATACCGGCGCGCAGGCCGCCGATCAACTGGTGGATCACCATGGCCATGCCGCCCTTGTGCGGCACGCGCCCCTCGATGCCCTCTGGCACGAGCTTCTCCGTCGTGCCGCGGCCGGCGGGACTGGTGCCGCTCTCCAACTCGAAATCGTCCTGGAAGTACCGATCGCGGCTGCCCTTGCGCATCGCGCCAATCGAGCCCATGCCGCGATACTCCTTGAACGTGCGGCCCTGATACAGGATGAGCTCGCCGGGGCTTTCGTCCGTGCCCGCAAAGAGGTTACCCAGCATCACCGAGCTCGCGCCGACGGCCAGCGCCTTGACGACATCGCCCGAGTTGCGAATGCCGCCATCCGCGATCACCGGCACGTTCGCGCGCGCCGCCGCCCGAGCGCATTCGTGCACCGACGAGATCATCGGCACGCCGATGCCGGCGACAATGCGCGTCGTGCAGATCGAACCGGCGCCGATGCCCACCTTTACCGCGTCGACGCCCAACTCGATGAGTGCCTCGGTGGCGTCGCCGGTCGCGACGTTGCCGGCGATGAGGTCCACGCTGGGAAACGCGCGACGAACCTTGCGGACGATGTCGAGCACTCCTTGGGAGTGCCCATGCGCCGTGTCGATGACGAGCACGTCGACGTGGGCGGCCACCAGCGCGTCCGCGCGCTCGAGCGTGTCACGGGCGATGCCAATGGCGGCGCCGACGCGCAGGCGGCCCAACGAATCCTTGCACGCGTTCGGGTACTTGATCGCCTTCTGGATGTCCTTGACCGTAATCAGGCCCTTGAGCCTGAAGTCCTGATCGACGACCAGGAGCTTCTCGACCTTGTGCCGATGCAGAATCTCCCGCGCATCGTCGAGCGTCGTGCCGACGGGCACGGTGATGAGATTCTCCTTGGTCATCACCTCGGAGACGGCCCGATCGATGTTGGTCTCGAAGCGAAGATCGCGGTTGGTCAGGATACCGACCAGCCGCCCTTCCTTGCTGCCATCGTCGGTGATTGGCACGCCGGAGATGCGATAGCGCCGCATCAGCTCCAAGGCTTCGCTGATGCGTCGATTGGCGGCGAGGGTGATCGGGTTGACGATCATGCCGCTTTCCGACCGCTTGACGCGGTCGACCTCTGACGCTTGTGCCTCGATCGGAAAGTTCTTGTGGATGACGCCGAGTCCGCCGTGCTGGGCCATGGCGATGGCCATCTCGGACTCGGTCACGGTGTCCATCGCGGCGCTCAGCAGCGGCGCATTGAGCTGAATATTGCGGGTCAGGCGAGTGGTGACGTCGACCTGGGCGGGAAGCACGGTAGAGTGCCGCGGCACCAGGAGGATGTCGTCGAAAGTGAGCGCCGTTCTGAGGCCGGCGTCGAGGCTGATCGAAGGGGGAGTGGCCTGTTTGACGTCCATCACGCTCCGTGGCACTTCTTGAACTTCTTTCCGCTGCCGCACCAGCACGGGTCATTGCGGCCGATCTTCGGCTCCTCGCGCTTCACCGTCTTGATCGGGGCATCGTCGCCGCCGACACGCGGCGCCTGGCGTGTCGCCGTGCCGGCGGCTGCGCCCTCGCTGGCGACGCGCGTACCGGCACCGACCACCGCGCGCTCCGATTGCGCGCTCGGATTGTTGTAGTTGAGCTGCTGCGAGGGACGTCGCGACGGCGTCTTGGGGGCGGCGACGGCCATCGTCGGCTCGTCGCCTCCGCCGTTGACGACAGGCCTGAGCCACCAGAGATACCGGACCGCTTCCTCCTCGATCCGCCGGCGCATGTCTTGAAAGAGCTGGAAGCTTTCCTTTTTGTACTCGACGAGCGGATCGCGCTGCCCGTAGCCGCGGAGGCCGATGCCTTCCTTCAAGTGATCCAGCGAGTAGAGGTGATCCTTCCACTGGCCGTCGACGATCTGGAGCAGCAGGTCCTTCTCGACCCTCTCCATGATGTCGCGCGGGACGATCTTCTCCTTCTCCTCGTACTTGGCCACCACGCGGGCCCAGAACGCGTCGCGAATCTCTTGGGTGTCGCCGGCCTGGAAGTCGATGTCCTGGTAGTCCGTGTCCTCGAGCGCGAAAATCTGGGCGAGGTCGCGCTTGAGCGCTTCGGTGTCCCAGTCGTTCGGATCGACCTCTTTGCCGATGTACTGATCGACCTTCTCGTCGACCAGCTCCTCGGCCGTCGCCATGACGTAGCCCCGCGTGTCGCCCTCTTCCTCCTCCGAGAGATGAATCTTGCCTTCCAGAATCTCGCGGCGCAGCGTGTAGACGCTCTCACGCTGCTTGTTCATCACGTCGTCGTACTCGAGGAGGTGCTTGCGGACGGAGAAGTTCTGCGCCTCGACCTGCTTCTGCGCGCGCTCGATGGCGCGCGACACCATGCCGTGCTCGATCGGCACGCCCTCTTCCATGCCCAGGCGTTGCATGAGCCCCGAAATGCGATCGGAGCCGAAGATGCGCATCAGGTCGTCTTCGAGCGAGAGGTAGAAGCGGGATGAGCCCGGGTCGCCCTGACGGCCGGCGCGGCCGCGAAGCTGGTTGTCGATACGGCGCGCCTCATGGCGTTCGGTCCCGACGATGTGCAGCCCGCCGACGCTCACCACGTCTTTGTGTTCGGCCTCGCACTCGCGCTTGAAGTGACTGTAGATTCGATCCCAATCGGCCCGCGGCACGCGGTAGAAGCTGTCGCCGTGGAAGAAGTTGACGAACTCGTCGTCGTCGACGTATTTCTCCTGACCCTTGACGACCTTCTCCGCGACGTCCTCCGCCAGACTCTGCTGCCGCGCCATGTACTCGGGGTTACCGCCCAGCAGGATGTCGGTGCCGCGGCCGGCCATGTTCGTCGCGATGGTCACGCCGGCCTTGCGGCCGGCTTGGGCGACGATCTCCGCTTCCTGGGCGTGGTACTTCGCGTTGAGCACGACGTGCTTGACGTTGCGGCGCTTGAGCATCCCCGACAGCCGCTCGGACTTCTCGATGGACACCGTGCCGACGAGCGCCGGGCGGCCTTCTTGCTGCCTGGTGATGATGTCCTCGACGATCGCCTCCCACTTCTCCTTCTCGGTCCGGTAGACGAGATCCGGCTCCTCGATGCGCCTCAATGTGCGATTGGTGGGGATGACGATGACATCGAGGTTGTAGATCTTCGCGAACTCAGGCGCTTCGGTCTCGGCCGTGCCGGTCATGCCCGACAGCTTCTTGTATTTGCGGAAGTAGTTCTGGAAGGTGATGGTGGCGAGGGTCTGATTCTCGCGCTCGATCTTGACGCCTTCTTTGGCCTCGACGGCCTGGTGCAGGCCATCGCTCCATCGCCGGCCCGGCATCAAGCGGCCGGTGAACTCGTCGACGATGACCACCTGGCCGTCCTTGATCATGTACTCCACGTCGAGGTGGTAGTGCACATGGGCGCGCAGCGCCTGCTGGACGTGGTGGAGCAGCGGCATGTTGGCCGGATCGTAGAGGCCGCCCGGCTGCATGCGATGGGCGAGGAAGTCCTCGGCCTTCTGCATGCCGGTTTCCGTGAGCGTCGCGGTCTTGTGCTTCTCGTCGACGACGAAATCGCCGGACGCTTCGAGACGATCGCGATCCTCGCCCTTGACCTGTCCCTGATGAACCTCGCCGCGCTTCATCTTCGGAATCAGACGATCGACTTC
Source organism: Vicinamibacterales bacterium (assembly GCA_036732565.1). GTDB lineage: Bacteria > Acidobacteriota > Vicinamibacteria > Vicinamibacterales > UBA2999 > JAIVJN01. The sequence continues at coordinate 7,742 of DAINCF010000245.1, forward strand.
GTAGTAGAGATCGGTCGAGGCTTCCGCCGGCCCGGAGATGATGAGCGGCGTGCGGGCCTCGTCGATGAGGATGCTGTCCACCTCGTCGACGATGGCGAAGTGATGTCCGCGCTGCACCATGCTGGTGAGCTCGAACTTCATGTTGTCGCGCAGGTAGTCGAAGCCGAACTCGTTGTTCGTGCCGTAGGTGATGTCGCAGCCGTAGGCGATCTGGCGCTGCTGATCGGTCAGCTCGTGCTGGATGACCCCGACCGACATGCCGAGGAAGCGATAGATGCGACCCATCCACTCGGAGTCGCGCCGCGCCAGGTAGTCGTTGACGGTGACGACGTGGACGCCTTTGCCTTCGAGGGCGTTGAGGTAGGCCGGGAGCGTGGCGACGAGCGTCTTGCCTTCGCCCGTCTTCATCTCGGCAATCGTCCCGTTGTGCAGCACCATGCCGCCGATCAGCTGCACGTCGTAGTGCCGCATGTTCAACGCGCGCCGGCCGGCCTCGCGGACCACGGCAAATGCCTCGGGCGCCAGTTCGTCGAGCGGCTCGCCGTTGGCCACCCGCTGCTTGAACTCGGCGGTCTTGCCCCGCAGCCCCTCGTCGGACAGGGCCTTGATGGCGTCCTCGTGCGCGTTCACCTGCTCGACCAGCGGCCGCAGGCGCTTCAGCTCACGATCGTTTTGAGTTCCGATGACTTTGGCGAGGATCTGGCCGAACATGTGAACAGAAAAGGCGAAAGGGTATCCAGCAATTATCGATGAGACGGGAGCAAAAGGCAAAGGAGGCCGCGTTTGGGGCCAGACGTCACGGAGCGCAGGCCCTCAGGCCTGCCCAGGATGGCAGCGCTGAAGGGCTGCGCGCCGTACGGAATGTGCACTTAGTCCGCGCTGCGACGCTGGCTGAGCAGAAGCTGCAGAGGGTTCAGGACGCGTCCGTGGACGCGCACTTCGTAGTGCAGGTGTGGACCGGTCGCGCGGCCGGTGGAGCCGACGCGGCCCACGAGATCGCCGCGCTTCACCTGAGATCCGACTTTCGCGTCGAACGACGAGAGGTGGCCGTAGCGCGTCTCGAGGCCGAAGCCGTGATCCAGGATGACGAGATTGCCGTACGCGCCCTGATAGCTGGCCGTCTTCACCGTGCCATCGGCGGTCGCGTACACCGATGTGCCGCGATCGGCCGAGATGTCGACGCCGGGATGCGAGTCGGGTCCGCCGGTGATCGGATCGATGCGCGAGCCGGCAGGCGACGTCAGCCACCCATGCGCCGGCCAGATGGAGGGCGTGGCCGCCGCCAGCGCGTTGCGCTTGTCGACGTCCGACCGCACCAGCCGCAGCCGGCTCTCCAGCCCTTCGAGCAGCTCCTTCACCAGACCGAGCGTGTCTTCGGGCGAGCTCAATCCCGGCGCGATCGAGGCCAGCGTGGCGCCCGTCCGCGGGCCGCCCATGGCCTGCGACTTGACGACGGCGGGGAGCTTGTCCATCGCCGAGCGGAGCGACGGATCGAGCGCCGCCTGCGCCCCGAGGTCGCTCATCGTCGTCTGGAGGATCTGAATCTGGTCGGCCAGCGTCTCGGTCGCGGCGCGGTAGCTGGCGTTCTCCATTTCGAGCGTCGCGCGCGTGGAGTAGAGGTCGGCGACTTCGGCCCGTGCCTTGAGCGCCGCGCCCAGGCCAATCAACATTGGGAGCGCCACCACGAACGCCACGGCGAGCGCCGTGGGACCGAGACTGATCGAAAACCGGCGAAGCACGCCGGTATGTCGGTCGGCAATAACGATCGTGTAGCGTCTAGAGGCCATCAACAAGTTGTGTGGTGGTTGCTCGCGGGATGCGAGCGGGCGTTTACCCTGCCGGAAACCTCAGGCGGACAAACAGCCCCGAGAGAATATCACGCGATTGCACGGATCAACAAAAATCTGGAGCGCCGACATTCACCCGTTTGGATTTTCGCCTTTTGATCGGAACCGTCGCGCGCGCTCTCCAGTGGTATCGGTCGCTCGCTACGGCAGCTTTGCTCTGCAGTCGCCTTCCTGAGTCAGGATGAGGCGCGGTGTGGCTTGCAGTCGAACTTGGACGTTACGCAACTGTGTGCGACCACCTGGTGAATGGCACACGCGTCGAGGAGCGACTTCGACCGATCGACGTGCCGTGTCGACTGGAGAACGCGGTCCGTCGACTTCATGGTGGAAACGCTCGGCGTCGAGAACCTGACGTTCGGACCTGTACGGTTCACATGGAGCACTACGGCGGACAACTAGAACGCGGCTCGTAAGAGCACGTTGCGAAATCGTACGTAGCGCAGGCCTTCAGGCCTGCCCCCAGGCGCGCGAGCCCGCCTACCGACGTGTCTGGCAGGCCTGAAGGCGTGCGCGGATGTACGCTATCGTCTGGTGCGCTACGCCGAAGCAGGCGGTCCGAACCACGTGGTGAGCGCGTCATGGAGCCCCAGCTGGGTTAGATCGCCCACCCAGGCAACATATCCGTCGGGCCGAATCAAGAGCGCGGTGGGAGCCGTGACCGCCCCGATCGCCGGAATCTCCCACGTGCCCGAGTATGTCGCGTCGATCAACCGAACGCGATCGGCCCACGGAGTGATGTCGCAGTCGCCGGGCTCACCGAAGTTGAGGAGCACCGGCCGGGCGTCGTGCAGCAGCGTGAACACCCGCAGCGGGCCGTTGGCGGTGACCAGGTCGAGATCGGGCACGCG
>DAINCF010000246.1:0-10350 GCA_036732565.1 Vicinamibacterales bacterium
CGGCGCGGGCTCGACGCGCTCATCGCCGCGGCCATCTCGATGCTCGGCGGCGGTGAGGCGTCGCGCGATGTGCCGCTCGTCACGAACCTCCGACACGTCAACCTGCTCGAGCGCGCACGCGCCTCTCTCACCCGATCGGTGGATGCATTGAATGCATCGACTGGTCAGATCCCAGAAGAATTCATTCTGATAGATCTTCAGGATGCGGCGGCGGCGCTACAGGAAGTCGTGGGCCGGCGCACGTCCGACGATCTCCTGCGGCATATCTTCGAGCGCTTCTGCATCGGGAAATGAGAGCCCTGAGGGGGTTGGGTTCTCAGGTTCTCGGGTTCTGGGGTTCTCCCGTTCGGGCCCTGGGTTCGACGCCGTCCCAGGTTCCGCGGACCTCGAACCTCGAACCCGAGAACCTGAACCGAGAACCCCAGAACCCCTAGAACCCTAGAACCTCGACCCCGGAAATGTGCTATCAGTGATGACCGTATCGGGCCATCGACCGAAGACCCGCACAATTCGATTGTAACTCGCGAATTCATGAGCAATTTCGATGTGATCGTCGTGGGCGCCGGCCATGCTGGCTCCGAGGCCGCCTGGGCTGCGGCCCGTCTCGGCTGCCACGTCGGGTTGTGTACGCTGTCCGCCGATACGGTCGCCTTGATGCCATGCAATCCGGCGGTCGGCGGGACGGCCAAGGGGCACCTGGTCCGCGAAATCGATGCGTTGGGGGGCCTGATGGGCCTGGCTATCGACGCGACGGGTATTCAGTTCAAGCTTCTGAACCGAAGTCGCGGACCCGCGGTCTGGTCGCCTCGTGCGCAGGCGGACAAGGCAAAGTACGGCGACTGGGTGAGAGGCGCGCTCGAACGGGAGCCAGGAATCGAGTGGGTGTTCGGACGCGCCGGTCGGCTTCTGCTGAGCGATGGTCGCGTGCGTGGGCTCGCGCTCGAGGACGGCCGGGAGCTGGGCTGCCGGGCCTTGATCATCACGACGGGGACGTTTCTCAACGGGCTGATCCACGTTGGTCCCGAGAAACGGCCGGCGGGACGGGTCGGCGAGCCGCCTTCGCGAGATCTTGCGGAATCGTTGAAGGCCGTCGGGTTCGAATGGGGACGTCTGAAGACGGGGACGCCGCCGCGCCTGGCGCGCCGGTCGATCGATTTCGCCGCTGGCGAGGCCCGCGGCGTGTTCCACGTGGAACATGGCGACGCGCAGCCGCTGGCGTTCTCGTTCGCGAACACGGAACCAGTGGCCAACCGCGTCGTGTGCCACCTCGTGCATACCACCGACGAAGTGCATGCGCACGTGCGCGAGAACATCCAGCAGTCGCCGCTCTTCAACGGTCAGATCGCCGGTATCGGCCCACGGTATTGCCCGTCACTCGAGGACAAAGTGATGCGCTTCCCGGACAAGGAGCGGCACCAGTTGTTCCTGGAGCCTGAGGGCATCGATTCCGAGGAAATCTACGTCAACGGGTTGTCGATGAGCCTGCCCGCAACCCTGCAGGAGAAGATCGTCCACGCCGTGCCGGGCCTCGAGGGCGCGGAAATGCTCAGGCCCGGGTATGCCGTCGAGTACGACTTCATCCAGCCCACCGAGCTCGGCACGACGCTCGAGACGCACCGCGTCCCCGGCCTGTTTCTGGCGGGACAGATCAACGGGACTTCGGGCTACGAAGAAGCCGCCGCGCAAGGGCAGATGGCTGGCATCAACGCCGGCCGACTGGCCCGAGGGCTACCGGCGTTCCGTTTGGGCCGAGACGAGGCGTACATCGGCGTGATGGTTGACGACCTCGTCACCAAGGGCTGCCTTGAACCGTATCGAATGTTCACGTCGCGCGCCGAACATCGGCTGCTGCTGCGCATCGACAACGCGGACCTGCGATTGACGCCTCGCGGCCGGGAGGTCGGTGTGGTGGATGAGGGCCGGTGGCAGCGATTCCAGGCGCGCCGCGACAGATTCGAGCGAAACATGCAGCGTGTGCATCGAGAGACCGTGCGGCTGCCCGACGGGGCGCGGGTGTCCGCCGCCCGCGCCTTGCGCAACCCAGACATCGACATCGAGGCGCTGATCCAGCGTCAGGCCGTGCAACTCGAGACCTCCGACCTCGACCGCACCTTGGACGTGATCACCGTGCAGACCTCCGTCAAGTACGAAGGGTACCTGTTGCGCCAACGTCAAGCCGTCGAGCGCAGCCATCGTCATGAGCATCGAGCCATTCCGGGTGCATTTCCGTACCGGACAGTGCCCGGTCTCTCGCGTGAGGTCGTGCAGCGCTTCGAGCAGGTGCGGCCGGAGACGCTCGGCCAGGCGCTGCGGATTCCGGGTGTCACGCCGGCGGCGGTCGCCGTGCTGGGCGCCTACGTCGAACGCTTCCGGCAGCAGGCATCTGCGGGTGCCAGAACGGACCACGGTCTGTGAGCCTCCGCGAGTTTCGCGAGCGTCTGGCGCGACGGGCCCGGAAGGCCGACCTCGTCCTGACGCCCCTCGTCGCCGACGGGATCGAGCGCTACTTCCAGCTGCTCACGAAGTGGAACGAGAAGATCAACCTGACGGCGTTTCGTCTTGACTGCGGCGGGTCGGACGAGTCGATCGACCGTCTGCTGATCGAACCGCTGCTGGCCGCGTCGCATCTGCCCAAGAACGCCCGACTGGCCGTGGATATCGGATCCGGCGGTGGCTCGCCGGCGATTCCGTTGAAGTTGATGGCGCCGATGATGCAGCTTCGACTCGTCGAGTCCAAGACTCGCAAGGCTGTCTTCCTTCGCGAAGCCGTGCGCGAGCTCGGACTGAAAAACGTGGAGGTGGAAGCCTCCCGTTTCGAGGAGTTGCTCGCGCGGCCGGAGCTCCACGAGGGCATCGATGTGGTCACGGTCCGTGCGGTCCGCATCGAGCCGCGAACGCTGGTCTCGCTCCAGGCCTTCCTCCGCCCGGGCGGACAGATGTTCCTCTTTCGCGGCGCTGGCGGCGCGGACCTCGCGACTGCGGTGACGCCGCCCCTCTCGCTGACCGCGAGCTATGCGCTCGTGGAATCGCTGCGTTCGAAGCTGGTCGTCCTCACCAAGAACGACATCGGCCGCCGCGCCCTCGCCACCGCCGTCTCTCGCTAAGGGCGCGTAACGAAATTATCGATAGCGTACGTGGCGCAGGCCTTCAGGCCGCCAACAGATCGGTGGGCCGACTCTCACCGCTGAGGCATGCCTGAAGGCCTGCGCACGCTATCCGCAATTTCGCGACGCGCTCTAAGCGCTTCCGGGGCGTGCCCCAAGCCCCGGGTCCCAGGTCCCAAGCCCGATGGCCCTAAGTCCCAAGTCTCGAGCCCCAAGCCCCGGTACGTTTCACGTGGAACACGCTTGACCGCCCTTCATAGCGAGGCGTAAGCTCTGACAGCTGGCGATACTGTGTTTGGTCATTCAACCTATAATGCCACCGCCATGCCTGGCTCTGTCGAGATAAGTCCTTGTCAGCCAAGATCATAGCGATAGCCAACCAGAAGGGCGGCGTTGGCAAAACCACCACGACCATCAACCTTGCCGCCAGCCTCGCGCTCGCTGGTCGGCGCGTTCTCGTCGTCGACGTCGACCCCCAAGGCAACGCGACGAGCGGGCTGGGTCTCAAGGGGCAGACCCCGCCAGGTGGCACGATCTACGAGGCCTTGAGCGCCGGTGACCTGAACGGCGGCGCCGAGCAGTACCTCCTGCCCACGTCGGTGGACGGACTCTCTGTCCTGCCGGCGAATCGAGAGCTGGCTGGCGCCGAGATCGAATTGATCGCGGTCACCGAGCGCGAGCGGCGTTTGCGCGTCCTGCTGTCCGCGCTGCGCGATCGATTCGACTTCATCCTGATCGATTGTCCACCGTCGCTCGGTCTCCTGACGCTCAACGCCCTCGTCGCCGCGGACTCCGTGCTCATCCCACTGCACTGCGAGTACTTCGCGCTCGAGGGGTTGGCCGATCTCGTGGCGACGCTGCGTCGCGTGCGCGGAGCGTTGAATGCCGACCTCGACATCGAAGGCGTGCTGCTGACGATGAACGACGAGCGGACCAATCTCGGACAACAAGTCGGCCGTGACGTGCGCGAGTTCTTCAAGGAGAAGGTGTATCGCACCGTCATCCCGCGCAACGTGCGGCTCGCCGAAGCGCCCAGTCACGGCGTGCCGGCGGTGGCGTACGACTCTCGCTCGCGCGGCGCGGAGGCGTACACGGCGCTAGCGCGCGAAGTCCTCGCGCAGAACGACCACTCCGCTACAGTCTCGTAACCATGGAGAAACGGCCCGCACTTGGCAAAGGGTTGAGCGCGCTCATTCCCGAAGGCGGGGATGCGCTGCAGCCGGCACGCGCGTCGCTCGAAATCGACGTCGACCGTCTCGAGCCGAACGCGTACCAACCACGCGGCGCGATCGATGAAGCAGGCCTGCAAGAGCTCGCGAAGTCGATCAAGGCCAACGGCATCATCCAACCGATCGTCGTTCGGCGCCTCGAGAGCGGGCGCTATCAGATCATCGCCGGTGAACGACGCTGGCGCGCCGCGCAATTCGCGGGGCTGCTGCGTGTGCCCGTAGTCGTCAAGGACATCGCGCCAACCGATCGCAAGCGTCTGCTCGAGATGGCGTTGATCGAGAACATCCAACGTCAGGAGTTGAACCCGATCGAGGAAGCGCAGGCGTATCAACGGTTGCTCGACGAGTTCGGCCTGCGTCAGGAAGACGTCGCGGCGCAGGTCGGGAAAGATCGCTCGTCGATCGCGAACTACATGCGCCTGCTGAAGCTGCCCGCGGAAGTGCGCGAGAACGTCGCCTCGGGCGCACTGTCGATGGGGCACGCCCGCGCCATCGTCGCGCTGGGCAACGAGCGCGACCAGCTTCGCGTCGCCCGCGACGTCATCGCGCGCCATCTCTCGGTCCGCGAAACTGAATCGCTCGTCAAGACACCTGACGCAACCACTGCCTCAGCAACCAAGCCGGCGCCTCCAAAGAAGGACGTGCACACTCGCGCGGCGGAAGAGCAACTCCACCTCGCACTCGGCACCCGCGTCGAGATCCGCCGCCGCCGCAAAGGCGGCGAAGTCGCGATCGCCTTCGCCACGGAGGAGGAGTTGCAGAGGATCTTCGAGCACCTGACAGAAACACGAAGACCCTGACGTCTGACTTGAGACGTGGGACTTGTGGCTTGGGGCCTCACGGGCTTGAGGCTCGGGGCTTGGGGCTTGGGGCTTGGGGCGGATCGCAAGATCTGCGATTCAAGCGCGTTCGGAGGCTTCAAATTCTGCAATTCGCTGGTGCTCCTTTTTGAGCGGACCGCAATAGGAAGCGCAGAATTGCATGAAGCGATGCCGGCATGGCGATAGCACTAACGGTGTGCATGCCGAGAGACCATCGCAAGCTGCAAGTCTTCCAACTCGCAGACAAGCTGATCATCGACCTGTATCGAGATACAGCCCGCTTTCCAGATAGTGAGCGCTTTGGACTGCAGTCGCAGATCCGTCGCGCAGCGGTTTCGGTGGCAGTCAATCTCGTCGAAGGCTGCGCACGTCGGAGTGAGATTGAGTACGCCCGCTACGTCGATGTTGCGTTTGGATCGAGTCGAGAGCTTCAGTATCTGATCTCGATCGCGACGCGCCTCGCATTCCTATCAGAGGACATCGGTGCCGCCGCCGATCGACGCGCGGATCTGCTTTGCGCGCAGTTGCTGCAGTTGCAGAGGAGTATCGAGACCATGATCGCGCAGAACGCCGAGGGAGGTCCCAAGCGACGAGCCACAAGCCGCAGACCTTGAGGCCTCAGGCCCCAGGACACAGGCCGCGAGCCTGAGGCTGACGAGCCCCAAGCCCCAAGCCCCAAGCCCCAAGCCTAAGAAGGCCCCAGGCCCTGAGCCCCAAGTCTCTGAAGCCTCAGGCCGACGTAGAATCGCTCCATGAGTTTGTTCCCGTCGAAGAAACGGTTGACCGATCTCGTGTCCTGCGCCGGTTGAGCGAGCAAACTCGCTGCTGGCGAGCTCGCTCACGTGCTGAGCGACATCCCTCCGCAGACCGACTCCCGTGTCCTCATCGATTTCAGGACGGCGGACGATGCGGGTGTGTACGTGTGGGAGGGAGGACCGGCGCTGGTGCAGACGGTGGACTTCTTCACGCCGATCGTCGACGACCCATACGTGTACGGTCAGATCGCCGCGGCCAACGCTCTGAGCGACGTCTACGCGATGGGCGGGCGTCCGGTGACCGCCCTGGCGATCGCGGGCATTCCGAAAGACGCGCTCGAGCCCGCGGAGGTGAAGGCGATCTTCCGCGGCGGGTTCGACAAGCTTCGCGAGGCGGGCGTCGCGCTCCTCGGCGGCCACACCGTCCAGGATCCCGAGCTCAAGTTTGGCTACGCGGTCACCGGCGCGATCGATCCCTCGCGCGTGCTCTCGAACGCCGGCGCGCAGCCCGGCGATGTGCTCATCCTCACCAAGCCGCTCGGCACCGGCATCGTCGGTACCGCGATCAAGAATCGCCGGGCGCCGGACGACGTGGTCGAGTTCGCCGTCGCCTCGATGCGGATGCTCAACAAGGCGGCGGCCGAGGCCGTCGCCCAGCTCCGTGGGGTCCGCGCGTGCACTGACATCACGGGCTTCGGCCTGCTTGGGCACGGTTCGGAGGTGGCGGCCGCGAGCCGGGTCACCCTGGCCATCGAAGCCGCCGAAGTGCCAGTCCTTCGCGGCGTCCTGGAAATTGCCCAGCGCAACCGCTCGGGCGGGATGGTGACCAACCGTCAGCACTTCGCGGCCGGAGTGGACATGGACGATCAGGTGGTTCCAGGACCCCTCCAAGACGTGCTCTATGACCCGCAAACATCTGGCGGTCTATTGTTTACGGTCGCGCCAGACGGCGCAGCCCAGGTGTTGGAGGCCCTCCAGCGGGCCGGGGTGGCCGCGGTCCGAATCGGGGAAGTCCGACGAGGATCGGACCACTACGTTACCGTTCTGTGATTTACCCTAAAGACCACATGTGAAATGTTTCACTTGTGAGCCGTCTTTCGCTGATGGTATAAGTGATCGGTTTATTTCCATGCCGCCGACGTGTGCATGGATGAGGCCGCATCAGCGTGAATCCCGACCTCTCTGTTTTCGTCGTCATCGCCCTTCTGCTGCTGTGCACCGCGCTCTTGAATGCGCTGGTGTTCAAGCCGATCCTGCGTGTTGCAGGTGAGCGCGAGCAGGCGGTGCGGGGCGCACGCGAGCTCGCGGAGTCCGCGGCCCAGAAGGCGACGCTTGCGGCGGCGGAGTACGAACGGACGCTGACCGCCGCGCGTGCGGATCTCCACCGGCAGATGGACGACAAACGACGCGTCGCTCTCGACGCGCGCGCGCAGGTGCTGGCCGAGACGCGGAGCATCGCGGAGCGAGAGCTCCAACAGGCGCGCGCGCAGGTATCAGAGCAATCGGCCGCCGCCCGAGCGGCATTGGATGACGATGCCACTGTGCTTGCCGGCGCCATTGTCGAACGCGTGCTGGGGCGCGCGTCGTAAAGGTCTCAACATCCATTGCTTGCTGTGATGACCCTCTCTTCGCACCGCCCGCCGCGCGCTTGTGAATTTATGCTCAAGCTGCTCGCGATCTGTGCTTTCGTTGCGGTGCTCGCCGCAGCGGGCGTGGCCACGGCCCAGCCCGCCGAGCATCCGCCGGCCCAGGCCGCCGCGCATCAACCGGCAGACCAGCACCCGGCCGATGCCGAACACGCTGACGAGGCGCACGCCACCACCATCTGGCAGCAGATCGGCCCTTACGTCAACTTCGTCATTCTCATCGGCCTCCTCTATTACCTCTTCCGCGCGCCCGTCGCCGACTACCTGCAGGGACGCAGCACCGGCATTCGGAAGGATCTCGTTGACGCCGCCGAGCTCCGGGCGACCGCGACCGGTCAGCTCGCCGAGATCGACCGCAAGTTGAAGGCGCTCCCCGGCGAGATCGAGACGCTGCGCCAGCGCGGCGCCGAGGAGATCGCCGCCGAAGAAGTGCGCATCGCCAACCAGGCGGCGAGTGAGCGCGAGCGCTTGCTCGAGCAGACCCGCCGCGAGATCGACGTCCAGCTCCGCATCGCGAAACGGGACCTGGTGCAGCACGCCGCGAACCTGTCGGTGCAGCTGGCGACGGATCGGATCAAGGAGCAAATCACTCCAGCCGATCAGGATCGGCTCGTCGATCGCTATCTCCAGCAACTGCGGTCGGACGAAGCACCTCACTAGGCGAGACCATGGCACGCAACCCATCAGCCAGTCGATACGCGCGCGCGCTGCTCGACGTCGCGATCGCTCAGTCGGATCCGAGCCGGGTCGAGGGCGATCTATCGACGCTGTCGACCCTGTTGACGGAGCATCCCGAGCTGCCGCAGGCGCTGACCAACCCCCGCATCCCCGTTGCGGCGCGATCGTCGCTCATCGGTGCGCTGACGGAGCGGGCGGGCGTGGACAGCATCGTCGCGAGACTGCTCGTGCTGCTGGTCGAGCGCGGCCGCTTCGAGTTGTTCCCCGACATCGTTGATGTGTACGGTGAGCGTCTCCTCGCGCATCGCCGCATCGTCCGCGCGCATGTCACCTCGGCTACGCCGCTTGCGCCGGAGCACCAGGATGCGCTGCGTCAAGGCCTGTCGCGGGTGACGGGCAAGGATGTTCAGATCGAAGTGGACACTGACCCGGCGCTCATTGGCGGCATCGTGGCGCGGATTGGCAGCACTGTGTACGACGGCAGCGTTCGTACGCAATTGCAGAAGGTGAGACAGCAGCTCGTCGAGCGAGCATAGCGCGCGGGACGTTGTTTATGAATATCAAAGCAGACGAGATCTCCAAGATCATCCGGGAGCAGATCGGCAACTTCGCCGCCGACGTCGACGTGTCCGAGGTCGGCACGGTCACATCGCTCGGCGACGGTATCGCGCGCCTGCACGGCTGCGAGAACGCGATGGCCGGCGAGATGCTCGAGTTCCCTCACGGCGTCTTCGGCATCGCGTTGAACCTCGAGGAGGACAGCGTCGGCGCCGTGCTCCTCGGCGAGTACCGCGAGATCAAGGAAGGCGATCCGGTCAAGCGGACGGGCCGGATCATCTCGGTGCCGGTCGGCGAGGAGCTGCTGGGACGCGTGGTCAACGCGCTGGGGCAGCCCATCGACGGCAAGGGTCCGATCATGACGAGTGACACCGCACCGATCGAGCGCCTGGCGCCCGGCGTGGTCGATCGTCAGCCGGTACGCGAGCCGATGCAGACGGGGCTCAAGGCCATCGACGGGATGGTCCCGATCGGCCGTGGTCAGCGCGAGCTGATCATCGGCGACCGGCAAACCGGCAAGACCGCGGTCGCGCTCGACACCATCCTGAACCAGAAGAGCACGGGCGTCATCTGCATCTACAACGCAATCGGCCAGAAGCAGTCGACGATCGCGCAGCTCGTGCGCACGCTCGAAGAGAACGATGCGCTCCGCTACAGCATCGTGGTCGCGGCCGCGGCGTCGGATCCAGCGCCGATGCTCTACATCAGCCCGTACTCCGCGACCGCGATGGGCGAGTACTTCCGCGACAGCGGACGTCATGCGCTGCTGGTGTACGACGACCTGTCGAAACACGCGCAGGCCTATCGTGAGATCTCGTTGCTGCTGCGCCGACCGCCCGGCCGCGAGGCGTATCCCGGTGACGTCTTCTACCTGCACTCGCGTCTGCTGGAGCGCGCGGCGAAGTTGAACGACGCGAACGGCGGCGGATCGCTCACGTCGCTGCCGATCATCGAAACGCAGGCCGGCGACCTGTCGGCCTACATCCCGACGAACGTGATCTCGATCACGGACGGCCAGATCTTCCTGGAGTCGGACCTGTTCAACCAGGGCATCCGCCCGGCGATCAACGTCGGCAACTCCGTGTCGCGCGTCGGCGGATCGGCGCAGATCAAGGCGATGCGGCAGGTGGCCGGCACGCTGCGGCTCGATCTCGCGCAGTATCGCGAGCTCGCGGCGTTCGCGCAGTTCGGCAGCAGCGACCTGGACAAGGCCACGCAGCAGCAGCTCAATCGCGGCGCCCGCTTGGTGGAGTTACTGAAGCAGCCGCAGTATCAACCGCTGTCGGTCGACCAGCAGGTGGTTGTCCTCTACGCCGGGACGCAGGGGTTCGTGGATCAGGTTCCGGTGCCCGATGTTCGCGCCTACGAGGACGAGCTGCTTCGCTACATGGCCACGCGGCACGGCCAGCTCCTCGAGGCGATTGCGCAGAAGAAGACCCTCGACGATGAGGTCAAGGGCGCGCTGAACGCGGCGTTGAAGGAGTTCGGCGAGCAGTTCGCCGCCACCCGCGCGGCGGGAGCGCGAGCGTAATGGTCGGCCGGCCTGAAGGCCGGCCGCT
>DAINCF010000247.1:0-10324 GCA_036732565.1 Vicinamibacterales bacterium
AGTAAGACCCAGGGCCAGGCCCTGACGGCGCTCAGCTTCGACGCCACGCGCGAGTTGGCGCTCTCCCCGGCGCTTCGCGGCTACCGCATCCTTCACTTCGCGACGCACGCCGTCTTGGATACTCGCCATCCCGAGCTCTCCGGGATCGTCTTGAGCCTGGTCGACAAAACCGGCCTCCCTCGCGACGGATTTCTGCGACTGCACGACATCTTCAACCTTCGGCTGGACGCCGAGGTCGTCGTGTTGAGCGCGTGCGATACGGCCCTGGGAGAGGACATTCGCGGCGAAGGGCTCGTGGGGCTCACGCGTGGGTTCATGCACGCGGGCGCCTCGCAGATCATCGCGAGCTTGTGGAACGTCAACGACCGCGCCACCGCGAGTCTCATGGCCGAGCTGTATCGGGGACTGCTGCGCGACCAGGCACCTGCGGCGGCACTGCGTGCGGCGCAGATCGCGCTCTGGAAGAACCCGCGCCTGCGGATGCCCGTCTATTGGGCCGGCTTCACCGTGCAGGGTGACTGGCGCTCGTCTCGCTGATCGCTCCATCTTCGTCGTACGAGAGGAGTTCGACGCCGCTTTCGTCTCTACAGGCGGGGCCGCATCCGCGGTCCGGCAGGAGATCTCGATGTCGCGTCGTTCGAACCTTCGTCTCTCGATCACGTTCACGGTCTGCGCATCCCTCATGGGCCTCGCGTCGATCGCATCGGCACAATCGCTGGGAACCTTCTTGTGGCAGATCGCGCCCTACTGCAACGTCGTACGGCTGTCGGTGGCGATCGACGGCGAAGCGATCCGGCTCACGGGGTTCGACGACCAGTGCGGTGGCGCCCAGCTTCCGGCGGCGGGATCGGCCATTGCCCGTGCGGATGGACTCTACGCAATCAGCTTCTATGTCGTGACCGCGAACGGCCTGGTGAGCCATCTGACGGCGGCGGTGAGTCCGACGTCGCTCTCCGGTCCATGGTCGGACAGCAGCGGTGCAACGGGCACGTTCGCGTTCACCCCGCCGCTCCCGACGGTCGGCAGTCAGCGCCCGCCGCCGCGCGTGCCAGGTGCCACCATTTCGACCGCGTCCATCACCGACGACCAGCTCGTCGACGCGGTCATCGAGACCGAAAAGCTTGCGCCCTCCTCCGTCACCGGCGCGAAGCTTCGGCTGCCGATGTCGGCCAGCGTGAATTCATCGGGAGCCGCGCTACAGCTGAGCAACACCGGCGCCGGCGACGCCATTCGCGGCAACGCCGAGGCCCTAGGCGGGATCGGCATTTCGGGATCCGGGGAGACTGGCGTCAAAGGTCTGAGCGGGCATGCGTATGGCGTCCACGGCTATGCGCACTCGAACGCGATCGGCGTCTATGGCTGGAGCACCGGCGTCGGGCCCGCGCTGCGGCTGCTCGGAGGCTCGGGCCCGACCGCGATCATCGAGAGCACGGGCGCCTCCAATACCAACCACGTGGTCGTGATCAACGGCGCCGGCGGCGGCAACCTCCTTCAAGCGTCCAGTGCGGGCTTGCCTCGATTTCGCGTCACCTCGAGCGGCGCCGTTCAAGCCGACGGGGCGTACACGTCACCGGCCGCGGACGTGGCGGAGTTCATCGACACCGACGAGACGCTCACGCCGGGAGACGTCGTCGAGATCGATCCTTCGGGCACCGGCCGCTTTCGCCGCACCACGATGGCCTCAGCGAGAACCGTCGCGGGCGTCGTCACGACGAAGCCTGGCGTGTTGCTGCGATCGAGCAGCGAGCGCGACGAGGTCGGGGATGGGCCGGCGATTGCGTTGGCCGGTCGCGTGCCCGTGAAAGTCAGCGCGGAGAGCGGCCCGATCGCGGCCGGCGATCTGCTCGTCGCGTCGAACCTCCCCGGGCACGCGATGCGGGCGCCCGAAATGCCCTCGCCGGGGACGGTGATCGGCAAGGCGCTGGGACCCCACGCCGGCGAGAGCGCCGGCGTCATCGACATGCTCGTGATGTTGAGATGAGCACACCGATGCGTCGGCGCCGCGCCGTCACGCATTGATGAACGTTCGTTAGCGCGGGACGCGAACGGTGAGGGGCGCCGCGAGCCTGGTCACGAAACGGGCGCCCGGCCCCAGCTGCACCTCTTTCCCGCGCGTCGCCAGCACGACGCCGGTTCCCGCACCGCCGCCGATCGCACTTCCGATGGCCGCGCCTTTGCCGCCATCCGCGAGCGCACCGACGAGCGCACCTGCGCCGGCGCCGATGCCGATCTTCGTGGCGTCGGCGCGCTTCGTGCCAGGCGCCGTACGGGCGATGGTCGCCGACTGGATGCGGTACCGTTCGTCGTAGGCGTGGATCGAGGTCAAGCGAAACGCCACTCGGCCGCGTCCCTTCACCTTTGCTGATCGCCTCGCGTCAGTGACCACTCCGCGCAACACCGTGCCGGCGGGGATCACCTTCACACCGTCGACGACGATCGAACGTCTGAGGACCGCCGACACGGGGTCCTCGACGCGGCTCGCATTCGACGCGACGCGAGACGTGAGCTCGATGCTGAGCGGAGTACCCGCCGGGATCGTGATCTCCCGATCACGCGCCTCTTCGGCACGCAGACTCGACATCGGGAACGTGAAGAGAGCCGCGACGAGGCCCAACGTTGTCCATCGCATGACGACTGCTCCTTTCGGGCAGCAACCCTGCGAGGATTCGCTGCAAGCGAGCCGCCACGTCGCAGTGCTTCGCGGCTATCGACCGATAGGCCTTTATCTCGAGTGACTTACCAGGAAGAGCCAGCGCCGGAAGCTCAGCTGTGGTGCCATCGAGAGTGGACGCGAGACTTACGCTCGGATGAACGCCAGCAGGTCGGCGTTGATCGTCTCGGCCTCGGTCGTGGGCATGCCGTGCGGAAAGCCCTTGTAGGTTTTCAACGTGCTGTTCTGCAGCAGCTTCGCCGATAGCGGTGCTGAATCGGCATAGGGCACGATCTGGTCGTCGTCGCCGTGCATCACCAGGACCGGCACGGTGATCTTCTTCAGGTCTTCGGTGAAGTCCGTCTGCGAGAAGGCGACGATGCCGTCATAGTGTGCCTTGGCGCCTCCCATCATGCCCTGGCGCCACCAATTCCAGATCACGCCTTGAGCGGGTTTCGCACCAGGCCGGTTGTAGCCATAGAACGGGCCAGCCGGGACGTCGTAATAGAACTGGGCCCGGTTGGTGGCGACCTGCGCTTGAAACCCGTCGAACACGTCCTTGGGCAGCCCGCCAGGGTTGGCCGCCGTCTGCACCATCAGCGGCGGCACCGCGGCGATGATTGCCGCTTTGGCCACCCGGCTCTCGCCGTGGCGCGCGAGGTAGTGCACCACCTCGCCGCCGCCGGTCGAGTGGCCAACATGCACCGCGTCCTTGAGATCGAGATGCGCGGTCAGCGCCGCGAGGTCGGCGGCGTAGTGATCCATGTCGTGGCCGTCAGCCGTCTGGGTGGAACGGCCATGTCCGCGCCGGTCGTGGGCGATCACGCGATACCCGTGCTGAAGGAAGAACAGCATCTGCGTGTCCCAATCATCGGCCGAGAGCGGCCAGCCGTGGCTGAACACGATGGGCTGCCCCGTGCCCCAGTCCTTATAAAAGATTTCAACGCCGTCTTTCGTGGTGATCGTGTTCATCTCGCGCCTCTCTCTGATGAAGGTCAACGCGCCTGTCGCGCTTCTACTATGGCGTAGAGCCACGACAGGAGGTTGTAGCCTCGCGTCAATGGCCGAGCTGGTAACGGCTGAAAACGCTTACATCCTTGAATTTCACACAAAACGGGGGTAGCGTCACCACCTGCTCAAGACTGCGTTGGCCGTGCCGCGTCACGGTTGAGGAGGGATGGACATGTCGCGCTTCCTGACAATTGGCGTCGTCGGGGTGTTGCTCTTGTGCCCCACATTTGTGGCCGCCCAGGCCATCACCGGCACCTTGCTCGGAAACGTCACCGATAGCGAAGGGCTTGCCGTTCCCGGTGCCACGGTCACCGTGACCGAGGTCAACACCAACATCTCGACCACCGCGGTCACCAATCCATCCGGCCACTATGTGTTTTCGAGCTTGAGGAACGGCGTCTACCGCATCGAGACGGAGCTCACCGGGTTCCAGAAGATCGTGCGTGACGGCGTGGAGGTCAAGGTCAATACGACGGTCCGCGTGGACCTTCCGCTCACGGTCAGTGCCATACAGGAATCGGTCACCGTCGTCGGCGAGACGCCGCTCTTGCAGACCGATCGTGTCGACACCGGCCGCCTCATCGAAGCGATCCAGGTGCAGAGCGTGCCGCTCGGCTTCAATCGCAACTTCCAGTCGGCGCTGATCACGGTCCCGGGCGCGACGCGCCCGTTCCGCCCGCACTCGGAGTTCTTCAACGCGCAGGACAGCCTCTCGACCAACGTCAACGGGCAGTCGCGTCTGGCCAACAACGTGCAGCTCGAGGGCGTCGACAACAATCAGCGCACCGGGCTCCTCACCGTGCTGATCCCGCCGGCGGAAGCGATCGAGACGGTCAGCGTGAGCACGAGCATGTACGACGCCGAGTTCGGGCGCGCGGGCGGCGCGATCACGAACGTGACGCTCAAGTCCGGCACCAACGACGTGAAAGGCAGCGCGTTCGCGTTCGCCAACAACGAGTCGACGATGGCCGCGGGATACTTTTCGCATCTGAAGCCGCCGACCGAGTACCTGCAGACCGGCTTCACGCTCGGCGGCCCGATTCGGCGGAACAAGCTGTTCTTCTTCGGGGACTATCAGTACACGCGCGACAACGCAGGCCGCAGCACGCGCGCCGCGATTCCCCCAGTGCCGTTCCGCAACGGCGACTTCAGTGCGGCGCCGACGACGATCTACGACCCCGCCACCGGCAATGCCGACGGCACCGGCCGTCAGCCGTTTCCCGGCAACGTCATCCCCGCCAATCGCATCAGCCCGATCGCGCGGGCGATCCTCGCCAATCTGCCGGAGCCGAATCTCGCGGCGGCACCCGGACAGATCAACTACCAGACGCCGTACGTCAGGGAGAAGACGCTCAACTCGTTCGACGTCAAGGTCAACCAGCAGCTCACGATCGCCGATCAGCTCTCGGCGCGATTGAGCTACATGCGTCCAGTGATCAAGGATCCGGCCGTCTTCGGACCCTTCGGCGGAGGGGGCAAGGACTTCGCGGGAGAGGGCTCGGTTTCGACGTACAGCAGCGCGGCCAACTACACGCGCACCTGGTCCCCGACGCTCGTGATGGAAGCGCGGTTTGGGTTCAGCTATTACCACAACGAGGCGCTCTCGGATGGTGACGGTCTGCGCACGGCCGCGGAAGTGGGCATTCCAGGCGCGAACATCGACGAGTGGTCCAGCGGCATGACGCAAATCGACATCACCGGATTCAACAATCCCGTCTTCGGGTTCTCGGCCAGCCTGCCGTGGGACCGTTCCGAGAAAACGACGCAGTTCGCCGCCGTCTTCACCAAGGTGATGGGCAATCACACGATCAAGTTCGGTGAGGACTTCCGCTACAACCGCGACTTCCTGCTCCAGACGCAGGACAACGGCGGCTCTCGCGGACGCTATCAGTTCAGGGGACAGCAGACCGCCATCCCCAGTGACGGCGCGGCGCAGAACGGCTTCGCCAACGCGTTCGCCGCGTTCCTGCTCGACGTGCCGGCGGGCATCGGCCGCGACCTCCGGGTGGTCGACCCGGGCGTGCGTCACCGGGCCTTCTTCGCCTTCATCCAGGACAAATGGCAGGTCACGTCGAACCTGACCGTCGATTTGGGTATCCGACACGAGTACTACACTCCGCTCGTCGGCCTCGAGGATCAGGGCGGACTCGCCAACTACGATCCGGACACGAATACCCTACGCGTCGCCGGATATGGCGATGTGAGCGACTCGGTCGGCGTCGAGAGCTACTTCGGCAACTTCGCGCCGCGGGTGGGCGCGTCGTATCGCCTCGGCGACAAGACGGTCGTGCGCGGCGGCTACGGCGTCAGCACGATTCCGTTCCCCGACAATTCCTACGCGTACAACTTCCCGGTGAAGCAGAACAACCAGTTCGATCCGGCGAACACGTTCGCGGCCGCAGGCTCGATGCAGAACGGCTTTCCGAATCCGATCGTGGCCAACATTCCGGCGAACGGCATCATCGACGCAAGTACGCCGGCGCTCCGAAACCAGCGGTACTTCTACGTACCTTCGGACCTCCGCGAAGCCTCGCTGCACTCGTGGAACGCGGCGTATCAACGCCAGCTCCCAGGACGGTGGACGGCCGAAGTGGCGTACGTCGGCAATCGCGGCCACAACGTGCTAGGCACGATCAACATGAACGCGGGAAACGTGCTCGGCGCCGATAACGCCGGCCGGGCGCTCTTCGGGCCATTCGGCCGGACCGCCGAGGTGACGACGTGGATCCCGGTGAAGGGGGAGTACCACGCGCTGCAAACCAAAGTGGATCGGCGGTTCTCGAACGGCCTGCTGGTCACGACCTCCTACACGCTGAGCCGGGGAAAGAACTACTCGAACGATGACAGCAACGGCAATATTCAGACGCCAGCCGACATCGAACGGAGCTGGGCGCGGACGGATCAGGATCGGCTCCACAACTTCGTGGTGAGCTGGGTCTACCACCTGCCGGTTGGACCAGACCGCCGCTGGCTCCGCGAGGGTGCGCTCAGCCACATCCTTGGGGGGTGGCAGGTCTCCGGCTTCTTCACCAGGCAGTCGGGCGAGCCCATCGAATTCGAGGCCAACGCCGCGTCATTGCGGGCGCCGGGCAACACGCAGCGACCCAATGCCACCGGAACGCCGGAAGTGCTCGGCGGCATCGGCCAGGGCAACCTGTGGTTCGACACGTCGGTGTTCTCCGCGCCCGCCGAGGGGACGTGGGGCAACGTGCTGCGCAACAGCCTGCTCGATGGGCCGAGCTACACCAACGTGGATCTCACGCTCGCGAAGGTGTTCACGTTGCCGCACGGCATGCGCGGCGAGTTCCGGATCGACGCGTTCAACGTGTTCAACATCCCGAACTTCCAGTTCGAGACCGCGAACGAGACGTTCGGCAACGCCCTCTTCGGGCAGCTGACGACCGTGGTCCCGAACAACGAGCGTCTCGTGCGCTTCGGCGTCAGGGTCACGTTCTAGTCCTCGACTTCGACGGGCCTCACCGCTGCGGATCGGCGATGCGCCGCCCAGCTCATCAACGGGCATGTTACCGGTTACATGCCCGTTTTTTTCACACTTCGTGCTTGACGGCGACCTGACTCCCGCACTAGTCTCCCGGCGTTGTCTGTGTCTTGTCTGTCAACCCTCGAAAGGTGGAGAGGATGACTACCTCAGCACCAGGGCCCCATTACCGGAAGAGTGCAGTTGCCGCGCTGATGCTGTCGATGCTGTTGGCCGCCTCGACAGCTTTCGCGCAGTTCGATCGCGGATCGATCTCGGGAACGGTCAGGGATCAATCGGGCGCTGTGGTTCCCGGCGCCACGGTCACCGTCACGCACGTTCAAACCGGTATCGACCGCGTCGTCGTCAGCGATGCGACCGGCTTCTACACGTTTCCCAATCTCAGCGGTGGCGTGTACAGCATCGCCGTCGAACTGACCGGCTTCAAGCGCATCGTGCAGGACAACGTGCAGCTCGACGCCGCCAGTGCCTTGTCGAGGGACTTCGCGCTGGAGACGGGTCAGCTCACCGAGCAGGTGACGGTGACGGCCGAGCAGTCGCCGCTTCAAACCGACGTCGCCGTTCGAAAGACGGTCGAATCGAAGGACATCGAGCTGCTCTCGTTTCAGGGCCGCAACCCGCTAGGAGTCGCGGGGCTGAAGGCTGGCGTCGTGGGAGGCAACTTCAACAATCTGGGCTTTGGCGCCTTCAGCAACGGCGGCTTCAGCATCAACGGCAGCCGACCCGACGAGAACACGATCTACAACGACGGCGCCATCGCCATTCGCACGCGATCGGCGGGGACCATCATCGGCATTCCGGACGTCGAGACCGTGCAGGAAGTGCAGGTGCTCACCGCCAACTACTTGCCCGAGTACGGACGTGCGAGCGGCGGCCAGATCCGCTTCATCAGCAAGAGCGGCAGCAGTCGGTTCACCGGTAGCGCGTCGCTCTTCATGCGCGACGAGTCGTTGCAGGCGAATACCTGGGCGCGCAATCGGAGCACCAACCCGCTCGAGAACCAGGGGCCGGCGCCCTTCGACTTCAAGCAGTACGGATACTCGCTCGGCGGGCCGATCCTGAAGGAGCGGCTCTTCTTCTTCGGCGCGCAGGAGTGGGTCGACTTCTTCCAGCTGCAGACCAACAACGCGACGGTCCCGAGCGAGGCGATGCGCCGTGGCGACTTCAGTGAGCTGCTCAATCCGAGCAACGGATTCTTCCCGAGCGCCCGCGTGATCAACGATCCGCTCACCGGACAGCCGTTCCCCAACAACGTCATTCCGCAGGGTCGCCTCTCGCCGAACGGCCTTTCGCTCTTGAACCTGTATCCGCTGCCCACACCGGGTTTCCGTCAAGGAACAAACAATCTGAGCCAGACCAGCGAGAACCCCGTGGATCAGCGGAAGGACACCATCCGCTTCGATTTCCGGCTGAACGCGAATCACCAGTTCAATTACCGCTATTCGAGCCAGAACTGGGTCGCGATCGACGCCTTCCGCGGGCAGTTTCCGTTCGCCCGCACGGATTGGGACCGCCCCAACTCGACGCAGATCGTCACCTGGACGAGCACGCTCCGCGACAATGTCGTCAACGAGCTCAGCTACTCGCACTCGCTCGACGAGGTCTTCATCAACGTTTTCACGGAGCCGGGCCTGCACCTGCGCAGTCGAACGGGCATCAACTTCCCCTACATCTTCCCGGGCAAGGAGATCGACGACAAGATCCCGACCGTCTCCGTCGGGAGTGGCGGGTTCAACGAGATCGATGGCGGCCCGTACCCAGCCTCGTCGCAGGGGCCGATCCATGTCCTCCAGAACACCACCACGTGGGTGAAGGGGCGTCACACCTTCAAGGGTGGCCTCATCCTCGAATACTCGGGTGAAGACGACTTCGACCAGATCAACGTCAACGCCATCCCGGGCGGCACGAACAACCAGAACGGCCGGTTCGAGTTCCTCGACACGCGAGCTGGCGGAACGGGGGTGGCCATCGCCGACATGGCCCTCGGCCTGTACAGCAATTACGCGGAGCTCGGGGAGCGCGCGTTTACGAAATGGCGGGCGCTGGCGACGGACATCTTCGTCCAGGATTCCTGGCGCCCGAGCAGCAAGCTGACCATCGAAGGCGGCATTCGCTGGGGCATCTGGCCACCGTGGTACTCCACGACCAACAACATCGCCAACTTCGACCCGCGCTTCTACAATCCCGCACTGGCCGCCATCATCAATCCCACCACGGGACGGCTGGTCGGCGGCTCGCGCTACAACGGGATCGTGTTGCCGGGCGAGGGCTTCGAGGGCGACGGCAACGACCTCGGCGTGGCACAGAACCCCGCGGTGCAGGCGCTGTTTCAGGGTGAACCGCGCGGCTTCTCGGAGACGCACTACAACGCCATTCAACCGCGGTTCGGCCTGTCGTACCAGATCAATGAGAAGACGATTGCCCGCGCCAGCGCTGGCGCGTTTCACAATCGCGTCACCTTGAACGACTCGACGCTGCTCGGCGGCAATCCGCCGTTCCAGCCGATGGTCACCGTGGCCAACGGCAGCGTCGACAACCCCGGCGGCGCCTCGAGCGGCGGCACGGACCTGCCGTTCGGCATCCAGGGGCAAGACCCGGTGTTCAAACACCCGACCGCATGGATGTGGTCGTTCGGCGTGCAGCGTGAGGTGCCGCTCGGCTTTGTCGTGGACATCACGTACGTCGGGCGCCGCGGCCTGTATCTGCAGCGGGAGCGCAACATCAACCAGCTGCAGCCGGGAACGATTCAGGCAAACCCCGGTGTGAACATCGCCGCGCTCAGACCGTTCACGGGCTATGGCGCCATTCGCATCTCCGAGAACTCGGGGCGATCGCTCTACAACGGTCTGCAAATCAGCGCCGATCGGCGATACAGCAACGGCTTCAAGCTGGGCGTGGCCTACACGCTCGGCAAGTCCGAGGACAACGGCAGCGACAAGCGGAACGTGATCTGGAACTCGTACGACGATTCCGCCTTCTGGGGCGCCTCGAACTTCGACCGCACGCACGTGCTCGGCATCTCCTACATCTACGATCTGCCGTTCTGGCGCGACCAATCGACGCTCTTGAGGAATCTGCTCGGAGGCTGGCAGATCGCCGGCGCGAGCTTCTTCCGAACGGGCACGCCGTTCTCCGTCATCCGCACCAACGACATCGCCGGCGTG
>DAINCF010000248.1:0-10291 GCA_036732565.1 Vicinamibacterales bacterium
GGCACGATCGCGCCGGACGAGGCCGCGACAGCGCTCGCCGCGCGCCGACATACCCGGCTGGCTGCGAAGTGGCGCTTCAACCGCGCGCTCCGGCACATCGTCTCGTGGCCCCTGGCCATCGAGAGCGCGACCCTCCTCGCGCGCCTGACCTCCGTGCCATTCGAAGCGGTCATTCGCTACGCTGGCGATTGTCACGTACAGTGATCGGCGAGATGTGGGTCGCCCCCGCGATTGCCTTCGGAACGCTCCTCGCCGTCATCCTCATCATGGCTGGCGAAGCGCTGCTGTCGTCGTACAACGCGCGCGTGCTGAAGGCTCGCGGAGCGATCGAGCCGCCGGACGATGTGTATCCCACGATGCAGTGGGCCTATCCGCTGGCGTTCGTCTCGATGGCCGTCGAAGGCGCGATCACCGGGCCGTCGTCGTCCGACCTGCTGGTCGGCGGCCTGGCCATCTTTGGCTTCGCGAAGGCGCTCAAGATCTGCGTGATCAGTTCGCTCGGGTGGCGCTGGTCGTTCCGGGTGCTGGTGCTGCCGGACGCGCCGCTCGTGACGAGCGGACCCTACCGCGTGATGCACCACCCCAACTATCTGGCCGTGATGAGTGAGCTGCTGGGGATGGCGTTGATCGTCCACGCGCCGATCACGGGGGCGATCAGCCTGATTGGCTTCGCCGTCATCCTCACGCGTCGAATTCGTGTCGAAGATCGTGCCCTCGGTAGAGAATGAAGTCCTTCCTTGTCTTTCGTTGATACGCTCCACAAAGATGCAATCTGACGTGTCTACAGAGCCGCCTTCACCCCTCGTCGAGCCGCTGCCCGAGTCACCGCCGCCCAAGCTGCCCCCGCTGGCCCGCCTGCTGGACATCATCACCATCGTGTTCGCGATGGTGGCGATCACCGTGGCGCTCACGGGCGGCTTCCGCGAATGGACGCCGTTCGGTCGCATCTCGATCACGTCGTGGCTGCGCCCACTGCTGTGGTCGACGGGGGCCTTTCTCGTGCGCTCCTGGTGGTGGCCGCGGGAGCGTCTCTTCGCGCGCATCAGCCGAGGCGTCCGTGAGTGGATGCGGGACGACGGCATGACGGTGCTGCCGATGTATCTGACGAGCCGATTCGGCGTGCTCATCATCGGATTCCTGTCGGTTGTGTTGATCGGCTACATCGACCCGAACGGCCCGCCGTTTCGTGTCTACCAGAACGAGTTCCTGAACTTGCCCGCCCGGCACGACGCCGGGTGGTACCTTGGCATCGCCATGCAGGGGTATGGCTGGGACCCCGCGGGCCGTACCGGGCAGCAGAGCATCGTGTTCTTCCCGCTGATGCCGATGCTCATGCGGTACGGGGCGCTGCTGCTCGGGCGGCAAGTGCTGTGGACGGGCGTCGTGGTCTCACTCGGCGCGTTCCTGTGGGCGCTGGTCTATCTCTATCGCTATGCGCGCGAGGAGATCGGATCCGACCGCGCGCTGGCGACGACGACGCTCTTGTGCGCGTATCCGTTTGCCGTGTTCTACAGCGCGCCGTACACCGAGTCGCTGTTTCTGCTGACCAGCGTCGCGGCCTGTTACCACTTCCGCCGCGAGGAGCTGTGGAAGGCGGGGGCGTTCGGCCTGTTCTGCGGGTTGACCCGACCCAACGGCTGTCTGCTCTCGATCGTGTTGGCGCTGATGGCGATTCGCCCGTTGTGGCCGGACCGCGGGTGGCGTCCGACGCTGCCACCGCCGATGGGGTGGATGCGTCTGGCGGATCGCATCGCCGTTGCCTCGCTCCCGGGCGTCGGCATGGTGATCTTCTCGATCTTCATCTACTACCTGACGGGCGACCCGTTGCAGTGGAGCAAGCAGCAGATCGGATGGGGCCGTGTGTACTACCCGCTCGAACAGCTGGTGATCGATCAGATCGAACGGTTCGACACCCACGGCTTGTATGGATTCGCGAAAGGGTGGCCGATCGACTTGATGTACCTCGTCGCGGTGATCTTCGTGTTGATCAGCATCGTGCCGGTGTATCGGCGCTTTGGTCTGCCGCTCGCGACGTTGATCGCGGTCAACATTTTTCCGCCGTTGATGATGGGCGGTTTGCTCTCGATGGGGCGGACGACCGCGGTGTTGTTCCCGACCTTCATGTGGCTGGGCGCGGTCGTGCCACCGACGCATCGCTCCGCCTGGATTTTCGGCTTTGCCGCCCTCCAGGCGTTGTGCGCCGTGATGTTCTTTACCTGGCGGCCAATCTTCTGAGGCTGTTTCGGCGTCTGAGAGACAAGGCCGGGCGGTAACGGGACGGTCGGTGCGAGGCGTGGACTGGTCTCGCCGAAGCCAAGCGAAGGCGGATGCGTGGGCTATACTGACGGCAGCGACCGCAATGCGATGAGAGCCTGGGGCAGGCGTTCAAGCCGCCAGCACGGGGCGGAGCCGTCGTTCAGGCGACGGGGACGCTCTCGCTCGGTCGTTCTGCTGGCTGTTCTGCTTCTAACACCGCTCCCGTCTGTTGCCCAGCAGCCCGGCGCCGCCGCGGCGCGCGACGCGGCACAAAAGGCGTTTGCGGCCGGCCAATACGACGAGGTCGAAACGATTGCCGGCGGCGTTCCCAAGGACGAGAGCCTGGCCGCTTTACGAGCGCAGGCCTTCATCGTCCGCGGCGAATACGATCGGGCGCTGACGCTCCTGCAGCCGATCGCACAGGAAAACCCCGGTGGTGACGCGGCGCTGGAGCTCGGCCTGCTGCAGAGGTACCTCGGCCGGCGGGGCGAAGGACGGCGCACACTCGAGCTGCTACGTCTGGCGCAAGGAGCCGGCACGGCAACGCGAGCGTACTTGCGCGCCGGTCGCGCGGCCCGCGCCGTCGGGCGCTTCGAGGAGGCCAACGCCCTGTTCCGCGATGCGGTTGAGGCGGCGCCGAACGATCCCGCGGCCAACACGGCGTGGGGTGAGTTGTTCCTCGAGAAGCACAATCGCACGGATGCCCTGAAGTCGTTCCAAGCGGCGCTGAAGGTGAACGGCGACTATCAACCCGCGCTGCTCGGCATGGCGCGCGCGATGTCGGAGGACAACCCGCCCCAAGCGACGCGCTTCGCGCGGCACGTGCTCGAGCTCAACGAGTCCAATCCGGAGGCGCACCTCGTTCTGGCCGAATTGTCGATCGATGAGGATCGGCGCAAGGACGCCGCCGATCACATCGAGCGCGCGAAAGCGATCAACCCTCACAGCCTCGAGGCCTTGGCGCTGGCCGCGGCGCTGGCGTTCGTCGACGCGCGCGAGGACGAGTTTCAAACCAATCTGGCGGCGGCGCTCAAGATCAACCCGCTCTACGGCGAGCTGCACCGTGTCACCGGCGCGATCGCGGCGCGGTTCTACCGCTTCGACGATGCCGCCGATCAGGCACGCAAGGCGATACTGCTGGATCGCGAGAATGCCCGCGCGCCGGCGGATCTCGGCGCTCACCTGATGCGGACCGGCGACGAGCGCAACGCCCGCCGCGCGCTGGAGCAGGCCTTCCGTGCGGATCCGTACGACCAGGTGACCTACAACCTGTTGAACCTGCTCGACAAGCTCGAGACGTTCGAGACGGTGCGCGAGGGCGAACTCGTCATCAAGATGGACCGCGAGGAAGCCGGCGTGATGCGCGAATACGCGCCGGCGCTGGCCCGCGAGGCGCTGAGCTCGCTGAGTGAACGATGGGGTTTCACGCCGAAGGGCCCGCTCCTGATCGAGATCTTTCCGGTCCACGACGATTTCGCGGTCCGCAACGTCGGGTTGCCCGGCATGATCGGCGCGCTCGGCGCGTGCTTCGGTCGCGTGGTCACGATGGACTCACCGAAGGCACGGCCGCCGGGCGAGTTCAACTGGGGCGCGACGCTCTGGCACGAGCTCGCGCACGTCATCACCTTGCAGCTCTCCAATCAGCGCATCCCGCGCTGGCTCACCGAGGGCATCTCGGTGTTCGAAGAGACGCGGGCGAAGCGCGAGTGGGGCCGCGAGATGGAGATCCCGTTCGCGCGGGCCATCGACGAGGGAAAGATCCTCAAGCTGCGGGATCTCAACGCCGGCTTCCAGGATCCGCGCACGATCTCGCTCGCGTACTACGAAGCGTCGCTGCTCGTCGAGCACATCGTGGCCGTGCACGGCGACGAGACGCTCAAGGCGTTGGTCCAGTCGTTCGCAGAGGGCATCGCCAGCGAGGAAGCCATTCAGCGGATCTTGAAGACGGACATGGACGCGCTGCAGACGTCGTTCGACGGGTTCCTGGCGCAGCGATTCGACGGCTTGCGCACCGCGCTGGCGACACCGGACGAGTTCCAACCCGACCTGCCCGCGGAGAAGCTCAAGGCGCTGGCGGCCAGTCATCCCGACAGCTTCGTGGTGCACAGCGCGCTGGGACACGCGCTGCAGTCGACGGACGCCGATGCCGCCTTCCAGGCGTACGAGCGCGCGATGTCGTTGGTGCCGATGGCCACGGGACCGGAGAGTCCATACGGTCTGACGGTCCAGTTGGCGCTGAAGAAGGGCGATCGTGGGCGTGCCGCCAAGACCCTCGAGGCCTGGACCGCGCGCGATCACACCGACATCGAAGCCGCGCGTCAGTTATCGACGCTGCTCGATCAGCCGGGCGACCGCGAGCGGCTGGAGGTCGCGTTGCGGCGCGTCGTCGCCATCGATCCCTTCGACTCGTCCGCGCACTCGACGCTCGGGCGCATGGCCATGGACGCCGGCAATTCGGCGGAGGCCATCCGCGACTTTCGTGTCGCGCTCGCGGCTGGACCGGCGGATCGCGCGTCCGCGCATGCCGATCTCGCCGAGGGGCTGTTCGAGACCGGGGCCCACGACGAAGCGAAGCGCCAGACCTTGGCGGCGCTGGAAATTGCGCCGACCTACGAGCGGGCGCAGGACTTGCTGTTGAAACTCGTTGAAGGAGGCGACCGGCGGTGACCACTTCGACTCGACGTTCAACCCGGTCGTTTCCGTGGGGACCGGCCTGGGCCGGACCAGGGCTCGCGCTTGCCGCCGTCGTCGTGGTCGGGGTGATCCTGGCACCGCGTCTGGCCCAGCGTGCGTCGGCCCAGATGCCGTCGCTCGATGGCGATCGCTTCGCCGGCCTCCAGTGGACCTTCGTGCGGGTCAAGTACAACAACACCGTCAACGGGCCCACGCCGACGCGGCGCCGCAGCTATTGGGACGAGCCGTGGGCGATCGATGCGCCGGCGGCGGAGCAGAACCTGTCGCGGCGCGTGAAGAGCGTCACCGCCATCGAGGTCGCCGATCCCATCGTCCTCACGCTGGATGACGAGCGGCTCTGGCAGCACCCGTGGATCTACATCGTCGAGCCCAGCAACCTCGTGCTATCGGATACCGAGGTCGGCATCATGCGCGAGTTCCTGCTGCGCGGCGGCAGCCTCATGATGGACGACTTCCACGGCCCGTACGAGTGGGAGCTCACCGTCGAGCAGCTCAAGAAGGTGTTCCCCGATCGCGAGATCGTCGAGATCGAGCCCCCGCACCCCATCTATACGTGCTTCTACAAGATCGAGAAGTATCCGCAGGTGCCCGGTCTCGGCTCGTTCTTCAACGGCCGCACCTGGGAGAAGGGCGGCTTCGTGCCGCACCTCCGTGGCATTCTGGACGACGACGGCCGCCCGATGGTGCTCATCAATTGGAATACCGACATGGGCGACGGTGTCGAATGGTCGAACGCCGAAGACTATCCCGGCTACATCAAGTGGACAGCCCTCGCGTATCAGATGATGATCAACGAGATCATCTACAGCCTGACGCACTAAGCTGGTTCTCAACCGAGAGCCAACTCGAACTGAGAACCTCGGAACGGGAACCCAGAACCTCAGAACCCCAGAACCTGGGTTCTTTTGCCGGGAGAACATGATGGATGTGGCGGCCGGGTCGTTGGCTGAGCGTGTCGCTGAGGGGCGCAGCAGAATCCTCACCGAGCTCCGCAAGGTCATCGTTGGGCAGGACGAAGTCGTCGATCAGGTACTCATCGCACTCTTCACTGGCGGCCACGTTCTAATCACCGGCGTGCCGGGTCTCGCGAAGACGCTGCTCATCAAGACGATCGCCGAGATTCTGCATCTGAGCTTCAAGCGCATCCAGTTCACGCCCGACTTGATGCCGGCGGACATCACCGGCACCGAAGTCCTGGACGAAGAGGATGGCCATCGCTCGCTGCGCTTCGTGCAGGGGCCGATCTTCGCGCAGATCATCCTGGCGGACGAGATCAACCGGACGCCGCCCAAAACGCAGGCCGCGTTGCTGGAGGCGATGCAGGAGTTCCACGTGACGGCCGGTGGTCGCACCTACGAGCTCGAGCAGCCGTTCTTCGTTCTCGCGACCCAGAACCCCATCGAGCTGGAAGGCACCTATCCGCTGCCCGAGGCACAGCTCGATCGCTTCATGTTCAACATCGTCATGGGTTATCTCAGCGAAGACGATGAAGTGCGCGTCGTCTCGGAGACGACGGGTGTGGAGCGCCAGTCTCCGGATCGGGTGATGGACGGCCGCGACATCATGGACTTCCACCACACCATCCGTCAGGTGCTGGTGGCCGAGGAAGTGGCGCGCTACGCCGTGCGGTTGTCCAGCGCCTCACGGCCGGGTGCCCAGAAGCCGATTGACTTCATCCAGAAGTGGGTCAAGTGGGGCGCGGGGCTGCGCGCGTCGCAGGCGTTGATCCTCGCGGGCAAGGCGCGTGCGTTGATGCACGGACGGCACCACGTGTCGGTCAAAGACATTCAGGCGCTGGCGCCGCCGATTTTCCGCCACCGTGTGATTCCAAACTTCTACGCCGAAGCCGAAGGGATCACGACCGACCGCATCGTTCAGCAGCTACTCGAGACGGTCCCGGCCCCCTCGAGCGGCCTCTGAGGACGTGATGGCGGGAGCACCACGCGCAGGCTTCCTCGACCCTGCGGTGATAGCGCGTCTCGGCACGCTGGACCTCAAGGCGCGCACCATCGTCGAAGGGTTCCTGACCGGCCTCCACCGGAGTCCCTTCAAGGGCTTCAGCGTGGAGTTCGCGGAGTATCGGCAATACCTGCCTGGGGACGATCTGGCGACGCTGGATTGGAAGGTGTTCGCGCGCTCGGACAAGCACGTCGTCAAGAAGTTCGAGGAGGAGACCAACCTCGATTGTCACATCCTGTTGGATGTGAGCGCGTCAATGGGGTACGCGTCGAACGGGATCTCCAAGCTGGAGTACGGAAGCTACGTCGCGGGCGCCCTCGCGTATCTGATGAACCGGCAGCGCGATGCCGTGGGGCTGCTCGCCTTCGACGAGACGATCGTGTCGATGCTGCCGGCCAAATCGCGTGGCGGGCACTTGCGCGCGCTGCTGATCGCGTTGGAGCGTCTCCAGGTCGGCAAGGGCACGAACGTCGCCAAGCCGCTGCGCGATCTCGCGGAGGCCATCAGCAAGCGTGGGCTCGTGGTGCTGATTTCCGACTTGCTCGACGATCCGGAGCGCGTGCTCCAAGGGTTGAAGCAGTTTCGCTATCGCGGCACCGACGTCATCGTGTTCCAGATCCTCGATCCTGCGGAGCTGACGTTCCCGTTCGATCGCGCCGCGCGCTTTCGTGACATGGAGACGCACGACGAGGTAGTGGCAGTGCCGAGGATCGTTCGTGACCAGTACTTGAAGGCCGTCGGGGACCTCGTCGAGCACTATCGCCGCGAGCTGGGCCTGGTTGGCATCGATTTCTGCCTGCTCGACACGTCGAAGCCGCTGGAGACGGCGTTGATGTCGTATTTGACAACGAGGCGACGGGCGTTTTAATCACGAGATCGCCAGATCACCAAATCCCAATGGGCGGACTTTCGTTTCTCTATCCGGCATTTCTCCTCGGCGCGCTGGCGATCTCGGTGCCGATCATCCTGCACCTGCTGCGCCGCAAGACGGAGACGGTCGTCGAGTTCCCGGCGGTGCGTCTGCTGGAGAAAGCGCCGATCGAGCAGCAACGCCGGCGGCGGCTCCGCGAGATCATCCTGCTCATCCTGCGGGTGACGGCGCTGCTGCTGCTCGCGTTCGCGTTCGCGCGGCCGTACTTCACGGGAGCCAGCGCGATGGCGTCCGCGCCGATCACGCTTGTCGCCATCGATACGTCGATGAGCATGACCGCGCCGAAGCAGATCGACGCCGTGAAGGAGGCCGCGCGTCGCGCGATCGACGAGGCGCCGCTCGCGGACGTCGTCTCGGTGATGACGTTTGCCGACAGCGCGACGGTGTTGCTGGCGCCGACGATCGATCGCCCGGCCGCGCGCGCGGCCATCGACTCCGTCACGCCAGGCGCCGGCGGGACGCGTTACCGCACCGCGCTCGCGCGTGCCGCCGAGATCGTCGGGCAGCGGCAGGGCCGTGTGATCGTCATCACCGATCTCCAGCAAATCGGCTGGGAGGTCAGCGACGAAGGCGGCGTGCCCGACGGGCTCGACGTTCGCGTCGTCGAGGTCAAGCCACCGGCCGGCAACCTCGCAGTCACCTCGGTGCGCCGCGAGGGTCGCGACGTCGTCGTGGTGGTTCACAACTTTGGTGGGAAACCGGCGCGCGTGCCGGTGCGTGTGCTCGTCGAGGGCAAGGAGGTCGGCGCCGGCCGGGTCGAGGTCGCGCCCCAGGCGGCCGCGGATGCCCGCGTCCCATCACAACTTCCCGCGCGTGGCGCGGCGGAAGTCCGCATCGAGGATGCCGAGGGGTATCAGCCGGACAACTCGCGCTTCTTCGTGCTGGATCCGCCATCACCGATTCCCATCGCCATCGTGACCGCGGATCCCACCGGCCTGGTCGGCGGGTTGTATGTCGAGCGCGCGTTGGGCGTCGCCGCGGAGGGACGGGCGTTTCGCGTGGCGGTCGTCGACGGCCGCACGTTCTCGGGCTGGAGCAACACTCAAGTCGACGAGCAGGCGGCCATTGTCGTGCTCGCGACGCGCACGCTGGAGCGGCAGGGACGCGACAGCATCGCGCGGTATCTGTCGAACGGCGGCCAGGTGTGGCTGACGCTGGGACCTGACGTCGATCTGCCCACGCTGCGCGATGTGGTCGGCGCCGACCTCGGCGTGGAGGAGAAACCGAGCGTGGTGGCCGCTGGCGTGGCGACGCTCGTCACCGCCGATGCACGGCACCCCGTATTTCGTCCCTTCTTGAGCCCCTCGGGTGCACTGGGCGACGTCCGAATGGAGCAGTACCGACGTCTGAAGGATCAACCGGGTCGAAGCGTACTCGCGAGGTTGCCTGGCGGCGCGCCGGCGTTCACCGAGCAGACGGTCGGCCGGGGGCGACTGCTGACCTTCGCGTCGGATCTCGACAATCAATGGAACCGCTTTCCGTTGAACGCGGCGTTCGTCCCGTTCACGCTGGAGACGATTCGCTACCTGACCCAGGGCCGCGAAGAGCGCCAGGCGCTGGTCATCCCGGAATCGCCCAACGGCGATTCGGCCGCGCCTGGGGTCATCGAGGTGCCGGTGGCGGGCGGGAAACCCTTCGACTCCGCTCAGGGCAGGCCGGACGAGGTGAAGAGGGTCGCGGTTAACGTCGACGTGCGCGAATCGAATCCGATCCGCACGACGGCCGATGAGTTCGTGGCCGCGGTGACGCGGCTGGCGGTATCGGCCGGAAGTCCGGCTCAGATGGAAGCGCGCGAGCGCGAAGGTGAACAGCGACTCTGGCAGATAGGCCTGATCGTGATGTTCCTCGCCTTG
The DNA here is from genome assembly GCA_036732565.1 of Vicinamibacterales bacterium. Lineage (GTDB taxonomy): Bacteria > Acidobacteriota > Vicinamibacteria > Vicinamibacterales > UBA2999 > JAIVJN01. The sequence continues at coordinate 9,694 of DAINCF010000248.1, forward strand.
GCGAGCGAGGGGTTGATTGGGAGGCGAGCCAGCTGAAGCTAGTGAAGCTCCACCGCCGAGAGATATCAGCGATGGGATCGATTTCCTCCGGGCATGGCCAGGTTCTGACTCCAGCCAGAATTTCGGGATCCTGCGGATTCGCGCATCTGACCGGTAAGAGTTGGGCGTAGGATAAACACAGAAGGGAGACCACGGGCGTCATGGGACACCGACTGGTCGAGTTCCAAGCCGTACTGGCCGAGGTGAGACGTCGATGGACGCGCCTGGCCGTGCTGCGCCGCTGGACGCTCGGAGCCTCCGCCGCCGTTATCGCGATTCTCGCCGGCCTCGGCGCGATCGCGCTCGTCGCGCGCGACGGGCTCTCGCTGCTGGTGGCCGTGCTCGTGGCCATCGCCGCCGCATGCACCGGCATTGCGTGCGCCCTTTGGCCGCTCAGGGCCCGTCCCACCGATGCTCGGCTCGCCCGCTTCATCGAGGAGCGCACCGGCGGCATGGACGATGTGCTGCCAACGGCGGTGCACTATCTGAGCAAGCCCGATCACAGCGGGCCCATTACCGAAGCGCTCGCCGCCGATGCGGTGCGCGCCATCAAGGACGT
>DAINCF010000249.1:0-10218 GCA_036732565.1 Vicinamibacterales bacterium
CATGGTGGGGGCCAGGGCGGTCAGCGACCGAGCCCTGAAGAAATGGAGAAGCGACGGGAAGAGGTGCGCGCGCGCCTCGAGGCGGAAGGGCCGCCCCCGCCGACGGCGGTGACGTTGCATCTCGCGGACTACCAGGACGTGCGCGGGGTGAAGCTGCCGCACCGGATTACCGAGAGCATCGACGGGAAGCCGGTCATGGAGTGGACGATCGAGAAGTTCGAGGTCAACCCGAAGCTCAAGGCCGACCTCTTCGAGAAGAAGTAGGCATCATGCGCGCTCGTGCAAGCGTCCGTGCAAGCTCTCGTGCAAGAGGAATGATAGCGGCGCTCGTCGCCACTATCCTGGTGGCAGCAAGTGCTCCTGCATCGGCTGACGAACAGAGCCAGGCGTCCGCGACGCTGCGCGTGACCGTGCAGGACGAGACGCAGTCCGCCCTTGTCGGCGCGCTCGTCACCGTCACCGACACGGCTGGTGTGCCGCGTCAGGTGGCGGCGGATGGACGCGGGGTGGCGACGTTCACGGAGCTCGCGCCCGGCACGTACGAGGTCACCGTCGCGGTGGACGGCTTCCGCAGGTTCACGGGCACCGCGACCGTCCGCCGAGGCGTGAACCAAACCCGAGCGCAACTGTCCGTCGCCCTGGAGGAGCAGATCGTCGTCAACGACGAGACCGCCGAACAGCGTCGTGACAACGGGTTCACGCAGGCGCTGACGCAGGAAGAGATCGACGCGCTCTCCGACGATCCGGACGAGATGGCCGATCAGTTGTCGCAGATGGCTGGTCCTGGCGCGCAGATCTTCGTCGACGGCTTCGGCGGCGCGCGGCTGCCGCCGAAGGATCAGATTCAGCAGATTCGCTTCCACACCAACTCGTACGCCGCGCAGTATCACGATGCGGGCATGGTGCGTATCGAGGTGATCACCAAGCCCGGCATGGGCGGATGGCGCGGCAATGTCAACTTCGGGTTTCGCGATGAGTCGATGAACGCCCGCAATGCGTTCGCACCGGTCCGCGGGCCCGAGCAGCAGAAGCGATTCATGGTCAGCTTCCAGGGACCGATCGCGAAAGGCAAGACCAGCCTCTCGATTCGCGCCGACGGCAACGCGGCGTACGACTCGCGCACCATCGTGGCGACGACCCCCAGCGGTCAGGTCAACGAGCAGACGCGACGTCCGACCGATACGATGAACGTCAATGTGCGCATCGACCACGCGCTCGGCACGGGGAACAACTTGCAGGCCGAGTACGTCCGCCGCAACGATGCCCGCGACAGTCTCGGGGTCGGCGATTTCGATTTGCCCGAGCGCGCCTACACGACCGACAGCGTCACCGACACGTTCCGGCTGCGCAACACGCGCGTCATCGGGAAGAAGGCGTTCAGTGAGCTGAAGGTGCAGTTCTCGAGTACCGACAGCTCGCAAGCGTCCCTCACCGATGCGCCCACGGTGCGAGTGCTGGAGTTCTTCACGAGCGGTGGTGCCGGCATGACCGGCTCGCGCCAGGGCCGCCAGCTCGAGATCGAGCAGAACCTGGACTTCACCATCGCCAAGCACGCGCTGCGCGCCGGCGTGCTGTTCGAGAGCGGGTGGTGGGACAGCACCCAGCAGGCGAACGCCAACGGCACGTTCACGTTTTCCAGCCTCGACGACTTCCTGGCCAGCAATGCGCGTACGTTCACGCGGCGCGTCGGCGATCCCGATGTCAGCTATTCCCAGTTCGAGGCGGGGTGGTATCTGCAAGACGACTTCAAACTGCGCAAGAACCTGTCGGTGAGCCTCGGCCTGCGGCAGGAAGCGCAGACCAATTTCGACGACCGCTTCAACCTGGCGCCTCGCGCGGCGTTCACGTGGACGGTGGCGAAGACCAACATCCGGGGTGGCTGGGGCCTGTTCTATGACTGGTTCGAGGCGAGTCTCCACGAGCAGACCGTCCGGCTCGACGGCTTGCAGCAGATCGAGGAGGTGATCATCAACCCGATCTACCCCGATCCCGGTGCCGCGGGCGGCAGCAGCCTGCCGCCGAGCCGTATCCAGGTGGCGGACGACTTGTCGCAGCCGACCATCCAGCAGGCCTCGGTCGGGTTCGATCGCCAGCTGACGCCGCTCATCGGGCTGCGCGGGGACTACATGTGGACGCGCGGCACCAACACGTTGCGATCCGTCAACGTCAACGCGCCGCTGGCCGATGGCACCCGCCCCGATCCCAGCGCGGGGAACATCACCGAGATCCGGTCGGATGGACGGCGTGCCACCGATCGCGTGAGCGCGGGCCTCAACTTCCGCATGCCCAATGTGCGCCTCTTCGGCACGGTGATGTACACCTGGAGCAACTCGCGCAACTTCGCGGACTCGCCGCTGAGCCTGCCGGCCGACAGCAACGAGCCCGACGCGGACTGGGGCCCAACGGCACAGGACGTCCGCCATCGCCTGTTCATCCTCGCCAATACGCCGCTGGTCTACGGCGTCCGCGCCGGTCTCAACGTTCAGGGATTCTCGGCACTGCCGTACAACATCACGACCGGCACCGACGACAACGGCGACACCGTGTTCAACGATCGCCCCGCGGGCATCGAGCGCAACAGCGCCCGCGGCGCCGCCCAATGGAACGTCGGACTGCGGCTCAATCGAACCTTCGCTCTTGGCGGCGTAGGCAGCGGTGACAACCCGATGCCGATCGGAGGACCTCCGCCACCACCACCGTCCGCGCAGCGCGGACCCGGCGGCCCAGGCGGTGGTCCCGGCGGCGGCGAAGGGGGCGGGCCGCAGATGATGATGATGACGGCCTCCAACGCCCGCTACCGTCTCGACCTGCACGTGCAGGTGTTCAACCTGCTCAACATCACGAACCGCAACGCGTTCGTCGGCAACCTGCTGTCCCCGTACTACGGCACCGCGACATCCGCCGCGACGGCGAGACGGGTGGAGGTGGGGGCAACGTTGTTCTTCTAGGCCTCGCGGCTTCGCCGCTCGGAAGGCGGCTCGCTACGCTCACCGAAGGCCTCGCCGCTTCGCGGCTCGGACGGCCTCACTTCGTTCGGAAAGGTCTGCCTTCCACTGGCGAAGCGAGTGACCATCCGAGCGCCCAAAGGCGCGAGGCCTTCGATGTACAGTCGTTGCGTGTCTGACGCAGAAGTGATTGTCGTTGGCGCCGGTGTCATCGGCGCTGCGGTGGCCTTCGAGCTGTCCGCGGCGGGTCGTCGGGTGCGCGTGATCGAGGCGCGGGGGCCGGGACGAGGGGCGACGCAGGCATCGGCGGGCGTGCTGGCGCCGTACATCGAAGGTCACGAATCCGAGCCGTTGAGCGTGCTCGGGCGGCGCAGCCTCGATCTCTACGATGAGTTCGTCGATCGCGTCGCGGCAGCGGCCGAACGGACGATGGTGTATGGACGCAACGGCACTCTCGAGATCGCCAGCGACGAGGCGCATGCGTCGCAACTGCAGCGGTCAGTGACGCGATTGCAGCAGCACGGCATCGAGGCGCGGTGGATCACTGGGCCCACGGTGGCCGATGTCGAGCCGGGTCTCACGGCGTCTGTGGCGGGCGCGCTCCTGATCTCCCCGCACGGATTCGTCAGCCCGCTGGATCTGACCGTGGCGCTGGTCGCCGCCGCGGCGCGCCACGGCGCGATCTTCGAGTACGGCACCCGGGCGCTCAGCATCGAGGACAGCGGCGACGCCGTTCGCGTCCTCACCGACGCCGGGCGATGGGAAGCCGATCGCATCATCGTTGCCGCCGGCAGCTGGTCCAGCCAGATCGCGGTGCCGGGCGTCGACACGGCGCCGTTCCGTCCGGTTCGCGGGCAGCTGGTCGTCCTGCGCACGCCTCATCCCATCCTCCGACAGATCGTGTGGGGATCGGAGTGTTACCTCGTGCCGTGGCCGGACGGCACCGTGCTCGTGGGGGCCACGATGGAAGAGGTGGGTTTCGACGAGCGCGCGACGGTGCAAGGCGTGTCCGGGCTGCTGAACGCCGCGCGACAGCTCGTGCCCGCGCTCGACACCGCTTCGTTCGAAGGCGTGCGCGTCGGCCTTCGACCCGCCAGCCCCGATCGTCTTCCACTCGTCGGTGCGTCAGCGACGATGCCGCGGCTGATCTACGCGGCGGGACACTTCAGGAACGGCATCCTGCTCGCGCCGCTCACCGCGATGCTCGTCAACGACATCGTGGCCGGCAAGACGTCGGATCCCGCCCTGCAGACGCTCGCGCCCTCGCGCGCGGGATTGTGATCGTAGGCCGGCCGCTACGAAATCCCGCACGTAGCCGCTACGAAATCGCGCACGTCGGGGCCGCCCTTTTAGGGTGGCCCAAGGTATCATCCGTCCATGCCGATGAGTCGCGCTGAAGCCGAAGCGCGTGTGGTCGAGCTGGACGGCTGGACGCTGGACGGCGATGCCGTACGCAGGCAGTTCGTGTGTCGCGACTTCCCGGACGCCGTGCGCTTCGTGCAGGCTCTCGTCCCCGGCGCGGAAGCGGCCGACCATCATCCGGACATTCAGATCAACTACAAGCGCGTCACGCTCGTGTACACGACGCACTCGGCTGGCGGCCTCACGCCCAAGGACTTCGATGGCGCGCGGATGGCCGATTCGGTCTTCGCCAGCCTGACGTCGCGCGAGTGAACGCCTGCTGCCGATGCGCGAGCCCTGCTCGTGAAGCTCAAGAAGCTGTACAGCTCGCGCGAGGTCGCGGCCTTGACCGGACTGTCGGCGCGGCAGCTCCAGTGGTGGCACACGCGCAAGCTGTTCGTGCCGGCAATCGCGCCGCATCGCACGCTGAAGGGCGGCTTCACCGAGCGGCGCTACACGCCGATCGACTTGCTGGAGCTGCTGGTGTTGGCCGACCTCCGTCGCCGCGGCTTCTCCGTGGCCCGGATTCGACGCCTGCTCGGCAACCTGCGCACGCGGTTTCACATACGATTGTTCGAAGCGATCGAGGGTGGCGGGCCGGTGACGCTGTTCATCGATGGCGATCAGATCTTCGCGCGCACCGAGGCCGGTGAGTTGTACAACGTCCTCGAGAACCCGGCGCAGCCGCTGCTGATGCTGGGCGAGAACTTGCGGTTGCGCCAGCTCACCGCGCGCGAGGGCAAGCGTCCGGCACGAAAGGGCGGTATGGGAGCGGCGCGACGCCCGAGCGCTCGGAAGGGCGGATCGAGACCGCCGCAGACTGGCCGATGAACCAACGGACCGTTCGCTTCATCTTCCTCATTCTCGTCGTCGCCGCGTCCACGTTCGTCAGCACGTGGCCGCTGGTCAAACAATCGTGGACGCACGTGCCGGTGCACCAGGATCCGCTGTTCTCCACGTGGCGCTTGTACCAGTGGAGTCGCAACCTGGCCGGCCAAGGCCCTGGAGGATTGACGGACGGCAACATCTTCCATCCCGAGCCCGATGTCCTCTTCTTCTCGGATGCCATTCCGCTGCTGGCGTTCAGCGGCGCGCCGTTCATCTGGTCCGGCGTGCCGCCGCTGTTGGTCTACAGCGTGCTGTTCTGGGCGTCGTACCTGACGGCCGGCCTGGCCATGTACCTCTTCGCTCGCGACCTGGCCGACAGCCACGCCGGAGGCCTGCTCGCGGCGGCGATCTTCGCCGGGAACGCGTATCGGGCCGAGCACATCATGCACCTGGAGCTGCTGTGGACGTGCTGGATCCCGTTGGCGTTCTGGGCGACGCGGCGCCTGCTCACGGGCGAGACCCGCGCAGGGCGTTGGCTGACCGTCGCGCTGGTCGCCCAGTTCCTGTGTTGTGTGTACTACGGCCTCTTCCTGCTGACCATCCTGCCGATTGTCGCGGGCATCGCCTGGGCGCGGCGCCCGCAGCCGATCGCGCGCCCGATCCTGCTGCGTTTCGCCATCGCGCTCACCGTGACCGTCGTTGTCGTCGCCGTGTACTCGATGCCGTATCAGCGCGTGCGCGCCACGCTCGGCGATCGCGACCTCGAGGAAATTGGAAACTACAGCGCGCACCTGTCCAATTACATCGCCACACCCTACGGGAACAAGCTGTGGGGATGGACGGCTCACACGCTGGGCGACAGCGAGGAGCGCGCCTCATCTGGCCTCACGGCCTACCTCGTCGCCGCGGCGGCGCTGATCCCGCCGTTGCAACCGTGGTCGATTGGCCTGGCGGCCGGGACGTTGTTTGCCTTCGATGCGTCGCGAGGCCTCGACGGCTACGTCTATCCGCTGCTGCACTACCTGTCGCCCTATAAAGGGCTGCGCGTGCCCGCGCGCTTCGGGGCGATCGTGGTGGCGTGCGTCGCCGCGCTGGCCGCGCTCGGCATGGCCCGCGTCGAGCGCAAAATCCAGAACCCGCGGATCGCGGTCGCCGTCACCGCGATCGTGCTCATCGCGCTGCTGGCCGAATACCGGACGACCACGCCAACCCGTCAGATGCCGAGACGGGCGCCGGCACTGTACGCATGGCTCGCGCAGCAGCCGCCGACCGTCATCGCCCACATGCCGATGCCGGCGTCGAACGGTCTGCCGGGACCCGAGGCCGACTTCGAGTACTTCGCCCAGTACCATCGCCACAAGCTGGTCAACGGCAACAGCGGATACTATCCGCGGTCCTATCTGCTGCTGCTGGATCGCGTCAGCAAGTTTCCCGACGAGCGCGCGATGCGCGCACTCCGCGGCGAAGGCGTGACGATGGTCATCCTGCACGCGCAGCACTACAGCCGCGGCATCTACGAGGAAAAGGTGCTGGAGACGCAGGACGTTCCGGGAATGCAGGATGTGGGTGAGTTCTTCGACGAACGCGGTCGCGCACGAGTGTTCCGGATCCTGCCCGACGATTCACGATAGCCACTAAGACGCGAAGAACGCCACGAGACGTTGGCCACAAAGACACGAAGATCACCAAGAACGTAGCCACCAAGACACCAAGACCCGAGGAAGCCAATTTGAACAGGATTGGCTTGGTGTCTTTGTGCCTCGGTGGACAATTCCTCCGTGGCCTTGGTGGCGAGTCCGTCCTACGACTTCGGCTTGAGGGGGAAAACTGTCTCGAGATCGTCAGCGGGTCGTGGGATGACGTGGACGCCAATCAGCTCGCCGACGCGCCGGGCCGCCGCGGCGCCGGCGTCGGTGGCGGCCTTCACCGACCCCACATCGCCTCGGACGATAGCGGTCACGAGACCGGCGTCGACTTTCTGCCAGCCGACGAAGATGACGTTGGCCGTCTTGCACATGGCGTCGGCCGCTTCGATCATGCCGACGAGTCCGCGGGTTTCGACCAACCCTAGCGCCTCGCCGTACTCTCGTGTGTCGTTCACGGTCTCAGCCTTTGTTTTTGCGGCCATAAACACAAACCAGCGTGGGCATAACCCAACCAGCGTGGGGTCCGCCTTCAGGCGGACCTTCACGGGCCGGCTGAAGCCGACCCTGACGAAAAAGTCGTCGCTACGCGATCTTCCCCCGCGCCGCGATCGGCAGGGCTTCGAGCACCGTGCCGCCGTCCATCACCCAGACTTGATCGACGAGGTTCGACACGACGCAGGCGTGGTTCGGCAGCACGCGCACGCGGTCGCCGGGCTCGAGCGGCGTGGATCCACTTACCACTCGAACCGTCGCATGTTCCTCCGAGAGGCGCTCGATGATCAAGTCCTCATCGGGCGTCGCACCGGGCTTGACGACCGAATCGCGAAAGATCGCGCCATGGCCCAGCAGGGGCCCGAAGCCGCGTGCGTGGTCGGAGCTGAGCGTCTTGGTACCGCAATCCAGGATGATGCGTTCGCCACTCGGCTTCGAGACCACCGTCGCGAGCACCGTCAACGCGCAATCGTCGAACGTCGCGGCACCGAGGCCAACCTGGGTGCGATCGAAGTACACGTAGTTGCCCGGTCGATACTCCGTCAATCCCGCCTGCTCCAGCGAATACCGCGCCGTCGGCGTGGCGCCGGCGCTGATCTCGTCGATCGTCACCCCGTCGCGCCGCACCGCATCCGCCAGTGTGGTGAGGACGCGAACTTCGTCGGCTGCGATCTGCCGCAGGTGATCTTCAGATGTCGCGTGGTAGCCGTGGCCCGCGTGTGCCAGCAGCCCCTTGAGCCGCAGACCGGGCATGGCCGCCACGTCTCGGACGAACGTGGAGGCGTCGGAGCGCGCCGGATCGATCCCGCAGCGATGGAAGCCGACGTCGACCTTCACGAGCACGTCGACTTCGCGCTCGGTCGCGCTCATCGCCATCGACCAGCCGCGGGCCACGATCGGGTGGTCGACGATGAACGAAAGGCGGGTGCGATCGAGCAAGGCGACGACGCGCGACGCGTTGATGGGGTGGAGGGGATAAGGAAGGCGGATGTCGCCGATGCCCGCGTCGGCAAAGACCTCGGCTTCCCCAAGCTTCGCGCAACAGATGCCGACGGCGCCGCGCTCGATCTGCCAGCGCGCAATCCGCGGGCTCTTGTGCGTCTTGGCGTGCGGCCGGAGCCGGATGCCCTTGGCCGTCGCGGCCGCCTGCATGCGGTCGATGTTCGCGATCAGGCGCGCTCGATCAATCAGAACTGCGGGCGTTGGCAGCATGTCTGCCGAAGATCATATCTCGGCTGCTCATGCGATCAGTCCTGTGAATGCCTGAGGCTTCACGCCATGACCTGGGAAAACCGCCGCGCCCGCTTTCGCGTCCATGCCGAAATGCTTCGTGAGCACCTCGGCAAAGACGTCCCTGAAGTCCGTCGTGACGGCCAAATCCCGCCCCTCGTAGCGATCGTCGGCGCCAAGCCCGGGCCAGCGGCCAAAAACCTTGCCACCTTTCACGTTACCGCCGATGGCGAGCATCGCGTTGCCATGGCCGTGATCGGTGCCGCGGTTCCCGTTCTCCACCACCGCCCGGCCGAACTCCGACATCGTGAGGATCAGCGTGTCGGCCATGCGGTCGCCGAGATCGCGCGTCAATGCGGCCAGGCCGTCGGCGAAGTCGCCGAGCCGATTCGCGATCTGGCCCGTGACGCTCCCCTCGGCGACATGGTGATCCCACTGGCCGGACTCCGCGAACGCGACCTGTAGCCCGACGTTGGCTTTCGCGAGGCGCGCGATCTCCTGCAGCGCCTGTCCGAACGGCGTCGTCGGGTAGGCGACGCCCTCCACCGGCCGATACCGGCCGTGCGTGGCGCCATTCAAGGTCCGCATGGCGTCGAAGGCTTCCTGTGCGGTGCCGTTGAGCACGCGATCCGCGGCTTGCCCGTAGGCATCCTCGAACGAGTCGCTCGCGCTCATGCCGCCGCGCACATTGAACTCGTCGACACGACCGACCGCCAACGCCGGCGCCTGCCCCTGCATCGCGCGCGGCATCGTCCTCGTCAACGAGACTCCACGCAAGGGACTGCGCGCGGCGTCGGCGTCGACCACCGTCTGCAGATACCGATTGATCCACCCGTCCTTCGTGCTCTTCACCCCGGGCGTCGCCGACTCCATGTAGTCCTGCGCGTCGAAGTGGGAGCGCGTAGTGTCGTGCGATCCGCACGCGTGCACGACAGCCAGCGATCGATCGTCCCAGAACGGTTTGAGGGCGGCCATCCGCGGATGCAGGCCGAAGAAGCCGTCGAGATCGATCGCCGACTCCCGGGGCGCTCCCGGCCGAGGGATCGCGATCGACGGGCGCACGCGATAGTACTCAGCCTCACCGAACGGCACGATCATGTTCAACCCATCGACCGCGCCGCGCTGAAAGACGGTGATCAGCAAGCGCTGCCGATTACCCGCGGCCTGCACGGTGCGAGTGAGAAACGAAGGCGCGAATCCCAGCGTGAGCATCGCCATCGACCCGGATTTCAAGAACACTCTTCTGGATGTCATATGGGGCTCCCATTCGTTCCGCACGAGGGTTCCTCACGCGGGTTCCGCACGAGGTTCCCCACGGAGGTTCGGTTCCGCACCGAGGTTCCACCCGTTGGTTCGGTTCCACACACCGGTTCGGTTCCACACACCGGTTTCGGTTCCACACACCGGTTCCGCCCGAAAGGTCCACGCTGCACCCCGGTGCGGAACCCCCGTGTTGAACGGAACCATCGTGCGAACCCTCGTGGGGCACCGAACCTTGTGAGGAACCATCGTGAGGAACCCCCGTGAGGAACCTTCGTGCGGAACGACCGTTCCAACGGTCATCGCTTTTGAAACTCAGGCGATCCAATGGCGAGCGCCAGCGTCTGTGCGGGCGTGGTCGCCCGCGCCATCGTCGACAACGTGGACTCGCCGGCGCAGCCGAAGAGCAGCGTGCG
>DAINCF010000250.1:0-10180 GCA_036732565.1 Vicinamibacterales bacterium
TGAGAGCCGGCCTACCGACGTGTTTGGCAGGCCTGAAGGCCTGCGCTACGTACGGTATTAGGGCCCGCGCTAGGTACGGTCTTTGTGGACGATTCAGTTCATCGAGCAGGAGCCGGGCCCGCGGGGGTCGCCGCAGGCGCCGCACGCAGAGCCCGTGGCCTGGCGCGACATCGACGCGCCGGGGGCGCTGACGGCGAATACCGACAACTGCTTCTCGAGGCGCGTGCTCTGGCACGTCGGGCAGGCCAGCACCGTCTGCTCGCGTACCAGCAGCTCGAAATCGCGCTCGCAATCCACGCAGCGGTACTCGAACAAAGGCATGCCCCTAGAATAATACAGTCCGGCCGAACCTCGTCGGGAACCACCGTGTGGCACCCAGGGCGGAACCCTCGTGAGGAACCAGCGGGTATATGTCGATTGTCGCTGCTGTCATGACTGCCCCTCGCCAACCGATCGAGTTGCGCGAGTTTCCGGAGCCCGACATCGCCTCGGGCGGGATGCTCCTTCGCACGACCTACTCGGAGGTCTGTGGGACCGACGTGCACTTGTGGCATGGGCGGCTGGCGGGCGTACCGTATCCAATCATTCCCGGTCACGTGTCCGTCGGACGCCTCGACAAGATGCGCGGTGACGTCGTCGGCGTCGACGGCAGGCGCTTCCGCGAGGGCGATCGGATCGTGTTCTACGACGTGCATCGCGCCTGCGGCCGCTGTTACGCCTGCGCGGTGACCGCCACGCCGACCAAGTGCCCTTCACGCAAGGTGTACGGCATTACCGATTCAGCCACCGATGGCCTCTTCGGCGGGTGGAGCCAGGCCATTTACCTCGAGCCCGGCGTGGTGGCCGCCGCGCTGCCTGATGGTGTCGACGACATGGATTACATCGGCGGCGGGTGCGGCTTAATCACGGCGGTCCACGCGATCGATCGTGCGACCCTGCGCCTGGCCGACACCGTGTTGGTACAAGGCACAGGCGCCGTCGGCCTGAGCATCGTCGCGCTGGCCCGGCTGTCGGGCGCCTCGACCGTGATCGCGATCGGGGCCCCGTCCGATCGTCTCGATCTGGCTCGGCGCATGGGCGCGGACGTGGCCCTGGATCTGAGCCAGACGTCGGCGGAGGAACGACTGGAGGTCGTGCGCACGGTCACGAACCGGCGTGGCGTGGACGTCGCGATCGAAGCCTCCGGCTCGCCGCGTGCGATCGAAGAAGCCTTCGGGCTCGTTCGCGATGGTGGGCGGTACGTCGTCGCCGGTCACTACACGAACGCCGGCCCGAGTCAGGTGAACGCGCACGAGCACATCAACCGGAAGCATCTCGAGATTCGTGGCTGTTGGGGAAGCGAAGCCGGTCACTTCGTGCGCGCCCTCAGCCTGCTCGAGCGCCATGCGCGCACCATTCCATGGCGAGCCATCGGCGCACGCGAATATCCACTCAGCGGCCTCAACGACGCGTTGGCGGATGCGGAAGCGATGCGCTTCCCCAAAGCACTGGTGAACCCTAGAACCTCCTGAACCCCAGAACCCTAGGACCCAAGAACCCCGAGAACCTATACTGGTGAGATGTCTTTGGCTTCACGCGCTCATCCTGTATCGTCGGTCGTCGCGAATCCGTTACGTCGCAACGTCGCCATCGTCGCCCACGTCGATCACGGCAAGACCACCCTCGTCGACGCACTGCTGAAGCAGGCCGGCGCCTTCCGGGTCAACGAGCGGGTCGCCGAGCGCGCCTTGGACAACACCGACCTCGAGCGCGAGCGCGGCATCACCATTCTCGCGAAGAACACCGCCGTGCACTATCGGGACTTGCTGATCAATATCGTCGACACGCCCGGCCACGCCGACTTCGGCGGGGAGGTGGAGCGCACGTTGTCGATGGTGGACGGCGTTCTGCTCCTCGTCGACGCGTCGGAAGGCCCGCTGCCGCAGACCCGCTACGTCCTGCGCAAGGCCCTCGAACGCCGCCTGCCGCCGATCGTGGTGATCAACAAGGTCGATCGCTCCGATGCGCGGCCCCAGGAGGTCGTCAACGAGGTCTACGATCTCTTCATCGATCTGGACGCCAGCGACGATCAGATCGAGTTTCCCGTGCTGTACGCGAGCGGCCGGGCGGGCACCGCGACGGCCGATCTCGCGGAGCCGAGCGAGGATCTGCGGCCGCTGTTCGAGGCCATCGTCGACCACGTGCCGCCGCCGCATGGGGATCCGACGGCGCCACTCCAGATGCAAGTCGCGAATCTCGATTCCAGCGACTACCTCGGACGCATTGCCATCGGACGGATCTTCAACGGTCGCGTGCGGATCAACGATCCGATTGCGGTGCTCAAGCTGGACGGGGCGCAGCAGGAGACGCGCGTCACCAAGCTGTTCTCGTTCGATGGCCTCAAGCGCATCGAGATCGAGGAGGCCAGCGCGGGGGACATCATCTGTCTGGCAGGCATCGAGGACATCACGATCGGCGAGACCATCGCGGACCCGGAGCAGCGCACGGCCATTCCGACGATTGCCATCGACGAGCCCACGGTGTCGATGATCTTCGGGGTGAACACCTCGCCGTTGGCCGGCCGAGACGGGCAGTACGTCACGTCACGGCATCTGCGGGAGCGGCTGCAACGCGAGCTCCTGGGCAACGTGTCGTTGCGCGTCGAAGACACGGACACCCCCGAGCAGGTGAAAGTCGTCGGTCGCGGTGAGCTCCAGCTCTCGATTCTCATCGAGATGATGCGCCGTGAAGGGTACGAGCTGCAGGTGTCGCGTCCGGAGATCGTCACCCGCGAGATCGACGGCGTGCGGAAGGAGCCGGTCGAAGACCTGGTCATCGATGTGCCCGAGGATTTCCAGGGCGTGGTCATCGCGATGTGCGGACAGCGTCGGGGCACCATGACGAAGATGGTGAATCACGGCAGCGGTCGCGTCCGGCTGGAGTTCCGGATTCCGGCGCGTGGTCTCATCGGCTTCCGCTCGCAGTTCCTCACCGACACCAAGGGCACCGGCATCATGAACCACCTCTTTGCCGGCTGGGAGCCGTGGCACGGCCCGATTCCCGCGCGATCGACGGGTGCGTTGGTGGCAGATCGCTCCGGACCGGCAACCGCATACGCCCTGGCGAACCTGCAAGAGCGCGGCGTCATCTTCGTCGACCCAGGCGTCGAGACCTACGAGGGGATGATCATCGGCGAGAACGCGCGGATGAACGACCTCGACGTCAACGTGACGAAGGAAAAGAAGCAAACCAACATGCGCGCGTCGACGGCGGACGAAGCCATCCGCCTCGTCCCGCCCCGCCTCGTGGGCCTCGAGCAAGGCATCGAGTTCATCAACGACGATGAGCTGGTCGAGGTGACGCCGAAAAGCATTCGCCTGCGCAAGCGCGTGCTGGCGCAGAATCGTCGGCCTCGCCGCGAGGATGCCTGAGGCGGCGTGAGCGTCAACGGATGGTCTCGAGCGCCGATCGGGATCACAGGTGTGCGCGACATGGCGTTGCCAGAGCACCTGAACTTCGTGTTCGCATAGGTCGCCGTAGCAATTGCGGTCATGCGCGCGGGCGCGGCGCGGGGCATACTGCGGCGCATGAAGGCGCACCCGGATCGCTTGCGCGACGTCGTCGATGCCGTGATCGAAGCTCTCGACGAGGGCCTTGACGGGCGGGCAGTGGCGGCACGGGCGATGCTCAGCCCGTTTCACTTCAACCGCCTGGTGCGCGCCGGCATCGGCGAAGCACCGGCGGCGTTCCGACGCCGCCTCTTGCTGGAGCGCGCCGCGTGGGGACTCGGCCGCGGCATCAGCGTCACCGACGCCGGCTTCGAGGCGGGCTACCAGGCCATCGAAGCGTTCTCGCGCGCCTTCACCCGAGCTCACGGCGTGCCGCCGAGTCGGTTCGCCGACGAGCCGCGCGACTTCCGACTCGCCGCACCCAACGGCATCCACTTCCACCCGCCGGGCGGCCTCCTGCTCCCCGGCCAGCCGAGGACAACCACCATGGATCTCTCCGACCGCCTCATCGAACATGACCACTGGCACACCGCGCGACTGCTCGAGCAGGCCGCCACGCTCTCCGATGACGCCCTCGATCGCCACGTTCGGCCCGGGCTGATCGTCCATCACTTCGAGGGCCCCGAACCCGACGTGCGGACCATGCTCGAGCGCATCGTCTTCACCAAGGAGGTGTGGACCGCCGCGATAGGCGGGCGCGACATTCCTCCACGCGACGAGCGCACCATCGCGGGGCTGCAGGCGCGGCTGGCCGTGGTGCAGCCGCAGTTCGCGGCGCTGGTCCGACGCATCCGCGATCGCAACGAGTGGGACGATGCCTTCGTCGACGCGCTCTGCACGCCGCCGGTCAGCTTCACCTTCGGCAGCGTGGTGGCTCACATCCTGACCGTCGCGGTCGCTCGCCGCCAGACGGTGATCAGTGTGCTGCGCGAGCTCGGGGTTCGGGATGCCGAGACTCGCGATCCGATCGAGTGGGAGCGCTTGGTCGCGGCGCGGGGCTGACGCCTACGTCACGATCCGGTCAACGCTGGATCGATCGCACCAGGCGTGATGCCGACGAGCTGCCACGCGACAATTCGGGCGCGATATGCCCCGTGGCTCACGAGCGGATCCTTCGCAGCCCAGGCTTCCGCGTCGGCGCGTGAGGGGGTGTGGTGTGCGGCAGATAGGCGGCGGTCGCCCCGTCGATCGCGCTGTCGAACTCGCCGCCCAGCAGCACGATGTTGGCTGCCGCCATGGCGTCGATGTGTTCGACGTGTGCCTCGAAGTAGCTCGGAGCCTCGGCGGCGTTCTCCCCGGGCGACAGGAGGACGAGGAAGTACGGCACAACGGGGAAGGCGAGCTTCTCGGCGTCAGACATGGCCGGCACCTGTCGGAGGTCAGATCATCTTCGTCCCCGGCGGCGGGACGACATCGCCCACCGTCTGCCCGAACCAGATCTGATAGCCGTACGGATCCTGCACGGCGAAGTTTCTGTCACCCCACCACTGCGTTGTCAGCGGCTCGGCGATGGGGACGCCGCGCTTGGTCACCTCGGCGTGATACGCGTCGATGTCCTTCAGGTAGACATACAGCTCCAGAGGCCGCCGCGTCGGATACTGCTGCCCCGACCCCTCGATGCGATCCTGCGGCCTGCCGATCATCACCATCGCGTCATCGCGGAAGACGATGCAGAAGTCGAGCTGGCCGTCTTTGCCGACGATGCCCATCATGTGCGCGAACCCGAGCTGTTCGAGGTAGGTAGAAGGTGCGCAGAGTCTCGATGAGCCGGCGGCGCATCCTGTCGTACATGGAAGAGAGCGATTTGGACGCGATCGACCAGGTTGCGCAGGAGGGATTCGACGTGCTCAAGCGGATCGGCCGCAACTGTTCGGCGCGCCAGGTCGACCACCGCATCGTGTTCGGCTTTTCCGATCGGACGGCGCCACGGTTGCTGGAATTCCTGCACCGCCACTCCGAGTCAATCCGCGACGCTTCGGGCGTCCGCTACTCCGGAGAGCTGGGACATCAATTCCACGTGATGGACGAGGAGACGGTGCTGCTGTCGCTCGACCACCCGTTCGCATCCGAGCGCCGCTTTGCCTCGTTGCTCGTCCGCGACAACGCGCTGGCCGAGTCGCTGACCGCCGGGTTCGAAACCCTGTGGGAGCAGGCGCTCAAGAATCTACGCGAGGTGCGCCTTCTGCCGAGAAGGTAGCTGCACGCGCTGCAGATCACGACGACCGCTCCGCGCCTCTCTCACGCGGTCGCTTGGGCGACGATACGACCGATGTTCTCGGGATTCATGAATGCAGGCAGTGGCGTCGAGCCCGTGATCGCCGAATAGAATCGGTTCGTGGCTTCCTGATTACCGCGCAAGGCGGCAAACAGCTGCTGCATGTGGGGAGGAGGCGGTTCCAGCGTCGCCAGCTGGCATGTGAAATCGTACATCGGCTTCACGCGCTGATCGCGGGCTGATTGATGGGCGGCCAACGCGTCAGCCATCGAACGCCGCCCGGACCACCCATCGTCGAGCGCGTCTACCAGAGACGCGGCGTCGATCAAGGCGTCGCTGATGCCTTGCGCGGTAATCGGGTCCCGGTCGTAGGCCGCGTCGCCGACGAGCGCCCAACCCGGACCGAACGCCTGACGAAAGTAGTTGGGGACGCCAGCGGTCCCCACCCATTTCTCCTCGCGTGTCGCACGTTGCAGTCGAGCCGCGACGCTCGGTGTCGATTCCATGGCCTTCAAGACGTGTCCCTCGATGTCTGCGCGGATCTCGTGAAATCGATTGCTGGGCCACAAGACGGCGATGAGGGTCAAACCGTCGTGCGTGGGGAAGCAGCCTATCGCCTGACAGTCGCGGATGTACATCTCGATATCGTCGGCATCGAATCCGCTGTAGTAGCTGTAGTAGTTGGTGGTCAGCGGCGGCGCCGCGTCGTACTCCGGCGCTCGGACGGCCTTGGCTACCAACGAATAGACACCGTCTGCACCGATCACCACGCGCGCCCGCTCCTCGACGCTGCCACCGGCCCGGCCACGCCCTTTGATTCCGGCGGCTCGATCGCCGTCCCAGAGCAGCCCCTCTACGGTGAACGCTTCTCGCAGCTCCGCGCCAGCGTCCACGGCGGCGTCCGCCAGCAGCTTGTCCAACACGGTTCGTCGAGGACAAAACCCCCCGCGTCCGGCGTTGGTGTCGATCACGCCGCCCTGCAGGGCGAATGGACCGACGTCGAAGACCAGGCGGCGTGCCACGGCGGGGCAGCCGGTTGCCGCCAGACGATCGAACAATCCCCAGCGATCCAGGATCTCGGCGCCATGCGGCCAGATAATGTGCGTAGAGATCGTGTCGCTCGGAAAGGTTGCCTTGTCGACCAGCAGGATCCGATAGCCTTTCCGCGCGAGCAGCATGGCGGTCGGCGAGCCCGCGCATCGCGCGCCGACGATGATCACATCGTACATCCTTCGTCCTTTCGATCGGCGGGTCTCCCCGCGGTTCGAGAGTGCGCCGAAAGCGATGCCCGAGACTTCGGTGAAACCACTCACTGCCGGTTCTCGGCGTGGGTAGTTTCCGCCAGCACACGTTGGCTAGAAGAGCTTGTGCGCGTAGGCGAATGCCGTGGCCGCCGTGCGCGAGCGTACGTCGAGCTTGGTCAGAATATTGGTGACATGGCGGTCGAATCCAGTGCGCTCGTTCACTCGGCTGGGCGCTGCCTCGAGGGAATGCAGAGAATCGCGCATCATGGCTGGGTTCCACTACCGCTTCTCACTGAATGTCGGGGCCCGCATGGGCAACCGAATCGCCAGAGGGATTGTCGACACCCAGCGGCTACGGCGCTGATCGGTGAAGCAGAGAGACCGATCAGGCTTTTCTGACTCATCTTGGCACCCCACGCCTGCTCAATGTACGCTCGCCGTGTAGACGCCCCGGTCGCGCTGGTCGATGCACTCGCGGATCGCGATCGCCTCGACCGAGCACCAAGGAGCACGCGAACATGACGCCAAAGAACACGATCTGCCTCTGGTTCGACACGGACGCGCATGAGGCGGCGCGCCGCGATGATGCCGACGAAGAAGATCGATGTCGCCACCATCGAGGCGGCGAGACGGGGCTGAGGCGGTGGCGGGAAGCGTCGTGTTGATCGAAGCCGCCATCAACGGCTCGCGGACCAGACACGAGCATCCGTCGATTCCGATCACGCCTCAGCAGCAGGCCGCCGAAGCGGCAGCCGCGGTGGCAGCGGGCGCTGGTGCGATCCACGTACATGTTCGCGCCGCAGACGAAAAGGAGAGCCTCTCACCAGATGACGTCGCGCACGCTCTCGAAGCGATCCGGGCAGCCAGCCCCGGCGTGCCAGTTGGCATCAGCACCGGGGCCTGGATTGTGCCCGACGTCGAGCATCGCTTGGACCTCATCCGCGGGTGGGAAGTCTTGCCGGATTTCGTCTCGGTGAACGTCCACGAAGAAGCGGCGATGCGCGTGATCAGGTTGATGGTCGAGAAGGGGATCGGCATCGAGGCTGGCGTGTGGAACGCGCTTGCCGTCAATCTGTGGCTCGCCAGCGGCCTCGCGAACGAGTGCCTGCGCGTCCTGATCGAACCTGGGGAGCGCCCCGGGGAGGCGCGCGCCAATCTGAAAGAGATCGAAATGGCGCTCGGAGCCAACTCGAGCCCCCGGCTGCTGCACGGGCTCGAGGGCTCGGCCTGGGAGATGATCGCGCTCGCGGCACAGAGGAGGTATGACACCCGGGTCGGCTTCGAGGACACCTTGACCCTGCCGGACGGCTCGCGTGCGCCGAGCAATGCGGACCTGGTCAGGGTGACGCTCGCGGTTGTAGCGCAAGGCGTGGGCTCGAGCTGAGGGGAGAGTCGGTGCTCAACCACGATTCGCAGAGGCGAGGGCAATTGGTGCCGTCAGCGGAATTCGAGCGGTTTGCTCCCACGGGGCCGATACTCTCGAGCCTCCCGTTGGGGTGGCCGCACCTGCTGGTGCGTACCTACTCGGAGCCTCGGAGCATCGAGCGGATTGTCGTTCCGGCGACGCCAGATCCATTCATCGCCGTGTGCTTCCGCGGCGATCGCTCGATCGAGGGTCGCGATGGAGACGGGCCATGGCGAACGGCGCACATCGCGGCGCCTTGCGTGTTCGTCCGATCGGCGGGAGAACCGGCTGAGTTGACGTGGCAGAGCCGAGGGGATGAACCGGTCGAAACCGCCCATCTTCACCTTTCCTCCCGCGTCCTGCAGAGGGTCGCCGAAGAGGCAGCCGATCGAAATCCGGCGAGTGTCCAGATCATCAATCGCTTCGCGTTCCCCGACCCGGTTATCGAAACGGTCGCGTCCGCTCTCGTCACCGAGCTTCAGAGCAATCATGGCTCCGCGGCGTTGTACGCGGAGGCGACTGCGCAATTCATCGCCGTGCACCTGCTACGGAGGCACTGTTCGGTGCCGCTGCCAATTACGCGACCGAAGGGCAGGCTGGATGCGCATCGATTGAGGCGTGTGCTCGATCGGATTCATGACAATCCCGAACGGCCGGTCACGCTGCACGAGTTGGCCGAGTTGGCAGGCCTCAGCGTCTTTCACTTCTCCAGGCTGTTCAAGAACACCACCGGCCACGCACCGCACCGCTATATCGTGCGGCAGCGGATCGAGGCCGCATGTCGTTTGCTCCGTGACGGCCGACACGGCATTGCGGACGTGGCGTATGCCGTCGGTTTCCAGAGCGTCAGCCAGTTCACCACCCAGTTCACCAGGCACATCGGGATCTCGCCCGCGACTTTTCGGCGTTCGGTTCGGGCGGCCGCGTCGCGACAGCAAGAATCCAGTTAGCTCGGCGCAAGAACCCGGTCGCGGCCAGTCGTCGCCGTGGGGTACACGTGTGACGAATGCCGCCGTGCGCCCGCGGCTTCTCCTGTGCGAACGGGCGCCGAGACAGGTGTCACTGGTTATGGAGTTCACGGACAGAGTCGTGCTCGTGACGGGTGGTGGTTACGGTGTCGGCCGGAGCACGGCACGCGCGTTTGCCCGCGAGGGGGCCCACGTCGCGGTCGCCGATATCGACGTGGGCCGCGGCGAGGAGACCGTCCGGCTGGTGAGAGACTCCGGCGCATCGGCGCTCTTCGTCGAGACCGACGTCCGTAAGGAAGCCGACGTCGCCCGTGCCGTCGCGCGCAGCGTGGAAGCGTTCGGGAGGCTCGACGTCGCGATCAACAACGCGGGGATTACGCAGCGATCCGCGCCGGTGACCGAACAGCCGGAAGCGCTGTTCGACGACCTCTTCAATACCAATGTGAAAGGCGTCTGGCTGGGAATGAAGTACGCCATTCCGGAGATCTTGAAAGCGGGCGGCGGTGCGATCGTCAATGTCTCATCAGGTTGGGGATCGACGGCCGCTCCCGGCCTCGCGCTCTATGTCGCGACCAAACACGCGATCCTCGGCCTCACCCGCGCGGTGGCGCTGGAGGTCGTGAAGCAGAACATTCGCGTCAACGCCGTGTGCCCTGGTGGCATCAATACCGGGATGGTCGAGGAATTTCGCCGGCTCAATCCGGATCTGATGAAGGCGACCGAGGCCGCACACCCGATCGGTCGGATCAGCGAGCCCGATGAAATCGCCGAGGCGATCCTCTTCCTTGCCTCACCGCGCGCCAGTTTCGTCGTCGGCAGCGCCTTCGCGGTGGACGGAGGCTATACGGTGCAATAGCAAG
>DAINCF010000251.1:0-10117 GCA_036732565.1 Vicinamibacterales bacterium
AGGTCCGCAGCGTGCCCACCTGCTTCGTGAGGCTCGCGACCGCGCTCGCGACCGTCGCGGGCGGCGATGCATGCCCCTTCAAAAGCTCCGCGATCTGCTGCATCCGCTCATCGAGCTTCACGACCGCATCCGCGGCAGACCCTGCCGTGCGCTGCATCTCGGTGAGCGCCGTGAGCGTCTGGAGCAACGTCGTACGATCGCTGTCCGACAGCTTCACGAGCGGATCGGGCTGGACCGTCGCGGTCCGCGTCTCCGCGCGTCCGTCGATGGTGACCTGCACTTTGTAGTCGCCTGGGAGGACGAACGGCCCGAGGGTGGTCAGCACCAACGCGCCCGCGAGTCCGGTTGACGGCGCGCCTGACGGTTCGGTCCGCAGATCCCACGCGACGCGATGGAGCCCTCCGGTCTTCGGCCCTTTGAGCTGGCGAATGAATTTGCCCGACGCGTCGCTGATCGCGATCGCGACATCGGCCTTGGCTTCGTCTTTGAGGTAGTAGTTCACGAACGAGCCGAGCTGGCGATTCGGTGCGCGGAACGAGCGCCCGCCGATGAACCAGCCGTTCTCGTTGGGG
This sequence comes from Vicinamibacterales bacterium, assembly GCA_036732565.1. GTDB lineage: Bacteria > Acidobacteriota > Vicinamibacteria > Vicinamibacterales > UBA2999 > JAIVJN01. The sequence continues at coordinate 573 of DAINCF010000251.1, forward strand.
ATGTACTGCACCGCCGGCCCGATCTCGAACACGTGGCTCGGTGCGGCGATGGCCTTCGTGTTCAGCTGCTGCACCGGCGTGATGTCGTCGAGCACCAGGATGCTGCGCCCGTGCGTGCCGAGGATCAGATCGTTGTCGCGGGGATGGACCACGAGATCGTAGATGGCCACCGTCGGCACGCTCGTCCACCGGTTCCAGCGCGCCCCGCGATCGATCGACACGAAGAGCCCGAACTCCGTGCCGACGTACAGCACGTCCTGGTTCTTCGGATCTTCTTTGATCACGTAGACCGATCCGGCCGGCAGGTTGTTCGCGATCGATCGCCATGTCGCGCCGAAATCGGCGCTGGCGTAGACGAACGGCTTGAAGTCGTCGCTGCGGTGGCCGTCGAAGGTCGCGTAGATCGTTCCGTCCGCGAACGCAGACGGCGTCAGCCGGCTGACGTAGATCAGCTTGGGCACGCCCGCGATCCCGTTCGAAATGTTCTCCCACGTAGCGCCGGCATCGCGCGTCACATGCACATTGCCATCGTCGGTCCCGGCGTAGAGCAGCCCCGCGCGCCGCGGCGACTCGGCCAGCGCCGTGATGTTGCCGAACGACGACATACCGTCGTTGCGGGCCACCGTGATCTTGCTGCCGGAGACGCCCATGATGAGGAGCTCGTCGCGATTCAGGCCGTTGGTCAGATCCTTGCTGATAGTCGTCCAGCGATGGCCGCGATCCGTCGACTTGAACACGACCTGCGCGCCTGTGTACAACGTCCGCGGATCATGCGGCGACACGATGATCGGCGCGGTCCAGTTCCATCGCAAGGTCGGTTGGTTGGCTTCCGCCTGCGGCATGATCGATTTGCGCTCACCGGTCTTGCGGTCGTAGCGAGTGATGCGGCCGTTCTGGCAATTGGTGTAGATGGTGTCTGGATCGGTCGGATCGACGACGGTGAACATGCCGTCGCAGGCCAGCATCTGGTACCAGTGATCGTTGGCGATGCCCTGCCGATCGCGCACCGAGCTCGGCCCGCCCCACGACGCGTTGTCCTGCATGCCGCCGTAGATGTGATACGGCTGCTGCAGATCGACGGCGACGTTGTAGAACTGTCCGATCGGATAGTTGTTCAGATGCTCCCAGGTCTGAGCGCGATCGTGGCTGATCCACGTACCGCCGTCGTTGCCGTCGATCAGATGCCGGGAGTTACGCGGGTTGATCCAGAACGCGTGGTGATCCAGGTGCACCGCCAGGGCGCCGTCCTCCCGAAACGTCTTGCCGCCATCGTCAGAGATGTGCAGGTTGACGCCGCCGACGTAAATGCGCTGCGGCTCGTTCGGATCGATGCGGATCTGGCTGAAGTACATCGGCCGCGGGTTCAGGCTGTTCACCTTCGTCCACGTCTCGCCCTTGTCTTCGGAGCGGAAGATTCCACCCTCGCGATGCTCGACGATCGCGTAGACGATGTTCGAGTTGCGACGGAAGATGTCGAGGCCGATGCGCCCGATGTCGCCGGTTGGCAGGCCGCCGGAGAGCTTGCGCCAGGTCCGGCCGCCGTCGACGCTCTTATGCAGGCCCGAGCCAGGGCCACCGCCGTTGAAGCCCCAACCGGTGCGCCGGCGCTGGTAGGTGGCGGCGAACAGCGTCTTCGGGTTCGCGGGATCCATGATCAGATCGACCGCGCCGGTGTTCTCATTGACGGCCAGCACGTGCTGCCACGTCACGCCGCCGTCCGTGGTCTTGAAGACGCCGCGCTCTTTGTTTGCGCCCCACAGCCGTCCGAGCGCCGCGACGTAGACGATGTCGGTGTCCTGCGGATCGACCACGATACGGCCGATGTGATTCGAGTCGCGCAGCCCCATGTGCTTCCAGGTCTTGCCGCCGTCGCTCGATTTGTAGAGACCGTCGCCCCACGACGAGCTCTGGCGATTGTTGGCCTCGCCCGTGCCGACCCACACGACGTTGGGGTCGGTCGGGTTGATGGCGACGTCGCCGATGGACACGGTGCTCTGAGAATCGAAGACGTTCTCCCAGGTCGTGCCCCCGTTGATGGTCTTGAGCAGACCGCCCGAGGCCGAGGCGGCGTAGAAGATCGAAGGATCCTCTTCGTAGACGGCGAAGTCCACGGTGCGGCCGCTCATCACGGCGGGGCCGACCGCGCGTGGCTTGATCCCTTCGAAGACCGAGTCGGGGACCTGCGCCGCGGCCAGGCTGGCCGTGCACAGGTTCAGAATGAGAATCGCAACACGTCGCGCGAGCATGCGGTGCACTTTACACCGACTCGGGCAGGCCTGAAGGCCGGCGACCTCAGGCAGGCCTAAGGCCTGCGCTACGTACGGTATGGCGATCGCCTTGGTCCTTCCGTACGTAGCGCAGGCCTTTAGGCCTGCCATCAAGATGTTAGACCCCGGTCTTGAGGTATTTCGTCAGCGCGCCGAGGAGGCGATCGATCTCTTCGGGTGAGTTGTAGAAATGCGGCGAGACGCGGATGCCGCCGCGATCTTGACCGCCGCGGGTCGTCACCGCGATGCGATCCTTCTCGTACATCACCGCGGCCAGCTTACGCGCGTCGAGCGTGCCTGGCAGGAACGAGACGACAGCCGCCGATCGGTCGGGCTGAGGGCTCGTCCACAGCTTGACCTCGGGCATCTTGGCGAGGCCGGCCATGAACTGCTGCGACAACGCGCGCGACCGCTGCTCGATGGCGGCCCGTCCCACCTTCGTCTGGAACGTCAGCGCCTCGTCGAATGCGATCATCGTGGCCTCGTCGCGCTGGCCGAACGCTTCGAACGTCTTCGAGATGCCCACCGCGCCTGGATAGGCGCTGTAGATCGATGGCCAGATGCGATCGTGCACGCGCGTGTTGATGAACAACACGCCGCACTCGCGCGCGCCGCAGGGCCACTTGTGGGCGCTGCCGGAATAGAAGTCCGGTTGCATGACGCTCAGGTCGACGTCGAACAAGCCGACCGACTGCGCGCCATCGACCAGGGAGAGCACGTTCCGCTCTCGCGCCAGGCGACAGAGCTCCGTGGCGGGGAAGAGGTCGCCCACCGAGCTGGTGAGGTGCGTGAACGCGATAACCTTCGTCCGCGGGGTGATCGCCTTGGTGAACGCGTCGATGTAGTACTCGGCGCCGGGATGCGGGTTCTTCTGGGCGATGACGTTGACCGTGAACCCGAAACGCTTCGCTTTCTCCGTCCAGGCGGTGTGGTTGCTCGGATGGTTGTCGGCGAAGATCACGATCTCATCGCCGGCCTTGAGATCGAGACCGCTGGAGACGAGGTTGTTGGCCTCGCTGGTGTTGCGAGTCAGGACGATCTCCTCGGGCGTCACGCGAAGGAATTGCGCGACGTTTCTTCGTGTCTTCTCCTTCGCCTCACCCAGCTTCGCGCGGTTCTGCGGAGAGGGATCGCGGTCGACGCTCTCGGTCTCTCGCGTCAACGCCTGGAGCACCGTCGATGAAGCGGGGCAGAGGTTCGCGGCGTTGAGCACGCCGAGGTCCGCCGGCATGACGAACTGCGCCCGGACCGCCTTCCAGTAGGCCTCGCCCAGGGCCGGTCCATCGGGAGGCAACGGTCGCGCGGCCGCGGCCTTCGCCGCCGCCCAGACCGGATCGCTGAACAGCGCCGCGGAGCTTCCGAACGCGAACAAACGAGTGAAGTCGCGACGAGAGACAGTGCCAGCCATGCGCGTCCTCCTGGGGGCGAATGATACAGGCAGCGCCCAGCGACGTCCAGCCACCAAGGCACGAAGAGCACGAAGAGAATTGGGCCACCAAGGCACCAAGACACCAAGAGACCAAGACGCAAAGGCAATCAGACCTTCAACAACTGAATAGCCTTGGTGCCTTTGTGGCTAACGCCTTCGTGCCTTCGCGGCTACCGTGAAATAGCCAAGTTGTAGATGCGAAACCGACCAAACAACGCGACTTCGGGCAGATCCAACTGGCTGACCGTAACGAGGTAGTCGAGATCGTACTTCGTGGCCAGCACGCGGGCGTGGTCGGCGGTCAGCATCGAAAAGTCTCCGAGATCCGCCAACCGTGCGATCACGCGGCGGGCGGCGTCGCGGTTGTACAGCGCCATCGCCGTGTCTTTGACGTCCTCGAGATACACGTCGCGGCCGATGAAGCGCACCGGGTATCCGTAGAGGAACGCATGACCCGGATCCGCGAGGATGTGGGCGTCGACGGGAGTTTCGGTCTGGATCCACCGCATGGCGTTCGACCAGTCCGACTGTGGGAGCGAGTAGCGGAACAGCGCCGGCTCCCGCTCGACGAAGGTGACATAGCACCCGCGCACGATGGCCAGCACTACGAGCGTTGCTGTAACCATGGGAGCCAGGTAACGCCGTAGGGGCGGTTCGCGAACCGCCCCTACACTTGCCGTCGGTCTGTCGATCAGCCACCAGAGCAGCGGCACGAGCGCGAGCAACTCGAGCAGCCAGAACACGCGCGAGATCTGAAGCTGCACGGCGAGCGCGACACCGATCTGCACGAGCGGCAGCGTCAGCAAGAACAGCGCGAGCACGACGAGAGCGCCCGCGAGCAGGCCCTTCTCGCCCGCCTTCGCGAGGACGCTTCGGCGAGGCAGGCCGGCACGCTGTCGCGCCGCCAGGCCGAAGATCGCGACCGCTGCGGTGCCGAGGTTGATGATCCACGCGCTCCACGGCCAGACCTCGAGAGGAAAGAGGTAGTCCTTGCTCGAGAGCAGCTGCCGCCACGCCGCGTCCATCGGCGCCAGCGCGTCCCGCCAAGGACCGAGCGTTACGAGCCACACGAAGGCCAGCCCACCAGCGCCTCCGCCGACTGCCAACCACCGACGTGCGTCCGGCATCGTCACCCATCCGGCCGTGCCGATCAGGAGCACGAAGAACGCGGCGGTCGTCGGGTGCAGCAGACCCGCGACGGCCACGAGCGCCAGCGCCAGCCAAAGCCGGCCTCGAAGATAGAGGGTGACGCCCGCGACGCCAGCGGCAAAGACGAGGACGCGCGGATGAAAATAGCCCTCGACCGTGTTGACGCCGGTCTTCGCGATCCGGTGCTTCAACGTGTAGATGGCCAGCAGGGCCATCACTGCAGCCGGCGTCGAGAAGACGGTTCGCCCGAAGGCCATCAGCGAGGCCGCGAGTGTCACCAGCGTCAGCAGGTACCCGCCGAGAAACCACGTTTCGATCGAGCCGCCGAGCCGTTGCATGCCGCCGGCTACGATCTCGTCGATGAAGAAATATCGCGCCTGTGGGTCGATGAGCGCACGATCGCGCGGGAAGAGCTCGGGATGCAGTGTCTCGAGGATCGCTGGGATGTAGAAGGCCTGGTCCGCGGCGCCGTAGCGATAGCCACCGGAGTTGAGCGTCGCGACGACGACGAACAGTGCGGTGACGGCCAGGCCAGCGACCGGGCCCTGCGCAAAGCTGCGACTCGTCACACGGACTCGTCGCCGCTGGGACCGTACATCGAAGGCAGGGACAGGTTCTGCAGTCGCAGGTAGACGCTCAGCTGGCCGCGGTGGTGGATGATGTGATTCATCACGAAGCCGCGGAGCGCCGTGGCCTTCGGCATCGTGAACAGGTCTTTGCCCTGGATCCTGAGCGTCCACGGCGCCATCAGCTCGGCGTCCGTGCGGCCGGCGAGCGCCGCCCGGCCGCTCGTCACGTTGCGATCGAAGAGGGCGAGCACCTCATCGCGCGTGCGCGGCGTGGCGTGTTCGACCGGAGTCTTGTCGTTGACGGCGTCGGTCTTGTCCTTGGTGATGGTCTCGACGATCCAGCCAGGCATCTCCGCGAGGTGCTCGGCCAGACGTCCAAGGAGCATGCAGCGTTCGTGCGGCTTCCAGTCGAATTGTCCGTCCGGTACGCGCTCGAGCAGCCGCCGCGTCACGCTCATCTCGCGATCGAATTCCGGCAGCAACGCCTCCGCGATGCCCATGGAGGGCATAGTAGCAGCGTAGGGGCGGTTCGCGAACCGCCCCTACCACACACGATGGATGACGGACACGCCTATGGGCGACGCGGCCACACTGGCGGTGTCGGTGGTGTCGGTGGTGTGGGTGGAAGCGGAGGCATCGGCGCGAGCTCCGGCAGCTCCGGCACATGCTCGAGCGAGTGCTCGATGGCGTCGTGCATCGCGTCGAAGTTGAAGTCGAAGTCGAAGTCCATCCTCTCGACTTCTTTCGTCGCCTTCTCGATCTCCTTCGTCATTGTCTCGACATCGATCTCCAGTGCTTCTCGCAGCTCCTCAGCGTCGACCAGGCCCTTCGGCGGCTTGGGCGGGGTCGGCGGTTTGGGCGGGGTTGGCGGTGTCGGTGGCTGCCCCTGCCGGCGACGCTCGCGCTCCTCGTCGCGCGAGATCACAGTGCCTCGCGCCAGGTGGATGTCGCCGTTGAACGACTGCAGCTCGATGCGCGCGCTCCCGCCGCCGAGCGTGAAGTTGAAGCGCTTGCTGCCGCGATTGGGCGACTGTCCGTCGGGCAATTGAATGGGGAAGTCGGCACTGAAGTCGCCCTGGAACGTGCGCACGAACACGATGGCATTGGCCACACCGCCGAGTCCCACGCGGATGTCGCCGCTGTGGGTCGACAGCTTGTAGATACCCTTCTCGCGGACCGTCCCGTTGAACGTCAGGTCGCCGTTGACCGTCGACACTTCCAGATTCGAGGTTTGCGCATTGTCGATGAAGATGTCGCCGTTGGTCGTGTCGACGATGACTTCGCCCTGAGTGTTCGACAAGCGAATGCCTTCGTTGACGCCCGTGGCCTGCACGCGGCCCGTTGTCTTCTCGACGGTGATGCGCCCTTCGACCGACCGCAGCGATACCGCCCCGGAGCCGCCGCTCAGGCGGATGCTGCCGCCGACCGTTTCCACGGTCACCTCCGCGGCTGTGCCCGACACGTCCGCCTCGAGATACGTGCCCGAGAGGTTGACCGGCATCCACGAGGGCACGGTGATTCGATAGTCGACGAGCCCGGTCGGGGCCCGGCTGCGGCCGGGGCGTGACTCGGACTCGACCGGCGCGCGTGCGCTCTGAATCCGCATCACCGAGTCGGCGGTCTGGACGTCGATCTTCTCCCGCGTCGAGTGATTAGCCTGCACCCGAACCGCGCTGCGATCCCACGTCGTCACCACCACCTCGCCGGCGTTGTTGGTGACGACCAGGCGCGTACCCTTGGTGACGTCGACGGTCTGATCCGTGCGCGGCGTGCCTTCAGGCGCACCCGGTCGAGCCTGAATCGGCGGCGGCTGCTGCGCCTCGCTCGCCGCCGGCGCTTTGTCTTGCGCCCGCGCCGCAACCGGGCTCAGTACGAACGCCAACGCCGCTGGAATGAATAGTGAACGCGTGAGAGTCATCGGCCTCAGTCGCCTCCCTCGGTCAGCAGCGCTGCGCGCCGCAGGAGCTCGAGCTTGCGTTGTCTCGCATCCGCGAGGTGCGAGTTCAGAAATGGATTGGCCGGGTCGGCTTCCAGCGCCTGCCGGCTCTGACGAATGGCTTCGTCGATCGCCTGGAGATTCCGCTCGAGCACTCGCACGGTGCGCGGATCCAGCATGTCGCGCTGCTCCTCGAGGATGTGCTCCAGATCGGCGATCGCGGCATCGAACTGCGCGTCGGCGAAGTTGGCGAGCTTGACCTCGGGCGACACCGGCGCAAACGCCTCGCTGACGGCGAATACCATCGGCTCGCTCGGCAGGTTCGACGAAACCGGGCGCTTCGCCACGACCCACGACACCCCCGCGGACACGGCGATCAACACCGACGCGGCCAGGGCGAGCTGCGCCAGGCTGAACGAAATGCGCCGCGCCTCCAGCCTGCGCTCCGCCCCGGACACCACCCCGTCGCGCACACTCCGCGCGTCGGGGACCCCGGGCTGACGGAACTCGACGACACGCGTCTGTCCATCGGGCGCGTCGAGTCGAGAGGCGATGCCCGGCCACAGCTCCGCCGCTGGGCGCCGCTCGGGATCCTGACGCGCGACCGTCACCACCGACTGCAGCTCCGCGAGCACCATGCGGCACTCCGCACAGACACCCACGTGCGCCTCGCAGGCCGCTCGCTCGTCCGGCGTGAGATCGCCGTCGATATAGTCCGACAGTCGATCGATCCAATGCTCGCTCACGATTCCGCTCTCCTCTTACCCAGAAACCCGCGCAGCGTCATCCGCGCTCTATGCAACTGGGATTTCGACGTACCCACCGAGACGCCCAAGATCTCGCCGATTTCCTCGTGCCGGTACCCTTCGACGTCGTGCAGCACGAACACCGTGCGTGCCCCGGGCGGCAGATGCGAGACCGCCTGCTCGAGATCGAGGCCGAGGTCGTGGCGCGACTGCCCGGCCGCGCCGGCCATCCGCTCCAGCACGGCCTCGCCGTCGTCCATGAAGCGGTTGCGCATCGTGCCCAGCGTCCGGAACCGCTCCACGATCACGTTGACGGCCAGCCGGTGCAGCCACGTGCCGAACGACGATTCGCCCCGGAACGTGCCCAGCTTCTGCCAGACCCGGACGAAGACGTCCTGCGTCAGCTCGTCGGCGGCATCCGACCCAGCCATTCGACGTGCGAGGTTGTGCACGCGCGAGGAATGCGCGTGATAGACCCGCTCGAATGCGGCCGTATCTCCTTGAGCTGCAAGGACGACGTCGTCCACCGGCATCAGATTGGATGGGTAGGACAGGCTGGGGGTTGGAAGTGGACGGTCAAGGTAGGGGCGGCTCGCGAGCCGCCCCTACGACCCTGCTCCGCCTGAAGGCGGACCCCACGTCCGTTCGTGGCTCTTAGGACGGCTTCCGGGTGAAGTCGACCTTGGGCGCCTGTTTGGCGGCGTCGGGCGCCTCGAACAGCGGGTATTCCTTGAAGCCGAAGATGCCAGCGGTGATGTTGGCCGGGAACTGCCGCCGGGCCGTGTTGTACGACTGCACCGTCTCGTTGTAGCGCATCCGTTCCACGGAGAGCCGGTTTTCGGTCCCGGCGAGCTCGTCCATCAGTCGCGCGAAGGTCTGGTTCGACTTGAGCTCCGGGTAGTTCTCGACGACGACGAGCAGTCGTGCCAGCGCCGAGGACTGCTCGTTGGCCGCGGCAATGCGCTGCTCCGGCGTCGTGGCGCCGGCGAGCTTGGCCCGCGATTCGGCGATCTGTCCGAATACGTCGCGCTCCTGCTGCGCGAAGCCCTTGGCCGTCTCGACGAGGTTGGGGATGAGATCGTTACGACGCTGGAGCTGATTCTCCACCTGTGCCCACTGAGTCTTGATCGCTTCCTCTTGACCGACGAAGCGGTTGTACGAGCAGCCGGAGACCGCGACGCTGGCCAGGATCGCCAACGCCAGGGCCAGATGTCGATTGACGCGAATCATTGAAGCCTCCACCAGACTGTCGCCTTCCGCTTTCGGTCCTCAGCTTACGGCGACCAGCTTCGCTGGTCCAGCCGCGCGAACGCGCGGCGCCGAGAGCCGATAGCCATGAGCCGCCACGGTTCCTACCAGCTTGCTCCACCACCGCCGCCGCCCGAGCGGCCGCCGCCAAACCCTCCGAACCCGCCACCGAAGCCGCCACCGCCGCCCCAGCCACCGCCG
>DAINCF010000252.1:0-10110 GCA_036732565.1 Vicinamibacterales bacterium
CGCGGCCAGCACGACCAGCGCCAGGATCGCCGCGAAGATCGAGGTGACGTTCAGCGTCTGGGCGCCCAGCAGGCGCAGCACCCGACCGGCCGCGACGCGCACCCCGCACTCGTCCACCGCCATCACGATCTGGAACAACAGGTAGACGAGGTTGACGATCGTGATCCACGCGAGCAAGGCCACCGATGCCAGTGCGGCCAGCAGCGTCCACTCCTCGGATTCGGCCGGCGGCCCGAAGACCACGCCGAGATACAGCGCGATGGAGACGCCGTAGACGGCAGCCAACCACAGGCCGAGCCGCAGATATCGCTGAAACATCGCACGAGAGCCCGTCGTGAATCGCTCGAGCGTGAACTGCGACGCTCGTGCGAGGCTCGACAGACGCAACGGCCGATGCTCGACGGCGCCGGCCGTGCGCTCGGCGGCGACCAGCACGGTCACCGTGCCACCCTTGACGAGGAACAGCAGGAGCGATCCACCGGCCACGACGATCGCGAGCGACACCAGAAACGCCGCAAGCGCGACCGGCTGCGCCAGCAGCACAGCTGCCGTCGTCGGAATGATCTGTCGCAGCTCGAGACCCAGCAGATCGGACGGGTCGCCGCCGACGACCAACACGACCAGAAATACGCCACCCACGACCGGCACCGCGAGCATCGTCTTGAAGACGGCATCGGCGACGAACTGCACGAGCACGACTTGCCAGTTGGCTGCCGCGATGAGCGCGCCGCGCTTGAGGAAGTACTTGAGGTTCGTCGTACGGCTCATGAAGATCCGGCGGGACGTTCAGAATGATACCGCGCCGGCTTGGGTCTTGGGTCCCAAGGCCCGCGGGGCCGAGACCCGCGAGGCTCACGGCCCTGCCCCGTGGAGCCTCAGGCTCAGGCCTCACGCCTCACGCCTCAGGCCTCACGCCTCAGGCCTCAGGACCCAGTCTTAGGTCGGCAGTACGTCAGAATGAGCGGAAGGGATGACGTTACCTTCGTGGGGTCGGCGCGCACTCGTGCGCACGGTGGTCGCGGGCGGCGTCGCCGGCGTGCTCGTGGCCGCACTCGGCTTGCTGGCCGAGCGCGCCCGCTTCGGCAGCGACGTCACCGCGGCGCGCGCGAAGGTCGAGGGCGACGTGCGCGCGCAGTTCGATGCCCTCGCCGGCCAGCTGGCCGCGGCGGTTCAGGAGGTGGCGCGCGAGGCGCCAAGTCTGCCCGCGGCGGTGACGGGGGACCCCGACGCGATTCGCGCCCTGTTCGATCGTATCAATAGCGCCCAGCGCGTCGCCAGACTTCCCGGGTTGGCGGTGACGGTCTATGGGCCGGCTGGCCGGCCGATCGCCTGGATGGGCCGCGCCGCGCCGATCCCTCCAGCGCGGCTCAACGGACCGTCCGCGCTCTACCTGGCGCCCGGCGGCGCCGGCCCGCGCCTGGTCCGGGTCGAGCCCATTGCCGCCGCCCCACCGACCAGTCCGGGTGGCTCGATCGTCGCGGAGACGCCTCTCCCGACCGTGCCGACGAGCGCGGGCGGCGACGCCGTGCTGCTCGACACCTCCGTCATTCCCGTCTCGATCTTCGCGCGGGTTGGGTTGCCGGACGAATCCGACAGCGTGATCGTCATCCCGGCGCCAGACGGCGAGCCCCTTGCGGCCGTCGTCGTGCCCGAACCTGACGTGGCCGCCGCCCGGGCGATGTGGCGCTCCCGAGTTGGCGGAGCGGTGCTGGCCGTGGTGGCCGTCACGCTTCTGCTCTTGATTGGTCCGCTCCTGGATTGGCGGCGGTTGGTCGGCCGTCCGCGGTTGCATGTCGCGCTGACCGTCACGGTCGTCGCGTTGCTCATCGCGGCCCGGACCGTGTCGTGGGTGGCAGTTCGGCGGTTCGACCTGGCGTCGCCGGCGCTGGCGGATCCTGGCAGCACCGGTCGATTCTGGTGGCTCCTGCTGGCGTCGCCGCTCGACTTTCTGCTCACGGCGTGCCTCGCGTGCGGGCTCGTCGCCGTCGCGAGCTCGACCTACGACCAATGGCGGCACGGACGCTGGTGGTCGGCGCGAGTGTTGTCCGAGGCCCGCTCCGAGCGGATGACCGCGTTTCTGTTGGCGCAACTCGCGGCTGGCGCGGCCGCCGGCGCGCTCATTGTCGTCTACCAACGATTCCTCGCCGAGCAGCTGTCGCAAGCGCCCGTGGACATCGTGCACTTCGCGCTGGGGCCGTGGGATCCGCATCGGATCGCGGTGTCCGTGGGGCTGGTGATGCTGCACGCGGCGGTCCTGGCCCTCGCCGTGCTCATCCTCCGCTTTGGCATCGCGGTCTGGATCGTGCCGACCGCACGTCGCGGCTTGCGCCTGGCGCTGCCGCTGCTGTGGCTCGCGGGCGGCTTTGCGATGGCGCTGCTGGTGAGACCCGCCGATGGCGCGACACCGTTGACGCCGGCCATGCTGGCGATCGCCTTTGCCGCGACCGCGGCATTCACGGTGGGCCGCTACCGCGCCTGGCTCCGACACGCCTCGCAGGCCTTGCGTCTCGGCGCACTCTTCGCCGCGCTGGCGCTCCCCTCCTTCGTCTTCTATCCGTCACTGTTGGACGCCTCGAGCCGCGCGCGACGGCAGACCATCGAGACGCGCTATGCGCCCGAGGTCGTCAACCAGCGGACCGACCTGCAGCTGCATCTGGCGCGGGCGCAGCGGCAGATCGATCGACTCGCGAGCTTGCCGGAGCTCATCGAAGCGACGGAGCCGGTGGTGGCCGGCGCTCCACCGACCGACGCCGCGTTCGCCGTCTGGTCGCAAACGGCGCTCGCCGAGCAGCGTCTGACCTCGTCAGTCGAGCTGTATGACGATCGAGGCGCACTGGTCAGTCGGTTCGCGCTGAAGCTGCCGGAGACGAGCGGCGCACAGGAAGGCAAATGCGAGTGGGAGCTCTTCGAGGAAGTGTCGCCGTTCTTCGCCGAGGAGCGCCGGCTGCTGCACGCGGACCGCGGCATCTGCGTCACCGGTCCTGACGGTCGCACGCGCAAGGTCGGCTCGCTCGTCATCCACTTGATGGCGGTGGACTACAGCAACCTGTCGTTCATCTCAGCGCAAAGCCCATATGTCGCGCTGATGCGATCGCCGACGGCCAAGCCTATCGAGAGCGCGCCTCCGCAACTGGACTTCGTCGTCTACGGCTGGAGCCGCCGGCCGTTGTACATCTCTGGCCGTGATGCCTGGCCGCTGGACGAAGCGCTCTTCGAGCGCGTGCAAGCGAGTCGTGCGCCATTTTGGGCCGAGGTCGTGCGCGGCGGCACCCGCTATCAGGTCTACTTCTTGAACGATCGCTTCGGCATCTACGCGCTGGGCTACCCGCACGTCTCGGGCTTCGACCACCTGATGACGTTGTCCGAGCTCGTGACGCTGGTCGGTGTCACGTTCGTGCTGCTGTTGCTGGCCGGCGCGCTGTATGGCCGGGTCGCCCTGCGCACGCCGGTGTCAGGCCGTGCCCTGCTGCGCGAGGTGCGTGCGAGCTTCTATCGCAAGCTGTTCCTGGCGTTCGTGCTCGCGGCGGTGATCCCCGTGCTGGCGCTGGCGTTCGTGACGCGCGCGTACATCGCGTCCCTGATGCAGGCGGACATCGAGACCGAAGCGAGTCGGACCGCCGCCTCGGCCAGCCGCGTCGTCGAGGACTTCGGCAGCTTGCAGGCGCGCGGCAGCGCGACCACGATTGACGACAACCTCGTCGTGTGGTTGAGCCGGGTGATCGCGCAGGACGTGAACATCTTCGACACGTCCAACCTGCTGGCGTCCAGCGAACGCAACCTCTTTGCGTCCGGGCTGCTGTCGACGCGTACGCCCGGCGACGTCTACCGCGCGATCATGCTCGACGCGCGCGCGTCGTATCTGGGACGCGAGAACGTCGGCGGCCCCGAGTATCTGGTGGCCGCGGCGCCAGTTCGGTTCCGTGGCCGGCAAGCGATTCTCACGGTGCCGCTGACCCTGCGGCAGCAAGAAATCCAGGCACAGATCGACGAGCTCGATCGCCGGGTGCTGCTCGCGACGCTCGCGTTCATTCTGCTGGGCGCGGCGATCGGCTATTACATGGCCGAGCGCATCGCGGATCCCGTCAACCGCCTCACCCGCGCCACGCAGCGCATCGCCCGCGGCGATCTCGATGCGCGGGTCCTGGTCACGTCATCCGACGAGTTCCGCCGACTCGTGGACGCGTTCAATCGAATGGGCGAGGATCTGCAGCGGCAGCGCGGCGAGCTCGAGCGCACCAACCGCCTCGCCGCCTGGGCCGACATGGCGCGCCAGGTGGCGCACGACATCAAGAATCCGCTGACGCCGATTCAGCTGAACGCGGAGCACTTGCGCCGTGTGCACATCGATCACGGCGAGCCGCTCGGCCGGATCGTGGACGACTGCGTGACGAACATCCTGACGCAGGTGCGCTTGCTTCGTCAGCTGGCGGGCGAGTTCTCGAGCTTCGCCTCGTCGCCGACGCCTCGGCCGACCGCGACGTCGGTCGCGCAGGTGCTTCAAGAAGTGCTCGAGCCGTATCGAACGGGCCTTGCCGATCGCGTGCGCATCGAGACCAAGCTCCCCGACGATCTTCCTGAGGTGTTCGTCGATCGCACTCTGCTTGGACGCGCATTGACCAACATCATCGAGAACGCCCTGCACGCCATGCCGGGCGGTGGCCGCCTGCAGGCCTTCGCCGAGACCGACGATGCCGGGCACGTCGTGATCGGCATCACCGACACCGGCGTCGGCATGGACGCTGACTCACTGAAGCGAATTTTCGAGCCCTATTTCTCGACCAAGGCCAGCGGCACCGGTCTCGGGCTGACCATCGCGAAGCGCAACGTCGAGTTGAACGGCGGCACGATCGATGTCACCAGCACGCGAGGTGTCGGCACGACCGTTCGCCTCCTAGTCCCGTTAGCGCAACCCACACCAATCGAAACCAGTACGTAGCGCAGGCCTTCAGGCCTGCCGAGCGCCGGCTGATCCCGCCGTGTGGTCGTCGGGCAGGCCTGAAGGCCTGCGCTACGTACCAATGGCGCGACCGTCAGACCGGCTGGTCGCCTTGATGACCCAGCCGCCGGTGGCGGATCCGTGTGATGGCCATTCCGATGAACGCCGAGGCCAGATACGCGTAGGCCATCAGCAGCAGCACTTCGTGTGGATAGGTGACGATGAGGGCGAAGAGCGCCGCGAGCCCGATCAACACCTGATAACGGCGCCGCTCGCGAAGGTCGATGGTCTTGAAGCTCCGGAAGCGGATGGTGCTCACCATCAGCAGCGCGGGGATCAGCATCATCGCGACGGCGAGCAGCGCTTCGGGGCGGGCGAGGAGGCCGCTCGGATAGTAGAAGACCGTCGCGGCCGGAATCGCCGCGGCGGCCGGACTCGGCAAGCCGACAAAGTAGCGCTTGTCCGTGTGGGTTTGAATGTTGAAGCGCGCGAGCCGGAGCGCCGCGGCGGTGACGAACAGGAAGCCCGTCGCCCAGCCGAGCCGTCCGAGCGGCACCAGGCCCCACTGGAACGCGAGCACCGCCGGCGCCATCCCGAACGAGATCAGATCGGCGAGGGAGTCGAGCTGCACGCCGAAATCACTGGTCGTCCCTGTCATGCGCGCGATGCGTCCATCGAGCATGTCGAGCACGATCGCCAGACCGATGAAGGGCGCCGCGCTCGCCAGCTCTCCCTGCATGGCGTAGACGACGCAGGCCCAGCCGCAGAAGAGGTTGGCGAGAGTGAAGAGACTGGGAAGAAGCGAGACCCCTTTGCGGAAGCCGCGCCGCTCGTGCGGCCGGATGTGAGGCACAAGGCGACCGGACGGGCCCGCGGCCTTCGTGCTCTTCACGTCACGGCTCCAGCGAGGCAAGTGGCGTTTCCCCTCCCACGACGCGATCGCCGGCGCGCACCCGTACGCGCGCGTCAGGCGGCAAGAACACGTCCATCCGCGAGCCGAACTTCATGACGCCGAAACGCTCGCCGCGGCCGACCTGCTGCCCCACCTGCACGCGGCACACGATCCGCCGTGCCAGCACGCCGACGATTTGGCGGACAACGATCGATCGCCCTCCGCGATCGAGCCAGACCTCCGTCCACTCGTTCAGAGCACCTGCTTCGGCGCGATAGGCCGGCAGGAACGCCCCAGGATGATACTCCACGCGGGTCACGCGCCCCTCTACGGGCATGCGATTGACGTGGACGTCGAGAGGCGAGAGAAAGATGCTGATGACCTGCCAGTCCCCGGGTGGCGCCCCGCCCTGCGGCGCCCCACCGGCCACCATCACCCGCCCGTCGGCTGGCGACACCACGAGGCCGGCGCCTGGGGGGACCGTGCGATTGGGATCACGAAAGAAAAAGAGGAAGAACGCGGCCAGGACGAGGCCCGGAATCGCCCAGGCTCGACCAAGCGCGAGACCGCCGATGAGCGCCAACGCCACGGCCGCCAATACGAACGGCCACCCCGCACGGTCGATGAGCATCTCTTCTGGACATTGTAGGGCACCGCTCGAGTCGGGCCGATGAGGCGGGAGACAAGGCGCGCGGAGGCGGGCCCGTGACCGGGCCGCGAACCTCCGCGTGACAGAATGCCAGTATTTGCTAGGCGCGCTGCGCGCGCATTACGACCGTTGTTCGCGCGCTTCGCCCGTACGACCGCTCAGGAAGGACTCGCCGCGCTGGACCAGCCATTGCGACGCTGACGGAAAATTTCCTCCATCTGATCTTTGAGCTGCAATTTGCGCTTTTTCAGGGTGATTTCTTCGAATTGCTCGGCGTCTGAGAGGTAGTGCTTGGCGGTGAGCTCATGGAGTCGGTCATCGAGCTCATGATGTTTGCTGGCTAACCGGCGGTACTCCTCGTTGGTTTCGAGGAGCAGGTGTTTCAAGTCCTGGGCCTCAGCCATCGTGCTCCGCCTCCCTTCCGGGATCAGGTGCGGTAGGCAACCGTCCCTATGGCGCACTCTAGCACCGTGTCCTACGCGTTTCAAGAACGTCACAGCGCGTCGGTGAAATCGCCGCGCCACAGCACGAGGGCGTCCTCGACCGGATGGGTGTAGTAGCTCGGGCGCACTCCGGTGACCCGGAAGCCCGCGCGCTCGTACAGCCGCAGCGCGGCCACGTTCGATCGGCGCACTTCCAGGGTGGCGGACGGCGCCGCCATGGCGTCCGCTTCGCGGAGCACGTGGGTGAGCAGCGTGCGGCCCAGGCCTTGTCCGCGCAGCTCGGGCCGAATCGCCAGGTTGTTGATGTGGATCTGATCCGCGATCCGCCAGAAGGCGCAAAAACCGGCCACGCGCACCTCGCCGGCACGCACGACGTAGATGTAGCAGACGTCGGGCCGCGCCAGCTCGTTGGCGTACCACTCGCGGCTGGTCGGCCGGAAAAATGACACCGCTTCCACGTCGATGACGCCGTCGAGATCGGCTTCGTCCTGGAGCCGTTCGACGGTCGCTTCACTCATGATCCGCCTTCGCGCTCCGCGCTTCGGCGGACAGGCCCGCAGAAAGCCGGTCGCGCTCGATTTCGGCGTCCGGCCGGCGGACGTAGAGGGGCTGCAGCGCGTGTGGCGTCGTGGCGTGGCCTTCCGCCGCTCGGCGTCGGCCGATCCATGCGAGGGCTGGCGCGAGGAGCGGTTCCTCGCCGGAGACGCTCCAACGGTCAGAGGCGGAGGCGACGATGTTTGCGTATCGCCGCGCGCCGTCACCGACGAAGACGATCGACGCCGCGCGGTCGAAGGCCGCATCAGCGAGGATGGCGTCTGGTGTCCCCACCTCGGGCTGTGCCCCGGCGAACCCTCCGAGCGGCGAAGGCGAATAGACGGCGCTGAATACTTCCCCGCGCTGCGCGTCCACCCACGTGGCAACGACCTGATCTGACTCACCACGTCTCCCGAGCACCGTCCACGCCAGCGCATCCAGGGCGGACACGCCGATGATCGGCTTGCCGAGCGTCATCGCCAGCCCCTGCATCGCCGCGAGCCCAATCCGAAGTCCCGTGAACGCGCCGGGACCGGACGCGACGACGAGCAGGTCGAGCGCCGACCGATCGCGACCTGCCGTCGCGAGGACCGCGTCGATCTCGCCGGGCAGCCGCTCGCCATGCGTGCGCGTCGCGTCGCCGGCCTGCACGGCCAGCACCTCATCGTCGTTGGCGACGGCGACGCTTCCGGCACGGGTCGTGGTGTCAAGAGCCAGAATCAGCACGAGCGCAGAACCCTCGAAGTTTGAACCTCGAACCTTGAACCTTGAACCTCGAACCCAGAACCTGAGAACCGAGAACTGAGAACCCGAGAACCGCGAACCCCAGAACCCAGAACCCAGAACCGAGAACCTGATCGTATACTCGGTCGTGTCCCGACCAGCCGAGACCGACCTTCGCGGAGATGCCGCGGCGAGGCAAGCTGCGCCGTCCGCGGGCGCGAATGTCACGCCGGCGATGCGCCAGTACTTCGAGGCGAAGCGCCAATATCGTCATGCGCTCGTGTTCTTCCGCATGGGCGACTTCTACGAGATGTTCTATGAAGACGCGCTCGTCGCGGCGCGGGCGCTGGACCTCACGCTGACGTCGCGGTCGAAGGACCAGTCCGGAGCCGCGGTGCCGATGTGCGGCGTGCCGCATCACGCGGCCGACACCTACATCGCCCGACTCGTGAGAAAGGGCTATCGCGTCGCGATCTGCGAGCAGGTCGAGGATCCCCGCAAGGCCAAGGGCGTCGTCAAACGCGAGGTCGTGCGTGTGGTGTCGCCCGGCACGTTGACAGATGCGGCGTATCTCGACGCTCGAGAACCGGCGTTCCTGATGTCCGTGTTCGTCACCTCGCCCGCAGGCGGCACGGAGACCTCCTGCGGCGTGGCAGTCGTGGATGTCTCCACCGGTGAATTCGACGTGGCGGAGTACACCGGCGCCGCGGCGCTGCAGGCGCTCGCTGACGAGATTGCCGTGCTGCGGCCGCGGGAGATCGTCGCGCCAACCGGCCACGATCCGCGAGCGCTCTTCCCCGACGGGACCGCGAGCAGCGTGCCGATTACCGAAATCGAGGGATGGCATTTCGATCTCGAGAGCGCTCGCCAGACGCTGCTCGATCAGCTGCGCGTGAGTGGCCTCGAGGGTTTTGGTCTCGAGCGGCGTCAGGCGGCCGTCTGCGCGGCGGGAGCGCTCGTCCGCTATCTCAAGGACACACAGAAGGTCGACCTTGCCCATGTCCGCACGGTGCGGCTGAAGCAAGCGGCCGACTGCCTGTTGATCGATCCGACCACGTTGCGGCACCTGGAGGTCGTCGAATCGATGGACGGCGGCCGCGACGGGTCGTTGCTCCACGAGATCGATCACACCGTGACCGTGATGGGCGCGCGCTTGCTGCGTGGGTGGCTGCTGCGTCCGCTGGTGGCGCTGGAGCCCATTCGCGATCGCCTGGATGCCGTCGAGGACCTCGCGGTGCGCGCGACCACCCGCGGCAAGCTGCGCGAGACCTTGAAGACGGTTCAGGACATGGAGCGCCTCGCGTCGCGTGTCGCGCTGGCGACGGCGGGACCCCGGGACTTCGTGGGCCTGAGACAGTCGCTTGCGGCGGTGCCCCGCGTGCACGTCGTGCTGACGGAGTGCGTCGCGCCGCTGGTGCAGAGTCTGCGCGCCGAGCTCGACGAGCTGACCGATGTGCGCGACTGGATCGAGCAGGCGATTGCCGACGAGCCACCCGCGCTGGCGCGCGAGGGCGGGTTCATGCGCGATGGCGCCGACCCCGAGCTCGACGAGCTTCGTCGCGTCAGTCGCTCCGGCAAGCAGTTCATCGCCGAAATGGAAGAACGAGAGCGAGTGCGCACGGGCATCCAGTCGCTCAAGGTCCGCTTCAATCGCGTCTTCGGGTACTACATCGAGGTGTCGAAGGCGAACCTGCACGCCGTGCCCGACGACTACCGGCGCAAGCAGACGATTGCCGGCGGCGAGCGCTTCATCACGCCGGCGTTGAAAGAGTACGAGGATCGCGTATCGGGCGCGGACGAGCGCGCAGTCGAACGCGAGCTCGAGCTGTTCGATGCCTTGCGGGCGCGCGTGTCGGCCGAGCTGCCGCGGGTGCTCGACACGGCTCGCGCGCTGGCGACGCTGGACGTCCTGGCGGGCCTCGCCGAGACCGCC
>DAINCF010000253.1:0-10064 GCA_036732565.1 Vicinamibacterales bacterium
GTGGTGTAGGGGCGGTTCGCGAACCGCCCCTACGTCGAGTCCTGCCGTAGAATCCCCCCGTGCAGAAACTTCTGGTCGGCTGCCTGGTTATCGTAGTCCTCGCTGCCATCGCCCTGGGCGTCGGCGGCTTCTTTGCCTATCGCGCTGCCCGGCCCGCGTTGGATTCGGCGCGCGAGTACGTATCGAACCTCGGGCGGCTCGGTGAGCTCGCGGAACTGGATCGGAAGATCGTGAACCGGAACGCGTTCAATGCGCCGGCCACCGGCGAGCTGACCGCGCCGCAAGTCGAGCGTTTCGTGCGCGTGCAGCAGCGCATGCGGCAAGGGCTCGGCGCGCGGATGAAGGAGATCGAAACCAAGTATCACGGCCTGGCGAACGACTCCTCGCGCCAGCCGACGCCGTCGGAAGTGTTCTCGGGGATTGCGGAGCTGGCCGGGCTGTTCGTCGACGCGCGCCGTTTTCAGGTCGACGCGCTGAACGCCGAAGCGCTCTCGCAGGCGGAATACGACTGGGTCAAGGCACGCGTCTACGCGGCGGCCGGCATCGAAGTCGCGTCGCGCATCGACCTGAGTCAAGTCGAGCAGATGGCCAAAGACGGCGCCGCGCAGGTGGGCGTCGAGCCGCCGACGGTCCCCACGCCGGACGTCCCCGAGCGCAATCGCGAGCTGGTCAAGCCGCATCTCGCCGAGATGAAGGAGTGGCTGCCGCTTGCGTTCTTCGGGTTCTAGGAGGCCTGAAGCCTGCGCCACGTACGGCACCGGTTCTAGGGGCAGGCCTGAAGGCCTGCGCTACGTACGGCACCGATTCTAGAGGCAAGCCTAAAGGCCTGTGCCTGCGCTACGTACGGCACCGATGTGCGCGTGGCCTCTGAGTACGTAGCGCAGGCCTTCAGGCCTGCCATGATTGTCGACAGTTTTGATCCCGTTGCCCATAAGAACTGCAACAACTTGTAACCAAGCCGAGCTGTTCGGTTGCAAATTGTTGACAGTTTGCCGGGCCTTCACATATGCTCCGCAGCCTGCCACGCCCGAAGCGTTCGCGCGAAGGCGGGCCTGAGGAGCGGCGTGTTCGCCACATTTCTGCCGCCCGTGCTGCTGGTGTTTCTGCTCACACTTGGCCTGACGTCCGCGCAGGAGATCGTGGCGCCCAGCGCGCGCCGCGCGCCTGCCACCATCTTCGATGAGATTGCGGACGCCGCCGAGCGGCGCGCCTTTCGCGAGGTGTGGGAGGCGTCGGCGCCGCGTCTCCAACGCGACCTCGCGGCGCGGTTCATCGAACGCTTCCCGCGATCCGTCGTGCTGCGGGAGGCCTATGAGCTTGCCGCGCGCGCGAACGTGGCGTCGGGCGATCTCGCGGCGGGTCTGGACTGGTCGCAGCGATCGCTGCGGCTGCTGCCCGAGAACCCCTCGTTGCTGGTGATGGTGGCCGACACCGCGATCCGACAGCGGCAGTTCGATCTGGCCGAGACCAGCGCGCGCGACGCCCTTCGCTACCTCGAGCACGCCGATCGGCCCCCGTCCGTGGACACGACGCAGTGGACCGCGGTCGTCGGCGGGCTGCGCTCGACCGCGCAGGTCGTGCTCGGCCGCGTCGCGGCAACCAACGAGCGCTACGCCGACGCCGAAGCGGCTTTGGTTGCGGCGCTCGCGCTCACGCCTGACGATACCGAAGCCACGAGCCTGCTTCGCGTGGTGCGCGAGGCGCGCGGGCGCGATCCGGGTACCGCAACGCCGCGGCCGGCGCCACCTGCCGCGATTCCGCGTGCGGCCGATCCGGGCGATCGCTACGCCGGATCGACGGCCTGTCGCGATTGTCATCCCCGGGTCTACGAGCGGTGGCAGGCGACCGGCATGGCGAGGATGCTTCGGTCCTATCGCGCCGAGAACGTCATCGGCGACTTCTCAGGACGTGAGACCGTGTCGGGAAGCGCTCGCGCCATCACGGCGGGCGATCGCCACTTCCTCGAGATCCGCAACGGCAGCACGCAGCAGTGGGTGCGCTATCCCGTCGACTACACGATCGGGTCGAAGTGGCAGCAGGCCTATGCCACCCGACTGCCCGACAACCGGATCGTGGTGTTTCCCGTGCAGTACAGCCGCCTGCACGGCCAGTGGCTGAACTACTGGAAGATGGTCGATGCGCCCGGCACCCCGCGGACGGATATCTCGCGCTTTCACGAGGTCCCCGAAGACGCGGTGTACCAGACCACCTGTGCGCCCTGCCACACCAGCCAGCTGGCATTCCAGCGACGCACGCACGATCCTGCGGATGCCACGTTTCGCGAAGGTGGCGTCAATTGCGAGATGTGCCACGGGCCGTCGCTCGGTCACGTCGAAGGCCTCAAGAAGGGGTCGCGAACCGGCGGCCCCACGCCGGTCCGCTTCAAGGATCTGTCTCCAGCCGAGTCCGTCGCGGTCTGTGCGCAATGTCACGCGCAGTCCGCGATCCACGATGCCCAGCCAGGTGGCGCCGTGAACTTCGCCGCGGATGGCTCGTCGCATCGCACCTACCCGACGCACCTCCTCTCCAGCTTTCCGCGAAGCGCGTTCTACCGCGATGGACGATATCGAGCGACGACGTTCATCAGCGAGGCGTTCGCGCGATCGCAGTGTCATCGCCAGGGTGGCGCGACGTGCGTGTCCTGTCACGATCCCCATCCGGCGGACGCGGCGCAGAACCCCACGTCCTTGAAGTTTGACGACAACGAGATGTGCCTGCAGTGTCACACCAGCCTCCGTGACGCGATTCAGCGGCACACGCGTCACGATGCCAACAGCGAAGCCAGTCGCTGCGTCTCGTGCCACATGCCGCGCATCGCTGAAGCGCTGCTGTTCAAGGCGCGATCGCACGAGATCGACGACGTGCCGGACGTGGCCATGACCGAACGATTCGGCCCGGACGAGAGCCCGAACGCGTGCTTGAGCTGTCACCGGGATCGCGATGTGCCGTGGCTGCGGCGCACGATGGCGGAATGGAGGGCACCGCTGGTCGCGGTGCCGTGAACGACCGACGCGGGACGTCGAGGAGAGAACCTCATGACCAGAATGAAGCGACGAGAGTTTTTGCACGCGACGGCGGCGACGGCCGGCGGGGCGATGCTCGTGACGGCCTCACCGTCGATCGCCGGGGCGCAGGCACAGACGCCCGCGGCGCCGAAGCCGGGCTTCAAGGTTCGCCCGGCCAAAGTCGAGATCCTGTTCAAGGCGCCGGGCCTGTCGGGCAACGGCATGCAGTGTACGGAGGAAGGCATCTGGACCATCGACATCGCCGGCAGCCGCACCGATACGCCCGGGCGATGCAAGGTCTACCTCTCGAGCTACGACGGCAAGCTCCTGCGCGAGATCGCGCCGGAAGGGACCGGACCGAGCGGCATCGGCGTCGACGCCGACAACCGCACCGTCTGGATCGGGTCGACGTACAGCCGCGAGATCATTCGCGCCGACGCAAAGACGGGCGAGACGATCGAAAAGCACTTCACGCCGGGTGCCGGCGTGATCTACCGCATGACCGTCGATCTGCCGGCGCGGCCTGACACCTACGGCCGAACCGCGCGCGCCTCCTCGTCGAACGGCAGCGGTAGCGGAAACGGTGGCGCGGGGACTCCCGAGCGTCAGGCCAGCGGCGCCGGTGGCACGCGACAAACCACCTCCGATGGTCTCGGCGTCGGCCGAGGCGGCGCGACGGCAGGCAACCCCGGGCCGCCGGCGCCAGGCACCGGCGCTCATGGTATTCAGAGCCACCAGGGCAAGCTCTGGATCGCGGTGCCGCCCGGCCGGATGATCTATCGCGTCGATCCGAAGACCTGGGTGGTCGAGCACATGTTCCCGACCGTCGGCTATCGCCCGCACGGCATCGGCATCGAGTCGCCCGACGCCACGCACCTGTGGGAGTCCGACACGAACATGGGCGCGTTCTTCAAGCGCGACATGGTCACCGGCGAGATCGTCGACGCGATCGAGCTGCCCGAAGGCAGCCCGTTTCCGCACGGCGCGTCGGTGTGGAACGGCTACATCTACTGGGTCGACGACATCGGCGGCGGCATCGCGCCGGTGTGCCGCTTGAAAATCTGAGGCCCCCTCAGGGGCGGCCTCTCCGAAAAACCGCGAACTGGGGCCGGCCTCGACGAACAGCGCCAACGACACGCCCACCCGACTCGGGTGTAGCGGTCGCCCTTGGCAGCTGAATCTGTCGACGAAAAGCCGGTATTTTGTAAACAGTTGTACCGACGCCATGCGCCTGCACGGGCATATTGCAGCTCTAGCGCGAGAATGCGCCGCTAAACTGTTGACACTTGCGACGCGGTTCGCATATGCTCCGGCACCGTTCACCACAACACAGCGGCGGCGACGCCTTCGCCGGTCGTGAGACCACCCCACCACGCACAGTCCGCGTGGCGGGCACCCCGGGCGACGCCGAGGAGGAAGGATGAAACCGAAGTTCGCAGGCGGGATCCGATGCTCGCGGTCGCGGCCGGTGGTGCTGCTCGCGGCCATCCTCGTCTTGACCTCGCCGATCATCGCGCGCGCGCAAGTGCTGTACGGATCCCTCGTCGGCACCGTGACCGATTCGTCAGGCGGCGCCATCCCCGGCGCAACGGTCACGATCAAGCAAGTCGAGACCAATCAGACTCGCGAGACGGTGGCCAACGAAGAAGGTGGCTACACGTTCACCAACGTGGCCGCCGGCACCTACGAGATCGTCGCGACGCTCGAGGGCTTCCAGAAGTTCTCGGCGCGCGATGTCGTCGTGCAAGCCAATCGCGCCGTGCGCGTCGATGCCAGGCTGAGCGTCGGCACGCTCGAAGAGAATGTCCTGGTTACGGCGCAGCAGCTGCTGCAGACGGAAACCGCCGCGGTGCAGACGCAGCTGACGAAGCAGACCATCGAGAACATCCCGGTCAACGGCCGCAGCTTCCAGAGCCTGCTCGTGCTGGCGCCCGGCGTCGCGCAGCCGAACTACTTCCAGACCGGCGGCATCAACAATCCCTCGCGCTCGATGCAGATCTCGGTGAATGGCGCGCCCAATCAGAACACCGTCGTCCGCATCGACGGCGTGAGCGCGACCAACCAGTGGATCGAAGGGTTGCAGTCGTACAGCCCGGGCATGGAGGCCATCGAAACGGTGAACGTGGTCACCAGCAGCTTCGATGCGGATCAAGGCATGGCCGGTGGCGCGTCGGTGAACGTGCAGATCAAGAGCGGCACCAATGCCGTTCAGGGACTGGCGTTCGAATACCTGACGACCGCCGCGCTCCGCAGCCGCAACTATTTCTTGCCCGAGGATCAGGAGAAGACCAAGGACGACAAGAACGTGTTCGGCGGGACGCTCGGCGGTCCGATCAAGCGCGACAAGCTCTTCTTCTTCGTCAGCGTCGAATCCACCCTGCAGCGCAGCGTCGGCGGCCCATATGCGACGCAGGCGTCGGGTTCCGCGACGCAGTTCCTGTCCTTGCCGCCGGATTCCATCCGCGGCGGCGACTTCACGCAGACCGGCACGGTCATCTACGACCCGTTGACCGGCAACGCGGACGGGAGCGGCCGCACGCCGTTTCCCGGCAACGTCATCCCCGCGAACCGGATCAATCCGGTGGCACGCAACCTCCTCGCGCATTTGCCGTCGCCACAGTATCCCGGAGCCGCGAACAACTACTTCGCGACACCGAAGTACAACTCCGACTTCCACAAGATCGATACCAAGCTCACGTGGAACGCCAGCAACAAGCTGAATATCAACGGGCGCTTCAGCTATCTGCCGGCCAACGAGCACGCCTGGGGGCTGTACCCGGGAGTGGGGCAGGAGTTCAATCCACTGGCGTTGGGGACGACGCTGAACTCCAACGTGACCAGCAGCTCGATCACGGCCACGTCGATTCTGACGCCGACGTTCGTGATCGACGGCATCTTCGGCTTCACCCGGCAGCACACGTATCAGGAGCCGCCCGGGCCCAAGACGTGTTGGGGTGACGAGGTCGGGATCCCGAACTCGTGCCAGCCAGGCCAGCGTGACTACGTGTTGCCGCGCATCGACTTCGGCAATCAGAACTGGAGCTCGTGGGGGAACGGCACGCGCGTCAACGACAACACCGGGTCGGTGTTCGATTACCTGGATCCGCAGTACCAGTGGGTGGTCAACGCGACGTGGAACAAGGGCTCGCACAACGTGAAGTTCGGCGCGGACGTCCACCGCCTCGAGATGAACCACTACGAGGTCACCTCGTCGTTCTTCAACTTCAGTGGTGGCTCGACCGCGCTCGCCGACGGCGCGGCGCCGAATCTGTACAACTCGTTCGCCGACTTCTTGCTCGGCCTGCCGAACCAACGGCAGTCCTCGCTGGACACGCCGCTCCTCAACGACGACAGCGGCGGCGATCAGGAGCGGCCGTTGACGCTGCGGAGCTGGGAGTACGGTCTCTACATTCGCGACCAGTGGCAGTTGAATCGCAAGCTCACGTTGTCGCTCGGCCTCCGCTGGGAGTACTACCCGGTGTCGGTGCGCTCGGATCGCGGGATGGAAGTCTTCGATTTCGCCACCAACCAATTGCGCATCTGCGGCGTGGCCGGCAACGATTCGGCGTGCGGCGTCAAGGTGCAGAAGGATCTCTTCACGCCGCGTATCGGCGTCGCCTACCGCGCCAAGGAATCGCTGGTGTTCCGCGCCGGGTTCTCGCGCAACCCGCAGAACAACAACATGGGCCGCGGGCAGCTGCGCAATTTCCCGGCGGAGATCGCGCTGCTCTCACAGGGCGCGAACTCGTTTGCCAACGTGGGCAGCATCAGCAACGGCTTTCTGCCGTTCCCTGCGCTGGACCTCGCCAGCGGCGCGATCCTGCTGCCGCCAGGCACCGGCGTGACGACATGGGATCCGACGACGACCTTCGTACGCGGGCAGATCACGATGTTCAACGCCTCGATGCAGGTCATGCTCCCGCACAACATGAGCGCGCAGCTCGCCTACGTCGGCAATCGTCAGGACGACATCTTCCGCAACGTCAACGTGAACTACGGGCAGATTGGCGGCGGCGCGGCGAGCCAGCCGTTCAATCAACCTGGATTGGTCAACGGCTTCCGGACGACGTCCGCGATCAACATCGTGCAACCGCTCGGCCGCGTGAAGTACGACTCCTTGCAAGCGAACGTCACGCGCCGGATGAGCGACGGCTTCCAGTTGAACGGGTCGTACACCTACGCCAAGGCGACCGATTGGTGGGCTGGCAACATCGCGATTCCCGAGTACTGGCATCTGAACAAAGGCATCCAGGGAGGTAATACCCCGCACAAGCTCGACATCTCGGCCGTCTACGAGCTGCCGGTTGGGCCGGGGCGTCGCTTCCTCAGCGACGGCGGCGTCCTCGCGGCGTTGTTGGGCGATTGGCAGGTGAACGCGCTGTTCTCAGCAGCGTCTGGTGCGCCGTTCACCGTGTCGGCCAACACGGCGTCGTTGAACGCGCCTGGAAACGCGACACAGCTTGCCGATCAGATCAAGGAGCCCGAGATTCTCGGCGGCGTCGGTCCCGCCACGCCGTACTTCGACGTGACCGCCTTCCGGCCGGTGACCGAGGCTCGATTCGGCAACTCCGGCTTCAACACGCTCCGCGCCCCGGGTGTGGCGACGCTGGACACGAGCTTCTTCCGGACGTTCTCGCTGTCGAGCGACGTGCGGATGCAATTCAGGCTCGAAATCTTCAACCTGACGAATCGCGCGAACTTCGCGGTGCCAGGTGGGCTCAACGTCTCGAATCTCCAGTTGAATCCCGACGGCACCGTCCGCAATCTCAACGGATTCGGCGTGATCAGCGGGACGAACTCCGTGGGCCGCGAGTACGCCGAGCGCTACGCGCGCGTCGGGTTGCGCCTGACGTTCTAGAAGACCGTGGGGGCCGGTGTCCGCCGCCTCCACGCGTGAGTAACCCGAGGGCGCGAAGGTGACCCGACAATTGCTCTGTTGACACCTTGACAGGCCGTCTATACGCTCCTGTCGCTTGAAGGACCGCGTCGTGAACTCATCGTCCACCACTACCGGCGCTGACGCGCCGTCCGTCGCCACGGCCTCGTCGGCGGACGATGCGGCCGTCGCGACCTCCTCGCGGCACGTCGTGCTCGGCGTCACGTTCGTGATCGCGTTCATCATGTACATCGATCGCTCGGTCATGGGCGCGGCGACGCCCACGATCATGGCCGAGTTCGGTCTCGACAAGATCACGATGGGCTGGACGGCGTCCGCCTTCAACTGGGCGTACGCGCTGCTGCAGGTGCCCGGCGGATGGCTGGCCGATCGCTTCGGTCCACGCATCGTGCTTGCCATCGCGATCGCCTGGTGGTCGTTGTTCACCGCCGTCACCGGATTGGCCACGGGCGCCGTCTCGCTGGCGATTGCGCGCGGCTTCTTCGGCGCGGGCGAGGCGGCGGCATTCCCGTCGGCGTCGCGGGCGCTGGTGCCATGGCTCCCGTCGGATCAGCGCGCATGGGGACAGGGATTCCAGCACGCGGGCTCGCGCTTTGGCGGCGCCGTCGGCCCCGCGCTCGTGATGGTGATGCTCACGCGCTGGGACTGGCGCATCGTCTTCTACCTGCTCGGTGTGTTCGGGGGTGTGTGGGCGCTGATTTGGTACGCCTACTACCGCAATACACCCGCGGAACATCCGTGGACGAACGACGCCGAGCGGCGCTTGCTGCCGAAGGTGCCGAACACGAAGAAGCAGTCCGTGCCGTGGCGCCTCATCCTGCGCAGTCGCGACATCTGGGCGCTCTGCGCGATGTATTTCTGCTACGGGTTCGTCTTGTGGGTCTACCTGCAGTGGCTGCCGACCTACCTCGTTGAAGCGCGGCAGCTCACCGCGCTCACGGTCGGCATCGGCGCCAGCTTGCCGCTGCTGGCCGCCACCGTATCGAACGCCGCTGGCGGGTGGGTGTCGGATCACTTCTCGCGCAAGTGGGGACATCGACGCGGCCGCATCAGCGTCTCCGTGTTCGGCTTCCTCGTGGCCGCGGTGAGCCTCCTGCCCGGCGTCCTCTCCGAGAGTCCGACGACGGCGCTGATCTGGCTGATCGTGGCGCTCATGGGCTTGGAGCTGACCGTGGCGGTGTCGTGGGCCATCTGCATCGACGTGGGCAATCACTTCAGCGGATCGGTCTCCGGCGTCATGAACACGTTCGGCAACATCGGCGGCGCGCTCTCGGCGGTCGTGGTTGGCTATCTGGCCACGCTGTACGGGTGGACGCCGCCGTTCATCCTCGGCAGCGGATTGTGCCTCCTGGCCGCACTCGCCGCGCTGTTCATCGATCCGTCGCGAGCGGCGGTTCAGCAGGAGACGTAGCGCAGAAGGTCCGGCTGAAGCCGGACCCCACGTGCGGCATTCAATCGTGGCGTGCGCCTTGCGGGGCCCGCAACGCTCGAGGAATCCTCATGCGTAAGCTTGGAGTGATCGCGTGCCTGTGTTTGTGCTCATACGTCGGACACGCACAAGGGGCCAAGTCTCACGAGTGGCTGACCTGGGGTGGGGATTCCGAGCGCACCGGTTGGAATCGCGCCGAGTCCAAGCTGTCGAAGAAGACGGTCGGCCAGCTCGAGTTGAAGTGGAAGGCGCAGATCGATAAGGACGTGCCGCTCGACATCGAGTCGGGCGCGTCCATGCTCACCGCGCCGCTCGTCGTGCAGGGCGTACGGACCGCGCAAGGCACGAAGACCTTGGTCTACACGCTCGCGGCATCGAACACGCTTGCCGCTCTCGACGCGCGCACCGGCGCGATCGCATGGCAACGGAAGATCGAAACGACGGTTGAGCCAGCGACCCCCGCCAATTGGCTGTGCACGAACACGTCCACGGCGACGCCGGTGATCGACAAGGCGAGCGGGCTCATCTATATGATCTCCGCGGACGGCCGGCTGTACGGTCTCACGCTGGGCGCCGGCGAGCGCAAGATGACCGCCGAGTTCGTGACGCCGTACTCGCGCAATTGGAGCCTGAACCTCGTCGACGGGGTGATTTACACCACCGTGGGTCGCGGGTGTGGCAATGGCCAGCGACCACCGGCGGAACCCGCGCGCGAGGGCGCCGCCGCGCCGGG
>DAINCF010000254.1:0-10041 GCA_036732565.1 Vicinamibacterales bacterium
GCGGCCGCCGAGCATGCCGACCCGCTCGGCCACGCCGGCGAGGCCGAACCCCGAGCCGATCGTCGGGGTCTTGGCGGCCTTGGTATCGAAACCCTTCCCGTTGTCGGCAATGGTAATCACGAGCTCGGGTCCGCTATGGGCAATATCGATCGAGGCGCGCGTAGCCCCGGAGTGCTTGACGATATTGTTGAGCGACTCCTGGACGATGCGATAGACGTTGATCTCCTGGTGTTTCGCCACGGCGCCGTTCAGGGATCGAACAGCGACCGTGAACTCGATGTCGGACGAGGCGGCGATCCGTTCGGTCATAGCCTCGATCGAGGTGGCAAGACCCAGCTTGTCCAGGTGATACGGCCGCAGGTTGTAGGCGATCTGCTTGACCTCGTCGATCGATTGCGTCGCGGATGCGGAGATCTCGTCGAACTGTTCCTTCGAGCCGTCGAGGCTCTTCATCGCTCCCAGCAACGCGCGGTTCTTGATCACGATCAGGTGCTGGCCCAGGCTATCGTGCAGCTCCGCGGCGATGCGGCGGCGCTCGTGCTCCTGCGAATCAATCAGCTGGCGCGCGAAGCTTTCTTGCGCGGCCCGACGCCGTTCCAGTTGACTGATGCGGTACTTGAACGCCGCGGAGACCACGCCCGTCACCGACAAGAATGCCAGCGTCAAGAACCATCCGGTGCGATAGAACGGCGGTAACACGACGATGCGCACGGATGTGTCCGTCGTGTTCCAGACGCCCTCGCCGTTGTCGGCGGTCACCTTGAACGTGTAGTCACCTGGCGGCAGGTTCGAAAAATATGCGGTGCGCCGCGTGCCGGCGTTCACCCAGTCGTGATTGAAACCCGCCAGTTGGTATTTGAAGCGGATCTGTTGTGGGCGACGCCAGTTGATGCCGGTGTATTCGATCTCCAGGTTTTCTTGGCCCGAACGAAGTTCGAGTGAGGATTGCGGATTGCGGGTTGCGGATTGCCAGGCGTCAATCGCCAAGGCCTGGTCGTCAATCCTCATGCCTTCAATGGCGACGAGCGAGGGCTGCGTATTGCGCTGCGCTGGATCAATCGCCACCACGCCCTTGACCGTTGGAAACCAGAGTCGGCCATCCCGCGTTTTCCAGCCTGCCGGGCTGGCGCCGTTACATTCACGGCTGAGCATCCCGTCGGCGACGCCATGAGCAACTGACGTCACCGACGTGACGCGGCCTTCAGCGAAATCGTTCAGCTCGCGCAGGCTGACGCGGAAGATGCCGCGATTGCTGCTCATCCACAGATTGCCGCTGTCATCTTCGGTATCGGAGAGAATTTGAAACGTGCGGTTGTCGAATAGGCCGTTTCTGACGGTGATGGGGACGAACCGTCCATCTTTGAAGCGTCGCAAGCCGCCACCGTTCGTGGCGACCCAGAGGCTGCCCGCGCGGTCTGCATAAAACGCCATCACTTGATCGCCGGGCAGCCCGTCTTTCACTGTCCACGTCGTGAAGCGCTGTGTGTCCGCCTCGAAGCGGCTGATGCTGCCGCTAACGGTGCCGACCCACAGTTGGCCGTCTCGGCTTTCGTACAACGCAGTCGCTTCGTTGTCTGCCAAACCGTCGCGCGTGTCAAAGCTGCGGAAGCGGCCCTCGCGAAAGCGCGCCAGCCCGTGGCCCGGTGTGCTGATCCAGAGACTACCGGCGCGATCGCCGAGCAGCTCGCGGACCGGTTCATGTGGCACACCCTGCGCGGTCGTCCAGCGCGTGAATTGGCCGTCGCGGAACTGGGTCAACTGTCCTCTGGCGCTCAGCCAGAGATTGCCCGCGCGATCTTCGGTGATGGAATCGTTCTCAGGCCGGCTCTGCCCGCCCGTCCAGGCCGTGATCTTGCCATCTTTGAAGCGGCCCACTCCGTTGTTCGTGCCGACCCAGAGGCTCCCTTGCGAGTCCTCGAAAACGGCGGTCGCGAAGTCATGCGGCAGGCCGTCCGCCTTCGTGTAGACGCTGAAGCGCCCTTCGCGCAATTGACAGAGGCCGCCATCGACCGTGCCAACCCAGATATCTCCCTCCGGGTCTTGGTAGAGCGCCAGTACAGTGTCGCTCGGCAAGCCGTCGCCCATCGTGTACTGGGTGAACCCTCCGTTCTCGAGCAGGAGCAACCCATTGCCGGAGGTTCCGGCCCACAGATTGTGCTTCTGGTCTTCATACAACGCCGTCACCGATCCTTGGGGCAAGGCCTGGACGGGCGCGATGCAGCGGCCTTGTCTGAGCCGACACAGTCCGCCCGCGGTTCCGACCCACAGGTCACCGGCACTATCGCCGTGTGTGATCGGCCACAGCGCGTTCACCCGGTCGTGCGGGAGTCCATCCCGCGTGGTGTAGACCGTAAAGCGCCCCTGTTCGAACCGCGCCAGCCCACTGCTCGTGCCAATCCACAGGCTGCCGTCCCGACCTTCCGCCAGCGTCAGAACCTGATCGCTCGGCAATCCGTCCTGCGTCGTGTAGGTCGTGAAGCGCTCGTCCCGGAACAGGTTCAGACCTCCGCCGCGTGTGCCGATCCAAACGTTGCCGGCGCGATCTGCCAACAGCGAGCGCACGAAATCGCTGGAAAGGCCGTCCTGCTTCGTGTAAAGGCGAAAGCGCCCCTCTGTATAGCGTGTCAGACCGCCGCTCACCGCGCCCAGCCAGAGGCTGCCGGCACGGTCCTCGGCCAGGGACAGGATCTGGTTGCTCTTGAATTCAGGCGTATTGCTGTTGTCGAACACCACGAAACGTACGCCGTCAAACCGAGCGGCGCCCTCGATGGTGCCCAACCACAAGTAGCCATCCGTCGTGCGCAAGATGGATGAGACGCCGTTTTGCGGCAGTCCATGCTGATCCTGCCAGACGAGCTGCTGATAGTGGCCCAGCGCCTTGTGCGTGCCGAGCGTCTGCCCCGCAACGTGCGCCGGCGCCAGAGCGCCCAGCGACAGAAGTATCAGAACTGTTCGTCGCATGCTCGTCGCTCACGTACTGAAGTAGCCCCGCTTCGGCCTTGCTCCGAGGGCGCGCGGAGCAATACTGCGACGAAGAGGGAGCTGAGAGGCCGGATACCCAGATTCGCGTCCGCGCGCTCGCGACGAACTCTAGCCCGTCGTGTCTCGGGCTTCAACGGCAAAGGGTCGACACATGAAACTAGAGAGGCGGCTCGAGCCATCGCCGGACCTCGAGCAGGTTGTCCTTGGGGACGTACCCGCACGCCCCCGCCTCCTGCGCCGCGTTCCGCACCAGGACGTCGTCGTACTGCGTGACGATCACGATGCGCGCGGCGGGAAATTCCCGGACGATCTGCCGCGTCGCGGTGATGCCGTCCATCGGCGCCATCGCGACGTCCATGAGCACCCAGTCAGGTCGGTGCCGTGCATAGGCGGCACAGGCTTCACTGCCGTCGTGACACTCGTAAATGGGATCGGCGACGTCTGCCACCACGGCCCGCAGCATCCGACGAATCTCGTCGTTGTCGTCCACGATTAGTAAAGACAGCATGTGGATCACCTGAAGCGCCACCCGCGACGCGTGGATGAAGCGCCATACGAGTACCCGAGGAGGCCACCCAAGGTGACCTCCTCGGCGACGAGACGCCTTACCAGTGCGGCGACAGGTCGAAGCCGCTCGGAGGATTCGTGAGTTGCACCACCACGCCGGTGGTCGGATCGACGGCGTAGATCTTCGTGGCCCCGCTCCGCGTCGACGTGAACAGAATCCAGTTGGTTGGTCCCCATGACGGTTCCGCGTCGATGGCGCGATGGTTGGTCAGCCGTGTCTGGGCGGTGCCGTTCGCGTTCATCACGTAGAGCTCGGCGTTGCCATCACGGGTCGAGGTGAACGCGAGCTTCGTACCGTCAGGTGACCACGTCGGCCACGCGTCTTCGGCCTTGTGCGTCGTCAAGCGGCGAAGATCGGTGCCATCCGCCTGCACCGAGTAGATCTCGAAGTTGCCGCTGCGGTTGCTGGCAAAAGCTATGCGGCCGTCGCGCGACCAGGCGGGGTTCACGTCCGTCTTGCCATCACGCGTGAGGCGTGTCACGCCGCTGCCATCGGCGTTCATCGTGTAGATCTCGGCGTTGCCGTCGCGGGTCGAGGTGAACGCGATGCGCGTCCCGTCTGGCGACCAGACCGCCGCACCGTCGATGGCCGAGTTGGTGGTCAGCCGCCACACCAGGCTGCCGTCGGCGTTCATGACGAACACTTCCGCGCGATTGTTGGTGCGCGTCGACGTGAACAACACCCGGCTCTTGTCCGGCGACAGCGCGGGCGCGAGGTCGATAGCCGGATGTGTGGTCAGTCGGACGACACCCGTGCCGTCGGCGCGCATGCCGTAGATCTCGAGGTTCAACAGCCACCACGGGTTGGAATCGCGCGTGCTGACGAAGACCACCTCGATCCCACCGCTCGGCGTGTCATCGCACACGTTGCCAATGCCGTCGCGATCGGTGTCGGCCTGGTCGGCGTTGGCGATCAACGCGCAGTTGTCCGTCGCATCCGCGACGCCGTCGTTGTCGTCGTCGGTGTCGGCGTTGTTCCCCGTGCCGTCGCCGTCGCTATCGACCGATTCGTTCGGATTCAACGGGAACGTATCCTGCGCGTCCGGAACGCCGTCGTTGTCGTCATCCGGATCGCAGGCGTCGCCGAGCCCATCGGCGTCGGTATTCAGTTGATTCGGGTTGAATACGCCGACGCAGTTGTCGCCGGTGTCGATCACCGAGTCCGCGTCATCGTCGGGCGCTTCGAACGCGCCGATGTCCACGGTGCCGCCTCGGATGCGCGCGAAGCCCTCACCGCGCTGGTCGAACTGCAGCGGGTTGTTGCCGGCGTCGACGGCGCTCGCATTGTCTCCGGCGTTGAAGGCCGGACTGCCTGGCAGTAGCGCGTGGGTCTGTGTGCGGCCGCCGTTGTCGGCGAGGAGAGCGTCGAGCTTCGGATCTCCGGAAAGAGCGCCGGAGACTGCACATGACCCGTCTTCGATCAGGTTGACGCCCGACGCGTTGATGGTGCCGGCGGAGTTGGTGTTGTAGCAGTCGCCGCCCGAGACGCTGTTGGCGAAGATCGTGTTCGCGAGGTTCAGCGACCCTTGCACGGTAACGCCAGCGCCAGTGGCCGCTTTGTTGTGGGAGAAGGTGCTGTTGATAATCGTCGGCGCTGGCCCGGATTTCCAAATGAAGATACCGCCGCCCGAGTTGTCCGCAACGTTGGCCGAGAAGGTGCTATTGACCACCGTCACCCGGCTGAACATGAAAGCGAAAATCGCGGCGCCATCGAGAGCGGTGTTCCCGACAAACGTGCTGTTGCTGATGGTGACGGGGCCTAGAGTATCAATAGCACCGCCCCGGCCACTCGCGTGGTTGTGAGAAAACGTAGTGCGGTTGGCGCTGAGCCTGCCGACGGATGTGGCCGGTACGCTGACCGCACCTCCATTCGCCGCATTGCCGTTGGATATAGTCAGGCTCTCGAGATGAAGGATGGCGCTCGTTTGCATCACGATCACGCCCGTGGTGCCGCCGCCACTGATGGTCACCGCCTGACCGCTGCCGTCGATGGTGAGCGAGGTCGCCTGATTCACGGTCAGAGACGACGTGACTGTGATCGTACCGCTGACGCCGAAGGTGATGGAGTCGGAACCGGCGCCTCCCGTGCACCCGTTGACGGCGAGGTCGGTGTTGGCGGCCGCGACGGCATCGCGCAACGTACAGGCGTCCACCACCGACCCGTCGGCGAGCGAGTTGACGATGATGCCAGCGGCCTGCGCCGGCCGCGCCATCAGCACCACGGACATCACGAGCGCTGCGATAAGGTGTCGAATATGAACCGGTGAGCGTGCGTCCATGGAACAGAACCCTCCTGTCTTCACCGCTCGCAACCTGCGAGGCGGTCGTCAGACCGATGGCATCATCCGAAAAGTTTGAGGAGCTGTGAATCGTGGGAACTACGCGATCTGGGTACGCAAAACCCGCAATTCGTGTAGGTGAAACTACGTACAGTTCGCCGCGCCGATCGCATCGCGGCGGCGGACCGAGAGGTCACGGAGGGATGGTCCGGCTAAAGCCGGACCCCACGCCTGCTCATGACGCCACGGTGGGGCCGAGAGGCCCACGGAGTGAGCGGCCTCTCAGTCCGGTCTGTCGCGCCGTCGCTGGCCCGGCAGGCTTAAGACGGCGGCGTGGGGTCCGCCTTCAGGCGGACCTGACCCGCCTAAAGCCGGACCCACGATCGTTACGGCACGGTGCCGTCGGTTGTGTCCCCTTGCGCGGGAGTGAAGTCCGTGGCGGTGTCCGTCCCCTGCCCACCGCTGAAGCCGTCGGCGCCGAGGCCACCTGTCAACGTGTCGTTGCCGCGACCGCCGCACAGCACATCGCTACCGCCGCCGCCGATCAGCCGGTCGTCGCCGTTCTGCCCGAAGAGGATGTCGGCGCCATCGGTGCCAGTGAGTGTGTCCTGGCCGTTGCCACCGACCCGTACGCCGACCGTTGTCGTCGCCGTCGAGTGACCGTCGCTGACGCTGAGCGTCAACGTGGCGCTCCCGCTCTTGTTGGTGGTGATGGTCACCGTCCGAGTCGCCCCCGCGCCGCCAAACGCCACGCTCGAGACGATCGACGCAGTTGACGACCCAAGCGTCAGGTTGGCCGCGGGTGTGTCGAGGTCGGTGAGGGCGAGCGTGATACGGCCCGCGTTGTCACCGATACATTGCCCGCCACCGACGACGGCGATCGTGGGCAGATCGTCGACCGCGGCAACCGTGAGGTTCACCGTCACGGTGTTCGATTCGGCGCCAACGGCGTCGCGCGCCTTGTAGGTGAAGCTGTCGGGCCCGTTGTAGTTGGCGGCCGGCGCGTAGCTGAACGAGCCGTCGCTGTTGAGCGTGAACGCAGCGGCATGCGCCGGGCCGCTCACGAGGATGGCGGTCATCGCGCCGGCTTCCGGATCCGTGTCGTTCGCGAGCACGCCGGGAGCCGCCACGATACGGGTCGTGTCCTCGTCGGTGCTGTACGGGTCCGGGGTCGCGACCGGCGCCTGATTCGCGTACTCGAAGGCGCCGATGTCGCAGGTGGCGCCTTGCGGGCGGGCGACGCCGCGCTGGTCAGTCGGGATCGCCGCGCCGTTGGCGAAGAGCGGATTTGTGCCGCTGCTCAGGAAGGTGCATTGACCCGCGGGTACGGAGTTGATGGCGTTACTGCCAGTCAGCAGCGCGTGCGTCTCGGTCGGGCCGCCGTTGTTCTGCAGCGTCGCATCGAAATTCGTGACCGCGCCCAGGCGGAACGTAGGGTCGTTGCCACAACTGTCGTCGTCGATCAGGTTGTTGGTCCCGGTCAGCGTGCCTCCAGCGAGGAGACAAAGCGGACTTCCTTGGGTCAGAATCGAATTGCGCATGGTCATCGTGCCACGGACGGAGAGGCCCCATTTCCCGCTTCCACTGCCGTTGCCAAACAGCGTGCTGCTGGAAAGGTTCATCGTCGTGCCACTCTCCACGTACAACGCCCCACCGGCATTTCCGCTGTTGTTGGAGAACGTGCTGTTGGCAACGTTGGCGACCGCTCCGCTCTTTAGCTCGATGGCACCACCTTCCTTGTTCCCACTGTTTCTGACGAAGAGCGTGTTGCTGACGTTCAGCACGCCACCAACCGCGCGGATGCCACCATTGGAGTAGAAGTCGCCTCCGTTCTCGACGAACTGACTGCTCACCACGGTCAGGATGCTCTGCGTGCTGTCGATGGCGGCACCCCTCGTGTCATGGAGGCCGTCGTGAAAGGCGTCTCGAATGGTGAGTTCCGCGAGCGTCACGTCCGCATTGGCAAGGGCGAAGATACGAACCGCGTGGTTTCCGGAGATCGCCAGGCGAGCCGCGCCCGGTCCGGTCACCGTCACCTTGCCCCCGGTTACGTTCAATGGGCCCGTCAGCGCAATGGTGTAGGCGTCGGTCGCAGCGTCATAACCCAGATCACTCGTGGGGATGACGAACGTGATCGTCTCCGCTCCCGCGTCCGCGGTGGCGACCGCGAGCGCCTCGCGCAGCGAGCAGTCGGCATCGCACACCCCGTCGTCGGTGTCCGCCGTGTGGGTGACGACGAGCGATGTGAACGAGCCTTCGGTTTCCGTCCACGGGCCGAGCTCATAGGCACCGAGGTCGCAGGCTGCGGTGCCGTTGACGTCGCCATCCACCTCGCGAGGCGCGCCCCGTTGATCGGTGGCGTAGCTGGCGCACACGGTGTGGTCGCCCTGGTCGATGGCGAGCGCGCTCGCGGCCGTCAACGCAAATGTCTTCGTCGGTCCGCCGTTGTCTTCGAGTAAGCCGAGTTGCGGGTCGCCGGTCAGGGCGCCTGGCACGGCGCAGGAGCCGTCTTCGATCAGGTTGACACCAGAAGGATTGATGGTGCCGGTGGAAGTGCCGACGGCATTGATGCACTCGGCTCCCGAGGTGCTATTGGCGACGATGGTGTTCGCGAGGTTCAGCGTGCCGTAGTTGAGAATGCCGCCGCCGTTGTTGCCGGAAAACGTGCTGTTGATGATGGTCGCCGTCCTGCCGTTCACCAGGGCCCCTCCGCTGTTGGCGGAGAACGTGCTGTTGACGACGGTCAAGAGGCCGTTTGCACTCGTGGCCACGGAAATGCCACCGCTATACCGTCCTGAGTTGCCGGAGAAGGTGCTGTCGATGACGTCGACGGTGCCGGAGTCATAGATGGCCCCTCCATCCTCCGCGAAATTATTGGCAAAGGTAGTTCTGCGGACGCTCAGTGCGCCGCCAGAGAATACGGCCACGCCGCCGCCAAGCGTCGGTTGTGAGGCTCTGCCCTGGGTGACGTCAAATCTTGCAGGTGGAGCGTGGCGCCCGACGGCACCGACATCACGCGCGTCGCGTTGTTCCCGCTGATGGTCAGCGCCTGACCGCTGCCGTCGACCGTGACGATGGACCCCGACACGATCGTCAACTGGCTGGTCAGCGTGATCGTGCCACTGACGCCGAACGAAATGGTGTCGGGCCCCGAGCCTGCCGTGCAGCCGTTGACGGCGAGATCGGTATTGGCGGCCGCGACGGCATCGCGCAGGGTGCAGACCCCCACCACCGACCCGTCGGCGAGGGAATTGACGCTGATGTCGGCGGCCTGAGCTGGCCGTGCCGCCAGAGCGACCAACATTCCAATGGCTGCAAAGCCACGAAGAACCGCTGTACGTGCTTCCATCGAACAGAACCTCCTGTCTTCGCCGCTCGCAATTGCGAGGCGGTCATCAGACCGATGGCATCATGGGAGAAATGCGAGGGGCTGTGAATCGTGGCAACTACGCGACTTGGGTACGCAAACCCCGCAATTCGTGTAGGTGAAACTACGTACCGTTCGCCGCGCCGATCCCATCGCGGCGGCGGACCGAGAGGCCACGGAGGGATGGTCCGGCTAAAGCCGGACCCCACGCCTGCTCATGTCATCACCGGCTAAGCGGCCTCTCAGTCCCGTCTGTCGCTCGCCACTCGCGATCGTTACGGCACGGTGCCGTCGTGCGTGTCCCCCTGAGCCGGAGTGAAGTCCGTGGCGGTGTTCACGCCCTGTCCGCCGCTGTAGGCGTCGGCGCCCGCGCCGCCCGTCAGGGTGTCGTTGCCCCGGCCGCCGCACAGCACATCGTTGCCGCCGCCCCCGATCAGCCGGTCATCGCCATTCTGGCCAAACAGCATGTCGGCGACGTCGGTGCCAGTCAGCGTGTCATTGCCGTTGCCGGCGACCGCGACCGCGACGATGGTGGTCCTGGTCGAAAGCCCGTCGCCGATGCTGATCGTAAGGCTCGCGCTGCCCGTCCGACCGTTTACCGTGGTGATCGTTGCGGTGCGCGTAGCGCCTGCGCCGCCGAACGTGATGTTGCTGTTGGGGACCAGCTGCGCGTTCGACGAACTGGCACCGAGCGTCAGGCTTGCGGCCGGTGTGTCGACATCCGCGATAGCGAAAGTGATCCGACCGCTGTTGTCGCTGAGGCACTGGCCGCCGCCCGCGACCGTGATCGTGGGCACGTCACTGACCGCGTTCACCGTGATGGAGACGGTCACCGCGGCCGACTCA
>DAINCF010000255.1:0-10037 GCA_036732565.1 Vicinamibacterales bacterium
GCCAGGCCACGCGTGCTGGCTTTCGGGCTATCCGGCGTGGCGACCGCGACCGACAGCCGGCCCGCCCGGCGTGAGTCTGCTGTGGCCATGAGAAGGATCAGGCGGGTTGACGCGCGGACGGCAATCGACTCGCGTGCGCTTCGTAGGCCTTGACGATGG
This sequence comes from Vicinamibacterales bacterium, assembly GCA_036732565.1. Classification (GTDB taxonomy): domain Bacteria; phylum Acidobacteriota; class Vicinamibacteria; order Vicinamibacterales; family UBA2999; genus JAIVJN01. The sequence continues at coordinate 160 of DAINCF010000255.1, forward strand.
CCTGTACGAGCTTGTGACGCACGACGTCGCGTTCGTCGAAGTAGACGAACCGAATGCCTTCGACGCGCCCCACTACTTGCATCGCCTCGACCAGCCCGGACGTTCGCCCGGTCGGCAGGTCGATCTGCGTGATGTCCCCCGTGACCACGGCCTTCGAGCCGAACCCGAGACGTGTCAGGAACATCTTCATCTGCTCGGCAGTCGTGTTCTGCGCTTCGTCGAGGATCACGAACGCATCGTTCAAGGTGCGACCGCGCATGAATGCGATGGGCGCCACCTCGATGGTGCCGCGCTCGAGCAAGCGCTCCGCCTTCTCGAGCTCCATCATGTCGTAGAGCGCATCGTATAGCGGACGCAGGTAGGGGTTCACCTTTTCCTGCAGGTCCCCCGGGAGAAATCCGAGCTTTTCCCCCGCTTCGACCGCCGGGCGCGCCAGGATGATCCGGCTCACCTTCTTGGCCAGCAGGTAGCTCACGGCCTGCGCCATCGCCAGATAGGTCTTGCCGGTCCCCGCCGGGCCGATGCCGAAGACGATGTCGTAGCTGTCGATGGCCTCCAGATAGAGGCGCTGATTCGGCGATTTCGGGGTGATACGGCGTTTGCCGGCCTGCCGAAGCTGGCCGTCTTTCAGAAAATGGTCGCGGAGGTCCAGGTCCGGCGTCCGGGCGATGAGCTCGGCCGCGGTCTTGACGTCGCGAGGTGCCAGTGGATGCCCGTCTTCGAGAAGCGATGTGAGCTGTCCGAACAGTCGAACCACGGCCGCCGTGTCGTCGGCGTCGCCTTCGACCATCACCTCGTGCCCCTGGGTCCGGATGCGCACGCCAAACAACGTCTCGAGGTGGCGCAGGTTCTCGTCGAGCGACCCAAAGAGCGTCTCGATGCCGCTGTCGGGCACCGCAATCTTTCGCATGGACGCCGTACTTATTCGCGTATCTCCTTGTGTAACAGGAGTTTAACTTGCTCCTGCATGCTAACAGACGGACTGGGTCCGGTCAAGCCAGGCGCGAGCCCGCGATTGGGAACCGGATCCATTCGTACGTTGGAATCCGCCTTCAGGCGGACCTTCGACTCTTGATGAACGCCGCCGCCTCCGCGCGCGGCACGGCCTGCTGCTCGCCGCTCGTGAGGATTTTCACCGACACTTCCCCGCGCGCCGCCTCATCGTCACCCGCGACGACGACGAACGGAATGTTGCGATCGGAAGCGTACTTGAACTGCCTGCCGACTTTGTCCGCCTCCGGATAGACTTCCACCCGCAGGCCCCCGCTGCGCAGCTCTGCCGCCATAGCGAGGCTATCGGAGGCACGGTCGGCGTTCCAGAGTGTGACCAGCACATCTGCCGGCGTGGTCGCGAGCTGGTCGGGAAACATCCCGCGTTCGCCCATCACGACGAGAATCCGCTCGAGTCCGAGCGAGATGCCGGTCGCGGGAATCTCGTTTCCGAGGAACATGCCGATCAAGTTGTCGTACCGCCCACCACCACCGAGGCTTCCTGACAGCTCGGGAACGGTGATCTCATACACGGGACCGGTGTAGTACGACAGACCGCGCGCCAGGCTCGGCTCAATCGCAATGTGCGGGCCCGCGCTCCTGTGTGAGGTCAGTTCGAGAATGCGCGTCAGCTCTGAAATCCCCTGCTGCCCCGCCTCGTGCCCGCCGATATGCGCGCGCATCCTTGCGAGACGCGCATCGTTCTCCGGCTCCATGCCGGCGAACAGGTCCAGCAGTTGCTGGGCCGACGCCGCGGCAATGCCCCGTTCGGCAAACTCCCTAGTGACGCCATCGGGCCCGATCTTGTCCAGTTTGTCGAGAGCCACCAGCGCATCGCCATGGTTTGCTGCGGGCACTCCTGCAGCATCGAGAATGCCCGCCAACGCCAAGCGGTGATTCAGCCGAATCTTGAAGTTCGGAAACGTGAGGCGCTCGAAGACGTCGGCCGCCGCACTGAGCAACTCGGCCTCCACGAGCATCGACGTCGAACCGATTGCATCCACGTCGCACTGGTAAAACTCACGAAACCGCCCTTTCTGTGGGCGATCGGCGCGCCAGACGGGCTGCACTTGATAGCGTTTGAAGAACTTCGGCAGCCTCGCGCGATACTCGGCGACGACGCGGGCAAGGGGCACCGTCAAGTCGTAGCGCAGCGCGAGGTCGGCCTCGCCGCTCTGCGCGCCTTCCCCGCGCTTGAGAATCTTGAAGATCAGCTTGTCGCCTTCTTCGCCGTACTTCCCCAGCAGCGTCTCGATGTTCTCGACGGCAGGGGTCTCGAGCGGCTCGAAACCGTAGCGCTGATACACGTCGGCGATGACGCCGATCACGTACTGGCGGCGACGCACGTCCTCCGGAAGAAAGTCCCGCATCCCGCGGGCGGGTTGGGTGCCGCTCATGCTTCAGACCATGTAGTCGAGGCGGTAGCGGACGTAGTTGTCGGCGTACCAGCGAATCTCGGCGACCTCTTCGTCGTTCAGCTCGCGCTTCACCTTGCCTGGCCGGCCCATCACGAGCGAGCGCGGCGGAATCCGCGTGCCTTCCGTGATGAGGGTGCCCGCCGCCACCACCGAGTCGGAGCCAATATGCACGCCGTTCAGGAGCACAGCCGTCATCCCGATCAGCACCCGATCTTCGATGGTGCAGCCATGAATCACCGCGGAATGCCCGATCGTCACCTCGTCGCCGATGGTCGTCGGATGCGTCTCCCGCATCACATGCACCATCGTCAGATCCTGGACGTTCGAACGCCTGCCGATGCGGATGCGATGCACATCACCGCGTATGACGACGTTCATCCACACCGAGGATTCAGCGCCAATCGTCACGTCGCCGATGACCTGCGCGCTCTGGTCGATGTAGGCAGTCTGGTCAACTGTCGGAGTCGTGCCCTTGAATGCGCGGATCATCCTCAGATCTTTGGCAGCGTGACGCCGCGCTGCGACTGGTACTTGCCCTTCTTGTCGCGATACGACACCTCGCACGGCTCGTCGCTCTGGAAGAACACCACCTGGGCGATGCCTTCGTTGGCGTAGATCTTCGCCGGCAACGGCGTCGTGTTCGAGATCTCGATGGTCACGTGCCCTTCCCACTCGGGCTCGAACGGCGTCACGTTGACGATGATGCCGCAGCGCGCGTAGGTGGATTTGCCGAGGCAGACCGTGAGCACGTCGCGCGGGATGCGGAAGTACTCGATGGTGCGCGCCAGGGCGAAGGAGTTCGGCGGCACGATGCAGTCGCCCTTCATGTCGACGAACGAGCGTGGGTCGAACGCCTTGGGGTCCACCACAGTGTTGAAGAGATTGGTGAACACCTTGAACTCGTCCGCGACGCGAATGTCGTAGCCGTACGACGACAGCCCGAACGACACCACGCCTTCGCGCACCTGACGATCCTCGAACGGCTCGATCATCCCGTGCTCGAGCGCCATGCGCCGGATCCAGCGGTCACTCTTGATGGCCATAGGTTGGTCGGTCTCGTAGGGGCGGTTCACGACCGCCGCTACCTGCGAAGAAACGTTCCTATCAACGTCAGCACGAGACTGATCACGATGCAGGTGGCGATCGGCAGATAGAACGTGAAGCTGTCGCGCCGAATCACGATGTCGCCGGGCAGACGTCCGAGCGGCAGGCCAAGCATGATGGCGCCGCCAATCGACGCAATGAGCAGCCCGACGATCAGGAGCAGCTGTCCCATGGCGGGATGCAGGGCCGTTGCTATCGCAGCTCCAGCCCGCGGAAAAAGTAGCCGAGCTCGAACGCCGCCGTCTCCGGCGCATCCGACCCGTGGGTCGCGTTGTTGTCGATCGACGCGCCGAAGTCCTTGCGCAGCGTGCCGGGCGCCGCCTTCGCCGGATCCGTCGCGCCCATCAGGTCTCGCCACTTCTTGATCGCGTCCGGCGCCTCGAGGCACATCACGATGCAGGGACCGGACGACATGAACTCCGTCAGCCCGCCGAAGAACGGCTTGGAGGCATGCACGTGGTAGAAGCCTTCCGCCTCGACTTTCGTCAGGTGTTGCAGGCGCAGCGCGACGACGCGAAAACCGGCCTCCTCGATGCGGGCAAGAATCTGTCCCGTTTTCTCGCCGCGGACCGCATCCGGTTTGATGATCGCAAACGTACGTTCCATATCCGATCGATTATACGTTTACGACCTCGGTGCCGACGATGCTGGCGGAGGCTCTCACTTCCCGACCAGGTCGACCACGGCTTGGCCCATGTCGGCGGGGCTCTTCACCACCATGACGCCGGCGGCGCTGAGGGCCGCCATCTTCTCCGCCGCCGTGCCCTTCCCGCCGGCGATGATGGCGCCGGCGTGGCCCATGCGGCGTCCCGGCGGAGCAGTCTGCCCGGCGATGAAGCCGACGACCGGCTTCTTGAAGTGGACCTTGATCCACTCGGCGGCTTCTTCCTCGGCCGAGCCGCCGATCTCGCCGATGACGATGACCGCGTCGGTATCGGGGTCGTCGGCAAACAGCTTCAGCGCATCGATGTGGCTCGTGCCGATGAGCGGATCGCCGCCGATGCCGATACACGTGGATTGCCCGAGCCCGCGCAGCGTCAACTGATCGATGGCCTCGTAGGTCAGCGTGCCGCTCTTGGACACGATGCCGATGCGACCTTCCTTGCAGATGTTGGCCGGAATGATCCCCGCCTTGCCCTTGCCCGGTGAGATGATGCCCGGACAGTTCGGACCGATGAGCCGGGTGTCCGGGCGGCTCTTCAAGAACGTCAGCGCCCGCATCATGTCGATGGTCGGGATGCCCTCGGTGATGCACACGACCAACGGCACGCCGGCATCCGCGGCCTCCATGATGGCGTCGGCCGCCGCCGGCGGCGGCACGAAGATGACCGATGCGTTCGCGCCGGTCTCACGGACTGCCCCAGCCACCGTGTCGAACACCGGCCAGCCCTCATGAGTCGTTCCGCCTTTGCCCGGCGTTACTCCGCCCACGACGTTGGTGTGATAGGCGGCCGCGGCTTTGGCGTGGAAGGTCCCTTCGCGTCCGGTCAGGCCTTGAACGATGAGCCTGGTGTTCTGATCGAGCAATACAGCCATCCTAGGTCGCTCCGCTCCCGGCACCGCTAAAGCGGTGCAATCCATTTAGGCTCGCGCCAACGTCACGACCTTCTCGGCCGCCTCGCTCATCACGTCCGCGGTGGTGAAGTTCAATCCACTCTCCGCCAGCATGCGCTTGCCTTCCTCGACGTTCGTGCCCTTCATGCGGATGACGATCGGCACCGGCACGCCGAGCTCCTTCACCGCCGCGATGACGCCCGCCGCCAGCACGTCGCAGCGCAGGATGCCGCCGAAGATGTTGATGAGCACGGCCTTCACGTTGGTGTCCGACATCAGGATCTTGAAGGCGTTCCGGATCTGCTCCGCGTTGGCGCCGCCTCCGACGTCCAGGAAGTTGGCCGGCTCTCCACCCGCGAGCTTGATGATGTCCATCGTCGCCATGGCCAGGCCAGCACCGTTGACCATGCAGCCGATGGTGCCGTCGAGGCGGATGTAGTTGAGCGAGAACTTCGACGCTTCGACCTCGAGGGGATCCTCTTCGCTGAGATCGCGGAGATCGCGCAGGTCGCCTTGGCGATAGAGCGCGTTGTCGTCGAAGTTCATCTTGGCGTCGAGCGCGAGCAGCGATCCGTCCTTGGTGACGATGAGCGGATTGATCTCGAGCAGCGACGCGTCGGTGGCAACGAACGCGGTGTAGAGCGCGAGCATCATCTTGCTGGCCTTGCCGACCGAGGCGCCCTCGAGGCCGAGCGCGAACGCCAGCTTGCGTGCCTGGAACGGCACGAGGCCAACGGCGGGATCGATGTATTCCCGGTGAATCTGCTCCGGCGTCTTCGCCGCCACCTCTTCGATGTCCATGCCGCCGGCGGCGCTGACCATCAGCACCGGTTGGCGGGTGGATCGATCGATGACGATTGAGAGGTAGAGCTCGCGTGCGATGGCGAGGCCCTCTTCGATCAGCAGGCGCGACACACGCTGTCCGCTCGGGCCGGTCTGGATGGTCACCAGCGTGTGTCCGATGAGCGCCTTGGCGAAGTCCTCGGCTTCGTCGGCCGACTTCGCGAGCTTCACGCCACCGGCCTTGCCGCGGCCTCCTGCGTGAATCTGCGCTTTGACGACGACGATGGACCCGCCGAGGCGCCGAGCGATCTCGGCGGCCTCCTGCGGATTGAAGGCGACCTCTCCACGGGGGATCGGCACACCATGACGGGCAAGAATGGCTTTGGCTTGATACTCGTGGATTTTCACGGTGAATGCGACCCCAAATCGTAGTGGCCCGCCGCTGGGAGTGTCAATTCGTTAAAATGGATCGGATCATCCTATGTCGTCGAGACGCCTTCATGCGTTGTCATCATCGGTTGGTACGAAGCTCCTCATCGCGTTCTCGGGTCTCTGCCTGTTCGTCTTTCTGATCGCGCACCTCAGCGGAAATCTGCTCTTCATCGTCGGCCCGGACGCGTTCAACGAATACTCGCATCGCCTTATCAGCAACCCGCTGGTGTACGTCGCCGAGGCGGGGCTGCTCGCGGTGTTCTTGCTGCATGTCATCAAAACGGTCTGGATGGTCGTCACCAACCAGGCCGCACGCCCCGCGCGCTACGCGAAGCGGACGTGGGCCAAGACCAAGAGCGCACGGAGTCGCAAGTCGGTGGCTTCGTCGACGATGATCGTCACCGGCACGATCATCCTGCTGTTCGTCGTCACGCATCTGGCGACGTTCAAGTTCGGGCACTATTACGAAACACCGACGGGGATTCGGGATCTGTATCGCTTGCAGATGGAAGTGTTCCGGCACCCAGCCTACGTTGCGTTCTACCTGGCGTGCATGGCGATCATCTTCCTGCATCTCTGGCATGGCCTCTCCAGTGCCGCCCAGTCGTTCGGCATCGACCACCCGACGTGGACGCCGCGCATTCTGATGCTGGGCCGCGTGCTGGCGGTCGTGATCGCAGGAGGGTTCTTCGTCCTGCCGATTTACACGCTTCTTGCCGGGCGCTCGTGAGGACCACCATGACTCTTGACTCAAGGATTCCTGGCGGTCCGCTCGCGGACAAGTGGGACCGTCGCAAGTTCGAGAACAAGCTCGTCAACCCGGCGAACCGGCGCAAGTACCGCGTGCTCGTCGTCGGGACCGGCCTCGCCGGCTCCTCCGCGGCAGCGTCGCTCGGTGAGCTCGGCTATCAGGTCGACGTCTTCGGCATTCACGACAGCCCACGCCGGGCGCACAGTATTGCGGCGCAAGGCGGGATCAACGCCGCGAAGAACTACCGCAACGACGGCGACAGCGTCTATCGGCTGTTCTACGACACCATCAAGGGTGGCGACTATCGCGCGCGCGAGGCGAATGTCTATCGGCTGGCGCAGTTGTCGGTGAACATCATCGACCAGTGCGTGGCACAGGGCGTGCCTTTCGCCCGCGAGTACGGCGGGCTGCTCGACAACCGATCGTTCGGCGGCGCGCAGGTGTCGCGGACCTTCTACGCCCGCGGGCAGACCGGACAGCAGCTCCTGCTCGGTGCCTATCAGTCGCTGATGCGGCAGGTCGACGCCGGGACCGTCCGTCTGTTCCCGCGGCGCGAGATGCTGGATCTCGTGATGGTCAACGGTCAGGCACGCGGGATCGTCTGCCGCAACCTGACCACCGGGGAGCTCGAGACCCATCTGGGGCACGCGGTGCTGCTCTGCACCGGCGGCTACGGCACCGTGTTCTACCTCTCGACCAACGCGGTGAACTCCAACGTCACCGCCGCGTGGCGGGCGCACAAGCGGGGCGCCTTCTTCGCCAACCCGTGCTTCACGCAGATTCATCCGACCTGCATCCCGGTCAGCGGCGACCACCAATCCAAGCTCACGCTGATGTCCGAGAGCCTGCGCAACGACGGCCGTGTCTGGGTGCCGAAGAACAAGGGCGACAAGCGCCCGCCGGCTCAGATCCCCGACGCGGATCGCGACTACTACCTCGAGCGGCGCTATCCCAGCTTCGGCAACCTCGTGCCTCGTGATGTCGCGTCGCGGGCGGCGAAGGGGGTGTGCGACGAGGGGCGCGGCGTGGGTGGGACCGGCCTCTCGGTGTTTCTCGACTTCGGCGACGCCATCAAGCGGCTCGGGGATGACACCATCCGTGCCCGGTACGGAAACCTGTTCGACATGTACACGCGCATCACGGACGAGGATCCTTACCAAGCACCGATGCGCATCTACCCCGCCGTCCACTACACGATGGGCGGACTCTGGGTCGACTACAACCTGATGTCCACGATTCCCGGCCTGTTCGTGCTCGGGGAAGCCAACTTCTCGGATCACGGCGCCAATCGCCTCGGTGCGAGCGCGCTGATGCAAGGCCTCGCGGACGGCTACTTCATCGCACCGTACACGGTGGCGAACTACTTGGGCGGCACGTCGTTGCCACCGATCGCCGACACGCATCCAGCGGTTGACGAAGCGCGTGTCGCGGCCCAGCAGCGGATCGACCGCGTGCTCGCCGTCAAGGGCCGGCGGACGGTCCGCGAGTTCCACCGTGCCATCGGCGCCATCTGCTGGGATCACGTCGGCATGGCGCGAAACGAGGCCGGATTGCGGACGGCAGTCGCGAGCATCCAGACGCTACGCGACGAGTTCTGGCAAGACGTCACCGTGCCGGGTGATCCGAACAACCTCAACCCCAATCTCGACTACGCGGGGCGCGTGGCCGACTACATGGAGTTCGCGGAGCTGATGGCGCTGGACGCGCTCCATCGCACCGAGTCGTGCGGCGGCCACTTCCGCGAGGAGTTCCAGACGCCGGACGGCGAGGCGTTGCGGGACGACGAGCACTTCACCTATGCGGCGGCGTGGCAGTTCAACGGCGTCGACCAGGCGCCGACCTTGCACAGCGAGCCGCTGGTGTTCGAGGAAGTGCATCCGACGCAGCGAAGCTACAAGTGATGGGCCACCCTAAAGGGCGGCCCCTGCGTACGGTTCTTGGTGGCGTACGGTTTTCGTAGCGGCCGGCCTTCAGGCCGGCCGAGGGCTACAGATGGCGATGACGCTGAAGTTGAAAGTGTGGCGACAGGGCGGGCCGGATCAGTCGGGTCGGCTCGTCGACTACGTCGCGAAGAACATCCATCCGGACATGTCGTTCCTCGAGATGCTGGACGTGGTGAACGAGGACCTCATCCGCACCGGCCAGGAACCGATCGCGTTCGACTCCGACTGCCGCGAGGGCATCTGCGGGAGTTGTGGCTGCGTGATCAATGGGATTCCGCACGGGCCGGATCCGGGCGCGACGACGTGCCAGCTCCACATGCGGCGCTTCCGTGACGGCGACACGATTGTCGTCGAGCCGTTCCGCGCGCGCGCGTTTCCAGTTCTCAAGGACCTCGTCGTCGATCGCGGCGCCCTCGATCGGATCATCGCCGCCGGTGGCTATGTGTCGATGAACGTCGGCGGCGCGCCGGACGGTAACGCGATCCCGATACCGAAAGACGTCGCCGATCAGGCGATGGACTCGGCGCAATGCATCGGCTGCGGCGCGTGTGTGGCGGCGTGCAAGAATGCCGCGGCCCACCTCTTCACGTCTGCCAAGATCACCCACCTCGGCCTGATGCCACAAGGCGAGGCCGAACGCACACGCCGCGTCGTGCGAATGGTCGAACAGATGGATGAGGAAGGCTTCGGGAGCTGCTCGAACGAAGGCGAATGCGAAGCGGTGTGCCCGAAAGAGATTTCGATCTCGAACATCGCGAGGATGAACAGAGACTACTTGAAGGCGGCTCTACTGGAGTAGCCGCCATCAGCAGCGATGGTATGTGGGGGCCGGCTTTGGCCGGCCCTGGTCCGCCTGAAGGCGGACCCCACGTACGGTTGTTGCGTCTTGGCAGGCGTGGGGTC
>DAINCF010000256.1:0-10011 GCA_036732565.1 Vicinamibacterales bacterium
ATGGTCCGGCTAAAGCCGGACCCACGCAAGTAGTGAAGCTGGTCCGGCGCACAGCGTTGGCCAAGCTTCCAGCAGTCGCGACGCCAGAACCCCACGGCCGGATGGCCGTGTTGGAGAAAATAGTGGAGGCGCGGGACAATCGGGCTGAATCGCTCGACATTCTTGCCGATCGTCGGTCCTGGCTCGCGGGAGTTGCGGGGATGCCGAGCGCGAAGCGCGATGGCGAGGGCACAGTGGCGGGAGTTGTGCCGAGAAGGACGGCCGAAGGCCGTCGTTCGAAGCCTAAACGACTGCCGACGAACACCACTTGCGCGAAGCGCAAGTGGTGGAGGCGGCGGGAGTTGAACCCGCGTCCGAGAACACGTCGTCGCAGAATCCTACGTGTGTGTCCCCATTCTGATGTCGCGACCGGTTTGGAACGGGGCCAAGCGCCCCGGCCGCCATCTCCGATATTTCTCACCACCGCGCGTCAGAGCGGCACGCGGCAGCCAGCCTGCTAAATGACGGTCATCCCCGAGCCGCAGGCGTTCTCGGGGCGACCGCTCACTGGTTATTAAGCAGCGAGAGCGTAGTCTGCGTTCGCAGTTACGTTGGTTTCCATCGGATTTACGAGGAGGTGGCCCTCGACACGCATTCCACGATCCCGCATCCCCGTCGAAGCCAAGTCGCCCCCATAGGGTGAGGTAATCGCGGCTTTCAGTTTACCATTCGCGAGCAGGCCCGGCCCTGGAAAGCTCGACCGTTCGGCCGGGCCGGCTCGGCCCCCTGAAAGGACCGCCGTGACGATGACCTCGAGCGTTCGACGAGCATGGGCCGCTGCCGCCCTCACGATGACCGTGGCCGCGCTCCCGGCGGCGCAGGAGCTCACCGGCAAAGACCTGTGCCAGCGGCTCACAGCGACTTCCTGAAAAGGCCCCGGAGATGCGATCGTGTCTGCCGTGGCTTTCGACAAGCAGACCGGCAAGATGTCGGGGGTGTGGTTTACGTTGAACGGCAAGCCCGTCGAGCTCGAATTCGACGGCGGACTCGAGCTCGACAAGGCACGCGCGCTCGTCGAGGCGGCTCGAAAATGAGGAGGTCACCATGTATCGGATCACTCGGCGTGAGTTCGTCGCGGCAGGCCTCGCTCTACCGAGCCTCATCGCCTCCACGAGCTGGGCGGCCGCCAGCGCCGACATCACAGTCGGCATCACCGTCGACACCCGGCCGGATTGGAACGGCGCGGAGAACTTCATTCGCTCCATCGACGAGGCCTCGGCGGTCGGCTATCGCTACGTCGAGACGTTCTGGAACTACGTCGAGCGGTGGGAGCACAACCCACAGGGTCTGAAGGACGAGCTCGACAAGCGGGGCCTCCGGCTCGAGACCGTCTCCAACGGCGGCCGCATGCGCGTCAACTTCGTCGACCCTCGCGAGCGCGCCGGGACCATCGACGACCATATGAAGTTGATCCACTTCATCAAGTGGTTCTCGTGCGATCACCTGAAGATCAACTGCGGCAGCCGACCCAAGGACATCGACCAGCGGCGGACGGAGTACTGCCGGGAGATGGCCATCACCTTCAACGAGCTCGGCAAGCGGATGACGGACATGGGCATGAAGTTCGGCATTCATGCCCATCTTGGGAGCCCCTTCCAGATCAAAGAAGAAGTCGATCGGGTCATGGAGCTGACCGATCCCAAGCATGTCTACTTCATCTGCGATACCGGCCACGTGACCATGGGCGGCATGGACCCGGTCCAGCTGACGAAGACCTACGCGTCCCGCATCATCGAGTACCACATCAAGGACGTGGCCCCGGCGCACAAGGGCGGCTTCACGGGCACCCTGCCGGAACGCTACAACACGCGCCCCGACGACCGCATCTTCTTCGAGCTGGGCAAAGGCGGCGTGGACTTCCCCGCCATCAAGACCATCTTGGACGAGCGCGCGTGGAAGGGCTGGTGGACGGTGGAGCTCGATCGTACCGGAACGACGGCCAGGGAGAGCTGCACCATCGCCAAGAAGTATCTGGAGGATGTGATCAAGCTCAGGGTGTGACGTCGCCCACGACCCGACCGCTCGTCATGAACCGCTTGTAGTTCGCGTAGCGCGTTTCGGTTCGCAGTCGAGGCGAGCCGGATCCGCGCGTGATCCGGAGCGTGCTTGCCGACTGCGGCAGCATGAGCGACTCGTCGGGCTCGCGGAAGGTGACGAGGCCGAAGCGAATGGACGAGTCCCACCGCTCCAGCGTCCAGAGCGACTCGGCACCCGGCCGTTTGCGAAGGAGCGTCTTCGGCAGACGCAGATCGACCATGCCGGCCAGATGCTGGTCGAGACGCAACACATTCATCGTCTGACTGTCGAGCCAGAGCCGACCGCGAAGGCCGCCGTTGAGCTCGTAGCCGACGCAGTCCTCGTTGTCGTCGATGGCGTGCACGTCTACCGACACCGGCGTGACGTCGCGGAAATCAATCGTGATCGCGGAGCGGCCGTCCATGCGGGCGGTGGCAGGGCGAGAGAAGTGATAGCTGCGCCGTTCCTCCGGAAGCAGCATGGCCAGCGGCTGCGGTTCGGTCTCCTGCTGCTCCGGCGCCGTGCAGTTGTTCGCGTCGTTCTTCTTCGGTGGGCGCTTGTTCACGCTGACGACCTGGCGTCGCGCCTGGGCGGTGGCGGCCGGCGGGCCGTCGCTCGTTTCCCACCACAGGTGCAGCTCCGATTCGACGGTTCGATCGAACCCCTCTCTGGTCAGCCCGTGGGACAAGCGCGAGATCGACACCGTCTCCGTGCAGATGATGCTCTGCGCCCGACTCAAGAACGCTTCGACCCGCTCCGCCGCTCGAGCCAAGGTGTCGGCGAGATCGAGCGAGGCCGCCTCGTCGGACGAGGCGCCGCCACCAGGTGCCGCGGCGAGGACCAGCACTATCGCGACGAGAGCCGCCGATCGGGTCCGGCAGGTCGGATGCACGGCTTTGGCCGCGCATTATAGGGCCATCCAACGACATCGCGACGAACAAAGTGTGATTGCCTTGTTTTAACTGAACCGTTACGGTACACGCGTCCTGGCCACTCCCGTCTTCCACGGCACGCACACCGGCGATGGCGGCCCGGTTCCGCCCACGGGGCGCAGCACCAGCACCGACTACGTCTACGTCATGCAGTTCGAGGGCGACAAGATCGTCCACATGAACAAGGTGTGGCATGCGGGCTTGGCGATGAAAGATCTCGGCTGGGCCTAGAACCCATCTCATAAATGGGGGCGGCATTCGGCCGGCGATGCATCCCACCCGGCGGCGTTGCTCCTCCCTCGAATACGGCCCGGTATGCTCGGTCGTCGCGCCTTGCCGGCCGGGCGCCTCGCCGCCCTCGGTGCTCGCCCTATTTATGAGATGGGTTCTAGTGATTCGGATCACCGCCGGGCGTCAGTGCGACCTCTTCGAGAGTGGTCGTCCAATCGACGTTCTCGGACTCGATCACGAGGTACGACACGCGTGGATCGTCTTCGAGATAGGAAACGTCGCTGCCGATTCCACTACGACTGACGATCGTCTGGAGCGGGCGGCCACTGATTGCGCTGTGTAATGCCACCTGGAAGCGGCCGGCGCCGGGCGCACTCTCGTTGCGCGTCTCCCAACGAAGACGCAGGGCGCCGGTCTCGACCGTGAACGACTCGGTCTGAGAGTTGCCGCGACCTGACCATGTCCCAAGGGCGCGCCAGGTCGTGACCGCCTCGACCGCCTGATCCCGCGCTGCCGTCGTCGACTCGCATCCGGCACACGCCAACAGAACGACGATGACGGCGAGCGAGTACCAGCGCGAACGTCTCACCTACGTGGTGACAGCTGTTGGACCACCGCGGATCGCGCGCCTGACGAGGTTCCGCATCAACGGGACCTTATAGGCGTTGTGCCGCAGCGTCACCGCGCCTTCGGTGGCCATGTTGCCGGCCAACGTCGCCGTCTCGTCGTTGCGCGGCTTCCCGGCGATCGCCTGCTCCACGGCCCGCAGCCGCAACGGCCTTGCCGCCACGGCGCCGACGACGATGCGCGCGTCCTCGATGGTGTCGCCACGGGTCTTCATCGCCGACGCGACGTTGACGAGTGGGAAATCCCACACCTGTCGATCGCGCACTTTCTCGAAGTAGAACTGCGCGCCCGCCCACGTGGCCGGCAGGCGAATCGCAGTCAGCAGCTCGCCGGGCTGCAGCACGGTCATGCGCGTGATGTCGATGTCCGGCCCGAGGAAGTAGTCCGCGGCGTCGACGATGCGCTCGCCGCCGCTGCTCCGGATCACCATCTGGGCATCGAGCGCGACCAGCGCCGGCGCCGTGTCCGACGGGCTCACCGCCACGCAGCGATCCGCGTGCAGAATGGCGTGCTCGCGGTTCACCGCCGTCGGTGTGTCGGCGTAGCAGATGTTGCCGCCAGCGCGATAGCACGTCCACCCGGCCCGGTAGTACCAGCAGCGCGTGTCCTGCGACACGTTCCCGCCGATCGTGCCCTGATTCCGGATTTGCGGCGAGGCGACGAGATCCGCGGCTTCCATGAGGATGCCGAAGCGCTCGCGCACCACCGGATGAGTCGCCACATCCGTCAGCGTCGTCATCGCGCCGATTTCGAGACCGCCGTTGGACTCGCGGATGCCGACCAGGTCCTTGATCTGGCTGAGCTCGACGATGACGCTCGGCCGCTTCGAGCGGTCCTTGAGCCAGTCGAAGCTGTCCATCCCGCCGGCAAGCACCCAGGCGTCATGGCCGTGGGTGTCGAGGAGCGTGACTGCATCCTCGGTGCTGGCCGGCTGGAACAACTGAAACGCCGGCATCACGTCGCGAATGATCGCCATGACAGGTCTCCCCAGTTCCTAAATATTCGCGGTCAGCGGTTCCTGCGTCGGACCGCCGTTTTCCAGCGCCATCAGGATGGTGTCCAGCCCCACCGGCGCGCGGCGGTAGACGTCGTCGCCGAGCGCGTCCGACAGCGCGTTGAGCACGGCGCAGGCCCCGGCCGCCACTGGCGGCTCGCCGATGCCGCGCGCGCCGACGGGCGTCTCCGGATCGGGGATGTCCAACGCCTCCCACTTCATGCGCGTCGGGATGTCGAGGATGGTTGGCGGCCGGTTCTGGTAGAACCGCGTCGCGAGCGCCAGGCCGTAGTGCTGGTCGTACACCATCTTCTGCGCCAGCGCATGCCCCATTCCCAGCACCGAGCGGCCGAGCACCTGGCCGCCGAACGCGCGCGGGTGGATGATCGTGCCCGCGTCGGCGATGGCCGTGTAGTCGAGCACGCGGTAGGAGCCGGTTTCGAGGTCCACTTCGACCTCGGCAAACCCGGCGACGAACGAGAAGCTGCCGCCGTCGCGCTTGTAGGTGTCACGGGCCACGCCCATCAGCCCTTGACCGGCCAGCGCGGTGGCGGACGTCACGGTGACCTTGTTGATGTCCTTGGGCAGCTCATGGCCGTCGAATTTGCCGGCGAGCTCGATGGCCTTGCGCGCGACGTCCGCCAGCGACATGCTGCGGCCGCCGCTGAACACGCGCTCGTTGCCGACTTGATACGACTCGGGGCTCCCCCCCAGCGTTTTCGCGGCGATCTCCTTGGCCTTGGCGATGGCGTCCGATGCGGCCGCATGCGCGGCGCGCGTCATCGCGTGCGTCGTCTGACTGCCACCCGATACGCAGGTCCAGGGCAGATGTTGGGAGGTGTCGCCCCACGCGACGGTGACCTTCTCCCAGGGCATCCCCATCATCTCGGCGGCGACGCGGTGGACGTCACTGAAGTTCTCGGTGCCGAGGTTGCCGATGCCGGACTGAATGTACATGCGACCGTCGGGCTTGATCAGGAACAGCCCATCGAAGCCGGTCGATCCGGCGACGAACGTGCTGAGGGCGACGCCGACGCCGCGCACCTTCGAGCCGACGCGCTTGCCGCTCCTCGCCTTGCGCTCGTCCCAGCCGAAGACCTCTTTTCCGCGATCGAGCGTTTCCTTGACGAAGGCGCTGGTGGCGTATTGCCGCTGGCCTTCCCGGTTGGGCGGGCCGAGCGGCGCCTTGCCGGCGGGCGCGTTGACGTAGCGAATCGCGACCTGATCGAGATTGAGCTTGCGAGCGGCTTTGGCGAGAAGCGGCTCGAAGATCATGATGGCCTGCAAGCCGCCTGGCTGACTCTGCGCGCGGCGCGGCGGGGTGTTCGTCAGGACGGTGATGGCGCGCGAGCGCATCGCCGGCGGTTGGTACAGGAGCGAGACGAAACGCGAGCCGCTGGCCGCGTCCCCCTGCGCCTCGTAGGCGCTGTTCTCGCCGATGGTGAACATGTCGAGCGCGGTGAGGCGGCCATCGCTGGCGAAGCCCGCTTTGATGCGGCCGTGGACCGCGGGACGCACGCCGCCGATGTAGTGCTCCTCCTCGCGGGTGATGCGCATCATCACCGGCGCGTTGGCCTTCTTCGCCAGGAGGGCCGGAACCATGCAGATGACCGCGCCGGTCGCCCGGCTGCCGAACCCTCCGCCCGTGTACTCCGTGATCAGGACGATGTTCTCGGGCTCGAGCCGCATCCATCGGGAAATGGAGGCCACGGTCTGCACCGCGCTCTGCGTGCCCGTGTGCATGTAGAGCTTGCCGTTCTGCCAGTACGCCAGCGCCGTGCGCGGCTCCAACACCTGATGATGGTTGTTGGCGACCGAGAAGGTCTCGTCCAACACCAGCGCGGCGTTCTTGAACCCGGCCTCGACATCGCCGTACGACCATTCGACCTGCGGCTTGCCCATCGGCAGCTTGCCGTCGGCGTACTCCGCGAAGTCGGCCTCGGTCCACTTGATCTCCTGGATTTCGAGGGGACCGGGCGGCTGGCCCTCCGCCGCTGGCCGGCGACCCCAGACGTTACCTTCGAGGCGCGCGTTGGGTCCACCCGGACGCAGACTGACCAGCGGATCGACCACGAACGGCAGCAGCTCGAAATCGACGGTGATGGCTTCGATCGCCGCGGCCGCGGTCTCTTCGTCGACGGCGGCAACCGCGAGGACCGGCTCGCCGCCGTAGACCGGCTCATTCGTCAGCGCCCGCTCGCTCTTCGGGTTCGCACGAATCGTCTCGCCCAGGTCGGTGACGGTGTCTGCCGGGTCTGGCAGCTCGTCGGCGGTCAGGATGGCTTTGACGCCCGGCATCGCCAGCGCCGCGCTCGTGTCGATGCTGCGCACGCGCGCGTGCGGCATCGGGCTCAGCAGCAGCTTCGCGAACAGCATCCCTTCAGTGCGGAAGTCTTCCGCGTACTTCGACCTGCCAGTCACTTTCGCGACCAGGTCTGGCGTGACGTAGTTCTGACCGACGAGTTTCTTGGTGTCAGCCACGGGCCGCCTCCCGCATGTGGGCCGCACCGCGTTCCATCGCGGTGAGGATCTTGTCGTAGTCCTGGCACCGGCACAGGTTGCCAGAGATGCCATGCGCCAGCTGTTCGCGCGTTGGGTTCGGGTTCTTCTTCAAGTAGCCGACCGTCGCCATGACGAAGCCCGACATGCAGAAGGCGCACTGGAACCCCTGCTCGTCGACCACGCCCTGCTGCACGGGGTGCAGTTTGCCGTCGGCAGACGCGAGGCCCTCGATGGTCTGAATCTTCTTCCCGCGCACCGAGTGGGTCAGCACCGAGCACGAGTACCGCGACACCTCGTCAATCAGCACGGTGCAGGCGCCGCACTCCGCGCGGTCGCAGCCAAGCTTGGTGCCCGTCAGGCCCAGCTTGTAGCGCAGCGTCATCGCCAGCGTTTCCTGCGGCGCGACATCGACACGGCGTTCCTGCCCGTTCACGGTCAAGGTCAGCAGCCGTTCGACGCTGCCCGATCGGGCCGCCTGGCCCGACACGTTGCCGGTGCGGAACAGATAGGCGGCCGACGAAATGGCCGCGCCGCCGGCGATGACGCCTTTGATGAAATTGCGCCGCGAGAACCCTTTCGGCTCGAAGCCGGTCATTTGAGGGTCTTCAGTGGACATGAGCCTTCACCTCGTACACACGGCGTTACGGTGGAACGGTTGCGACGGCTTACCGCGTAGGAATATGCACCGAAATATAGCACCGTTGGGCACCGTCGGGACGTAACAGAGTGTTGCAGGTCGTGTACTCAGCTGCTGAGCTCGGCGGGCCCGGAGGTTCGCGCCCGTCAAAGCGGTCAGGTTCGGCGAAGCGTGACGAGCTCGTACGCTACCCATCCCCTCGCGAGGCACGTTTGCAGCGCCGTTCCGCCGATGAGCGGATCGACCCGCGTGAATCGCCACGGTAGCCGCCCGAATGGCCAGACGAGGGCGGCGATGAGCCGATCGCGCGGGCGCCGGAGCTCGAGGAACGGTGTGAGATCGCGTGTGGACTCGTGGACGAAGCCCACGGCCTCGGCCATCGCCCGCAGCTCAACCGACGTGAGCAACGTATTGACGTGCCACCCTTGCATGAACCGCTCGATGGCCGTGGCTGACGCCTTGCCATCGATGGGCCGCCTGAAGTCGTCGCAGATGATCAGCGCGCCGCCTGGACGCACGAGCCGGGCGGCCTGCGCGAAGAAGCGACCTGGATCGGGCGCGTGCACGAACGACTCGATGGCGAAAGCGACGTCCGCCTGCTCGATGCTCGCGGGAAGATCGGCGTAGTCACCTTCACGGCAGACCACCCGATCCGCCAGGCCGATCCTGCGGATGCGCTCCTGTCCGAGCGCCGCTTGCGTGGGACTGAGCGTGATGCCCGTCCCACGCATCGGCAGCTGCTGCGCGAGATAACCGAGGCTCGCGCCAACGCCGCAGCCAAGATCCACCACGTGCGCGGGCGTCACCGATCCCGGCAGGTCACGAATGGTGTCGGCGATCCGATCTTCAACGTAGTGAAACGCCTGCCGTCGATCGGCCACGCCGGGCCCCCACACCGCGCGATGAATCGCGCCGACGTCGCCCCCCTGCCCGAACGCCACGAACGCCGACGTGTTGCGATCGTAGTACCGGCGGATCCGGGCGGCGTCGAAGCGCGGCATCCCTACGAGTCTACGGGAAGCAGATCTGACCCATCACCAGCGTGTCGACGTGTTGGTTGAGGCTGAAGCCGCTCACGAACAGGTAGCCCGTGGCGCCGGCCAGATCGCCGGTCGCCTCGATGATCTTCTGGAAGGCGGTGACGGCTCCGCTCTCTGGGTTGCCTACCGTCGTGTTGACCACGCCGGTCTCCCGCATGATCAGCGTGCCGTTCGCGGTCTGATATTCGAACAGTCCGCTATAGCTCCGGAAGCCCGGCGAGGTGCCGGGCCCGGCCGCCCCGCTGTCGCTTCGGAAGTAGGTCGTGCCGCGCAGTCCGTGGTTCCCCGACACCTCGCCGAGAAAGCAGGTCGAGTGCCCTGGTTTGCAGCCGACCGATGCCTGGTCCTCGACGAGCGTGGCGTGGATCGTCTTGCACGACGAGGCGTCGCTGGGCGGATTCTGCGCCTGAACCGGGGCTACGAGAGTGACCGCCATGAGGGGAAGTGCAAAGCCGAGATGCTTGAGCTGGTACATGTGTGCCTCCTGAGAGCCGTTTTGCTGCTGCGCAACTTCATGGCGTGTGCCGTCGAAATCACAGCCGGCCGTTCCGTAGGAACGGCCGGGAAACTGCTCGCCGAGCTCTCAGTAGATGGTGGACATTTCGTTGATACGCTCCACTATGAGGTCACAATGGCTCCACCAGGGGTCCATCTCGTGATCTGTCATTGGTGCCACTTGGACGGAGCCAATCGTGCTCGTCACGCTTCCGCCTGAAGGACCGCTCAATCAGCGGCTGTATCGAGGGTTGCGCCAGGCGATCCTCGAGGGTCGATATCCTCGCAACGGGCGGCTGCCGTCGACGCGCACGCTCGCCATCGAGCTCGGGCTGTCGCGCAACGTCGTGACGATGGCGTTCGATCAGCTCAGGGCCGAGGGGTACATCGAGAGCCGCGTCGGGTCGGGCTCGTTCGTGTCGGAGACGCTTCCCGACGCCGCCCTCGCGCCGTGGCGCGCGCCGCAGCTCACCCGCACTCCGCCGGCGCCGTCACGTC
>DAINCF010000257.1:0-10001 GCA_036732565.1 Vicinamibacterales bacterium
GAGCGCATCGAGCGTGGGGGTGAAGCCGCGGTGCAGCCGATCGGCACGGAGCGTATCGATCGAGACGAGAAGGAGGCTGTGCCGCACCGGGGGAGCGGGCGCCGGCGCCGACCGACACCCGGCCATGGCCAGCATCGCGAGGAGCGCACGCATGAGCGGCGGCCGGAGCATCCTCGCGCGATCATAGCGGGAAGACAGCACGTTCGGCAGTCGGGAGTCGGCAGTCCCGTGCTCACTCTTCCAATGAACTCGCCAGCCGGTTTAGCATTGCCCCAACACGGTTGGCCAACGCAACTGAATCTCGGCAGGCCATGGGACTCAGGAGGTGGTTCCGCCGAATTATTTCGAAGCACGTTTCGACCTCGCCCTGCGACCCGAAAGCAATCGAGATATGGTTGCGATACGCGCCGCCTTTTCTGCGATACCCTTCTGCGATATTCAATGGAATCGACGTCGCAGACCGCCACAATTGGCGTCGCAGATCGACTTCGCTCGAAGGCAGAAGGCGAAGGACTTTGTGGATCGCATCGACAAGCTCCATCGAGAGTTGCCAAACCTCGAGGTCTTGATATGAGCCGATAGGGGGCATACGGCCCCACCCGAGCACAACGAGTGCCAGACCTGCTAAGTCGATCGCGGAGATCAATCATGGACTCGCGCATGCTGCGGGCAACTGGCGTTGCTGCAAGTGCCGCCATGGTTTCTGTGCGGGACTGCCGACTGCCGACTGCCGATTGCCGACTGCCGACTGCCGACTGCCGACTGCCGATTTATGACGATGCCTTCTCCCGGCTTCTCTCCGAAGACCCTCGTTTTCCTCCGCAAGCTGAAGCGCAACAACGATCGCTCCTGGTTTCAGGCGAATCGTGATGAGTACGAGGCGCAGGTCCGCGCCCCGATGCTGGCCATCATCGCCGCGCTCGCCGACGATTTTCCGAGCTTCGCGCCGGAGATGATCGCGGATCCGAAGGTGTCACTGTTCCGCCAGTGGCGGGATACGCGCTTCAGCGAGGACAAGTCGCCGCTGAAGACGAACGTCGCGGCGAGCTTTCCGAACCGCACGCTCGGACGGATGAATGGCGCAGGGTTGTACTTCGAAGTCGAGCCACGATGGGTCTGGATCGGCGGCGGGATCTACGCGCCGGACACGTCACAACTGCAGGCGCTTCGGGAGCACGTCGTAGAGCATCATCGCCGGTTGGACAAGATCGTGAAGGCGTCCGCGTTCACGCGCGCGTGCGGGACGCTCACAGGCGACCGCCTCGCGCGCGTGCCACGCGGGTTCGACAAGACGCATCCGGCGGCGCGCTATCTCCAACAGAAGCAGTTCCTCGGCTCTCGGGAGGAGAAAGCGGAATTCGCGACGCGTCCGGATTTCTACAAACAGCTCGTCGCGACGTTCAAGGCGCTCGCGCCCCTTTGTCGTTTCCTCAACGAGCCACCGATCGAACGGACGCGCGTCCCGAACCGCGCCCACATCCTCGACACCTAGCGATCATCCCACTAAGGGGTCAGGCGTCGAAAATCGATAGCGGCACGCTCGAAGTCAACTGACTTGTCGATTTTCGATGCCTGACCCCCTCGATGGAGATCTTGCGATCTTGCGGGGTGCAGTGAACGCGGTTTCTGCTGCAGATGCCTCGGCGGCAATCAGAGGGTGGCGCGAATTCGGCATGAAACGCTCTGCTTTCCGGATGGTCCCCTTCTTGAAGCTATGGCCGCGCATGGCTCGGCGCCCCCGACTCCTGGTCCCAGGCGCGGCATACCACGTGATGTCGCGAGGTAATCGCAAGGACCCTATTTTCGAAGACGACGAGGATCGACACCGCTTCCTCGCGATCGTGAGCGAGGAGACACGGCGTTTTGATGTCACCTGCTACGCATTCTGCCTGATGGGCAATCACTATCATCTTGCAGTCGCAACGCCAGAGGGCAATCTATCAGCGGCCATGCGGCAGGTGAATGGCCGCTACGCCAAAGCGTCGAATCGGCGGCACGGACGGACCGGCCATCTATTCGAAGGCCGGTTCCAGTCGCTCGTCGTCGAAAGCGAGGCGTATCTGCGGGACCTCGCGAGGTACGTTGTGCTGAATCCTGTTCGCGCGGGACTCGTTTGCGATCCATCCGCGTGGCCATGGAGTAGTTATCGGGCCACGGTAGGACTTGAGGACGCACCGAGTTTTCTCGACACGAGCTGGATCAGATGGATTTTTGGTGGTGCTACTCAGCGAGAAGCGCGGGTTCGGTACGGGCTCTATGTCAACGACAAGCGGACCGAGATCACTGACGTCGACGTTGAAAGGCTCACCCTCGGAACGCTGCCCTTCGATCGAGTGCTGCGCCACGATCTGGCGGCCAAGCGATTCGACAAGCACATACCAAGAGCTCATCGTGCGCTGGGACGGCCGCCACTCAATGAGCTATTCGGAGTGCCCGGTCAAACACGCCGAGAAAGAAACCGGCTGATCCACGACGCGCATGTGCGACATGGATACACACTGCGAGAAATCGCTTCGTTCCTGGGGCTGCACGCCAGTACTCCGAGCGCAATCGTCCGGCGGCTCGAAGCCATGAGCGCAGATCGCTAGGCGCAGACTGCGCAAGTTTGGGGACAGGCATCGATAATCGACACGAACGCCCACGATCGGTAATGGTTTGTCGATTTTCGACGCCTGACCCCAGGTCTTTAGCGCCAATGGCCGCGGACGAAGTACCAGCCGTGGCGATCGTGGGCCCAATACGGGGCGACCCACACCGCTCGATGACGCGGTGGGACGACCCATCGGCCGGGGACCCAGACATAGCCGCGGCCGTTCCACCGTTGATAGCCATCGTTCCAGACATATCGCGGCCCTGGAGAGACGGTTCGAACCTGGACGACCGGCGCGGGGGGGCCGATTCGCACGTAGAGACGGCCCGCCGCCGATGCAGACGCAGGCCCGGTCAGAAGGAGCGCCGTCAACAAGACGGGAACGGGTGAAAGCACAGTTCGAAGACGCATCGCATGAGTCCTCGCGGGCGCTGGCTCTCTCTACTTAATGAGACGTGGATCCGGGGTTCCAGGTTTAATCCACGGATGAGTCTCTTCTGCATGCGTGCGGCGACGACAATCAGTGTGATTCGGCTCGATCATGAAGCTCATCATTCGTCCGCTCACACCTGATTTGTGGCCGGCGCTCGAGGACCTGTTCGATACGCGCGGCCCCTGCGGTCGCTGCTGGTGCATGGCGACACGCATTGGGAGTGCGTATCGGAAGCGAGCGGCCGATGACAACAAGGCGGCGTTTCGCAGAATCGTCAAACGCGGTCCACCTCCCGGGCTTCTCGCGTTCGACGGCGACCTGGCCGTCGGCTGGTGTCAACTGACGCCACGCGATGCGGTGCCCGCCCTCGACCACCAATGGCGCATCGCGCGCGTCGACGATGTGCCAGTCTGGTCGTTGTCGTGTTTCTACGTGCGCATCGGGTATCGGAAGAAGGGCGTCACCGCTGCGCTGATCGCGGCCGCGGTGCAGGCCGCGAAGCGCGCGAAGGCTCCGGCCCTCGAGGCCTATCCGCTCGACGCGGCCCTGACTCCGAGCTCATCGAGCACCGGCTTCGTCACGACCTTCACGCGCGCAGGCTTCAAGCCGGTGACTCGCCGAGTCCCGGCTCGCCCGATCATGCGCTACCGCCTGAAGTAGGGCGGTTCGCGAACCGCCCCTACACCCGTTCTTTCCTTGGCGCGATCGCGAACAGCACGCCGCCAACGACCAACGCGGCCGCGCCGGTGAGCAGCTGGTCTCGCGTGGCGCCCGCGAGGATGCCGAGCGCGACGATGCAGGCCAATACCGGGACGATCGGGCCGAGCGGCGCAGTGAACTCGGCCGCGCGCATCTCCGCGTCTGGTGTGCGGCCCCGCAGGACCAGCGTCGCGCTGCAGACCGCCAGATACATCACCAGGCGCGCGACGGCGCTGACCGCGGCCAAGGTAACGAACGATCCCGTGAGACCGAGCGTCAGAGCAACGGCCGCCGTGAAGAGGATGGAGTTCACCGGCGTCCGATACGTCGGATGCACGCGGGCGAACCACCGGGGCAGATCGTGGTTCTCCGCCAACGCGTAGATCGAGCGCGAGCCGTGGAGGATCTGTCCCATGTTGTTGCCGGTCATGGAGATGACGGATCCCAGGCTGATGATGAGCGCGCCGGCCACTCCCATGGAGATTGCGGCGCCATCGGCGAGCGGCGTCCGCGTCGCCGAGACGTCGGGCAACACGCCGGTGGCGACGATCGAGGTCAGCGTCATGATCGCGGCCACCGTGATGATGGTCATCACGAACGCGAACGGCACGTCGCGCCGCGGATTCGAGGCCTCGCCGGCGGGCACGCCCGTGACCTCGTAGCCGCCGTACGCGAAGATCAGCAACAGCGCGCCGGTGCCAATCTGGGAGAGCGTCAGCGGCGGCATCGTGAAGCGCGCCGGTTCGACGTACCAGATACCGACGGCGATGAAGAGCAGCAGCGGCGCGAGCTTGCCGATGGTCAGCGCGTTGACCACCCATGACGAGAGACGAATGCCGCGCACGTTGATCCACGTCAGCGCGAGTGTGAGCAGCGTGATGATCGCCGCGCGTGGCGCGCCGCCTTCCAGCTCCTTCCAATAGAAGCCGAGCGCGATCGCCACGCCGTTCGACACCGATGCCTGGCTGGCCACGCGCGTGAACCACATCATCCAGCCGACCTCGAAGCCGATGAAGCGGCCGAACGCCACGCGGGCCGGCAGATAGGGACCGCCCGTCCGCTCGAAGCGGCTGCCCACTTCGGCGAAGCAGAGGGCGATGAGCAGCGACCCGATGCCGACGAGCAGGAACCCCAGTGGGCCCCATGGGCCCAACTGCCGCGCGACATCGGACGGCACCAGGAAGATCGCGCTGCCGATGACCTGATTGATGCCGATGGCGGTCAGGTCCCAGCGGCCGAGCGTCCGGCGCAGACCGACGGCAGGTCCGGCTTCTCGAGGTGTTGAGGGGTCTGCAGGTTCTGTGGGTTCGCGGCGTATCATGCGCGGTATGGGCGCTTCGACTGACGTGAACCGCCAGACGCAACCCGCGCGAGTCTATACCGATCCGGCGTGGTTTGCGGCGGAGATGGACGGCATTTTCGCGACCATGTGGATCGCCGCCGGACGTCTCGACCACGTGCCGGCGGCTGGAGACTTCATCCGCCGCGACGTCGCCGGCGCGAGCGTGCTGATCCTCCGCGATCGCGCGGGAGTCGTCCGCGCGTTTCACAACGTCTGCCGGCATCGCGGCACCGAGCTCTGCGATCAGCTCTCGGGCCGCTTTCCCGGAAGCGTGCAGTGTCCGTATCACGCGTGGACCTACGATCTCGATGGCACCCTCATAGGGGCACCGCTGATGGACCCCGCCCCACCGCGCACAAGCCGCGCGGCGGGGACCCCGGATCGTCTCGACGGCTTCTCGAAGGAGGAGTACCCGCTGCGCTCGGTTGCGTGTGAGGTCTGGGACGGCCACATCTTCATCAACCTGTCTTCGTCGCCTCCGCCACTCGCGACGCAGCTCGGTGATCTGCCTCGGCGCTTCGCCGCCTGGCGCATGACCGATCTCCGCTCCGTCCGTCGCATCGACTACGACGTGGCCGCCAACTGGAAGCTGATCGTGCAGAACTACAACGAGTGCCTGCACTGTCCGGTGATCCACCCGCTGCTCAATCGGATGCACCACTACCTCGGCGCCGACAACGTCCCCTCGACGGAGACCTACTGCGGTGGCGCAATGGGCTTTCAAGAGGGCGTCGAGACGCTCAGCACCGACGGCAAGCGTCGTCGCGCGCTCCTGCCCGGTCTGGATGACGAGCAACGTCGGGTCGTCAACTACTTCGCGATCTATCCGAACTTGCTGCTCACGTTGCACCCGGACTACATGAACACGGTCACCATCTGGCCGCACTCGCCGGATCGCACCAGGCTCGTCGCCGAGTGGCACTTCCACGCCTCGGAGATCGCGCAGCCCGATTTCGTGTCAGAAGACGCCGTCGAGTTCTGGGATCGCACGAACCGTGAGGACTGGGCCATCTCCGAGCGCGCGCAGCGCGGCATCAGCTCGCGCGGCTACACGCCGGGCCCATACTCGACGAGAGAAACGCAGTTGTGGGACTTCGATCGGTTCGTGGAGAGCCGGGTGACGACGTCGCCACGAAGGCACGAAGCACACGAAGAAAAATCAAGTTAGCCACGAAGACACCAAGACACGAAGAATTCATTCCCAAGAAGAAGAATCTCTACTGAGCCGCAACGGCAACAAGATACGAAGGCTTCTTTGGACGAGAGTTCTTGGGGCCTTCGTGCCTTGGTGGCTAGTTCCTTCGTGATCTTCGTGCCTTCGCGGCTTTCGTTCGTTCGTGTTCATCGAGTCGTCGTGGCCACCGTGATCCAGTCGGCATACAACTCGGGCCGACGATGTCTCAGGAACAGCTGGCGCGCGTGCGAGGACTCGGTCTTCGCGAGATCGATGTCGGCGTAGAGGATCTCGTCGGTCCCGCGGCCCGCGCGGGCGATGACCTCGCCGTTTGGGGCGCAGACGAACGACTCTCCGGCGAACTCGAGGCAATCCTCCGCGCCAACGCGATTGCAGAGCGCGACGTAGTAGCCGTTCTGAAACGCGCCGACCCGCATCTCTCCTTCGTAGAGTCCCTCCGGCCACTCGTCCACCGCTCCGGCCTGCGGCACGATGACCAGATCCGCGCCGCCGACGGCCAATGCGCGCATGTACTCGGGGAAATGACGGTCGTAGCAGATGGCCACGCCGATTTTCCCAGCTCGTGTCTCGTACACCGGCGCGCCCGTGTCGCCCGGGGTGTAGTAGCCCTGTTCGTGGAAGCACGCATACTCGGTGATGTGCACCATGCGCGTCACGCCGAGCAGCGTGCCATCCGCGTCGATGACCGGGGACGAATCGAAGGTGCGGTCGCCGTCACGCTCGAAGAGATTCAGCACGACGACGATGCCGAGCTCGCGGGCCTTGAGCCTGAACTCGGTGACCAGCGGACCGCTGACCGCCTCGGCGAGATCTCGAGCGTCGGCGCCAGCCGGCCGCTGCGGATGAAACCACTCGAACGCCAGCTCCGCGAAGCAGGCCACCTGCGCGCCGCCGCGAGCCGCCGCCTCCAGATTGGCGAGCCCGCGCGCGACGTTACCGGCCTTGTCACGCGTCGCGTGCTGTTGGATGAGCGCAATTCGCATCCGCCCAGCTTACCGCGGCCACGGGGCAGGCGCGTCTAGTGGCGCGTATCAACAGGATTACTACTGACAGCAGAATGCTCGGGGGGCAGATTCCGGCCGTTCCTACGGAACGGCCCGGGAATGCTCTGGCGAGTACATGCCATAAGGGAAGGGAACGGAACCGGTCGCGGTGACGAATCTGGGAGGATAATACCCGGCTGTATGGTCTCCACCACTCGTCTCGTCGGTATCGTCCTCATCCTGCTCGGGCTTCTCAGCTATCTCGGCACCGGCCGAACGAGCGTGACGGCGCTCATTCCGGCGATCTTCGGCGCCATCTTCGTCGTGCTCGCGCTGATTGCCCGCTCGGCCAACGCACGAAAGCATGTCATGCATGTGGCTGTGGCCCTGGCACTGCTCGGTGTCATCGCCACGCTCGGACGCGTGCTGCCGGCGCTGGCCGATGGGCAGATCGGCAGACCAGCGGTGCTCGCGCAGATCGCGATGGTGGTCGTGCTCGCGTTCTACGTCTGGATGGGCGTGCAATCGTTCATTGCCGCGCGACGGGCACGGCGCTGAGGCGCGGGAGGCCTGGAGGCCTGGAGGCCTGCAGGCTTGGAGGACTTTGGAGTGCGTTGCACGACTACGTGGGGGCCGGCTTTCGCCGGCCCAGGTCCGCCTGAAGGCGGACCCCACGCGCAATTCTGCAAGGTTCACGCCGGCGGCGTGGCCGTCTTGCGCGGCGGGTTGAAGAACGGGGTCTTCACCACGGTCGCGCTCACCTTGTGTCGCACGGCCTCCACGGTCATCTCCATTTTCAACGTTGTCCCGACCGCGAAGTGCGGCGCGTCGATCGTCGCGATCGCAATCAGCCGCTTCAGCGTCGACGACCAGGTCGTGGACGTGGCACGGCCGACTTGTCGATAGCCCTGGTACACCGGCACCGCCACACGAGACGTCGCGGCCGGCGCGGCGGGTGGCAATCGGACGGCGTCGTAGAGCGCCTCGACCTCGGTCCAGTCAACGGCCAGGCCGACGATCTGACGAGGCGAGCCACGGCGATGCTCGGCCACGAGCGCGCGGCGGCCGATGAACGGCCCCTTGTCCAGATCGACGAGGCGCGCCATCCCGAGCTCGAAGGGCGAGTACTGCTGCGCGGAAATCAGCGCCTTGCGGCTGCCGTGAAAGTCGACGTCGATGAGCAGCAGCCCGGCTTCGACGCGCGCGACGTCGAGCGCGAGCATGCCTGCGGCGTGCACGTCGAACGCGCGCCCGTCATCGGCCAGCGCATCCCAGACGTCGATCGCCCGATCCCACGGCATCCAGATCTCGTACCCGAGGTCACCGGTGTACCCCGTGCGGGACACGTCCACGCGCACACCGGCGATGGTACCGGAGGCGGCGCGAAAGTACCGCAGCGTGTCGATCGGCACCGTCGACACCGCACGCAGAAGCCTCGCCGAGGTCGGGCCCTGCACGGCCAACGCCGCCACCTGCTCGCTGATGTCCTCGACCTGCACGTTCAGCCCGCGTGCGTTCTCGGTGAGCCACCGCAAGCTCGGATCGGCGGCGGTCCACCGATACGCGTGCTCCTCCACCCGCGTCACCGTGCCATCGTCGATCACCTTGCCGTCTTCGTCGCACCATGGCGTGTAGTAGACCTGGCCGATGGCCATCTTGCCGGCGTCGCGCGTGATGATGCGATTCACGAGCCGGGTGGCATCGGGTCCCGCAACCCGGTACTTGTAGAGCGGCGACACGTCGATCAACGCGCACGCGTTCCGGATGGCGTTGTACTCGTGCTCGTGATGGGTCTCGTACGCGCTCACCGCGTAGTAGCCGGACCAATCGCGGTAGTTCAGGCTCTCGCACAGCTCGTGCGTGCGCTCGTGAAATGCCGACGCTATAGGCACGGGCAAATTATAGTGGGCCTATAATCCGCCCGTGCGGTATGACGTCATCATTGTCGGCGGGGGCCACAACGGCCTCACCTGTGCCGCGTATCTGGCGCGCGCGGGACGGAAGGTGGTCGTGCTCGAACGCCGCCACGTCCTCGGCGGGGCCGCGGTTACCGAAGAGGTCTTCCCAGGGTTCAAGTTCTCCGTCTGTTCGTACGTCGTCTCGCTGCTGCGGCCAGAGATTATTCGGGAGCTCGACCTGCCTCGGCATGGCATGGAGCTGCTGCCGCTCGACGGCACGTTCACGCCGATGCCAAACGGCAACTATCTCTGGCGCGTGAACGATCACTACAAGACGCGACGCGAAATCGCCCGACATTCACGCGTGGATGCGGAGGCATACGACGAGTACGGCAAGGCGATGATCGAGATGGGCCGCTTCGCCAAGCCCATCCTCGCCCTGATGCCTCCCGACCCCGCCAAGCTCACGCTCCGGGGCGCCCTGGATCTGATCGGTATCGGCAAGCGCTTCCGCGGCATGCGCGCACACGACCGCGTGAACCAGGTGCAGCTGCTGACGATGAGCGCGGTCGATTTCCTCGATCAGTGGTTCGAAACCGACGTCCTGAAGGCGACCATGGCCGCGTCCGGCATCATCGGGACGTTTCTCGGCGTGCGCTCACCGGGCACGGCCTACGTGCTGCTGCACCACTACATGGGCGAGATCGACGGATCCTTTCGCTCGTGGGGCCTGTCGCGCGGTGGCACCGGCGCCGTGTCCAACGCCATTGCCGCGGCCGCGCGTGAGCATGGGGCGGAGATTCGCACCGAGTCGCCGGTGGCGCGCATCGTGACGCGTGGTGGCCGGGCCACGGGCGTGGC
>DAINCF010000258.1:0-9966 GCA_036732565.1 Vicinamibacterales bacterium
GATCAGCGCGGGCGTGATGATGGCGAACTTCAGCTGAAAGAGCGCGAACAGGAGCAGCGGAATGGTGGGGGAGAGCGCCGCGTTGGGCGCCTCGTTGACCCCACGGAACAAGAGAAAGGTGAGGGGATTGCCGACCAGGCCGCCCATGCTGTCACCAAACGCGAGGCTGAACCCGATGGCGATCCACAGCACGCTGATGACGCCCATCGCGATGAAGCACTGCAGCATCGTCGAGATGACGTTCTTCGGCGAGACCATGCCGCCGTAGAAGAACGCGAGGCCCGGCGTCATGAACAGCACCATGCTCGAGGCAACGAGCATCCACGACACGTCAGCGGCGTCGAGGCCTTCGACCGCGGTGGCGGCCGGCGGCGATTGCAACGACAACGCGAGGACCGGCGCGAACGCGAGAATGGCCAGGGGGATGAACAGGTGACGCTTCGACACCGTTGGTTGAACCTCCGCTCCGACGCGGAATCGCAGGGAATACGTGACAGGGACGGGAGGCGCCGTCCCTGCCAAGGGCTTCGGCGGTCAGACTGGGAGCCCTCCAGGACGTTTATCGACGATCGCTGGCCAGAAGCAAAATCGAACGTCGGCATGCGATCGATGCACTACGAAGATACATAAGTCAAACGCCGCAAAATGTCAGTTCAATGCGCTGAGTGCATGGATGGCAGCTATAGATTCTCTGGTCCGTCTGGTACACTGTCCGCCCATGTCGCTGTCTCCCGACGACCCGCGTCCGGCCCGACTCTGGCGCCTGATGTCCCCGGACCTCCGCATCGCCGCCGCGACGGCGTTTTGGACCGATGAGCAAGCGGCGCTCGAGCGCGCCGAGGCCGTGGCGCAGATCGCCCGGCAGATCAAGTTCCGGCCGAAGAGCGTGCTGGCGCTGCCGATCGAGCGCAAGGCGAAGCATCTCGCCGGCCTCGCCCAGGTCTCCGATCTCTTGGCCGCGCGCCTGCTCGTCTCGTACCATCTCGAGCATCAGCGTCCGATGATGGGCCGCTTTCTCGACCTGCTCGGCATCGCGCACGAGGAGGGGCTGATTGCGGATGAGAGTCCCACGGCGCCGGACACCTCGACGCTCGACACCGCCGTGACCGAGCTCGCCAAGGAGTACGCAGCGGCCGATGTCTCACGCTATTTCTGGACGCTGCTCTGGCAGGATCCGGAAACGTGGGCGGGTCTGCAGGGCCGCCCGGAATTGACCGCCGACCTCGAAGAGCCAAGCAAGCCGTAGGAAGGACTGGAGGCTTGGAGGCTTGGAGGCTTGGAGGTCCGCAGGCCTGAAGGCCTCTGATCCACCGTTCGAACCTTCGTACCTCCAAGCCCTCAGGCCCCCAAGCCTCCAGGCCTTTTATGTCCCCATTCGACCGTCACATCTTCATCTGCTGCAACCAGCGCGAGCCCGGGCATCCGCGGGGCTGTTGCGATCCCGAGGCGAACGATCACCTTCAGAAGGCCTTCAAGAAGGTGCTGGCCGATCGCGGCCTCAATCGCCGCGTCCGCGCCAACCGATCAGGGTGTCTCGATCAGTGCGAGCACGGTCCGACCGTTGTTGTTTACCCCGATGGCGTATGGTACGGCGGCGTGACCGAGGCGGACGTCGCCGAGATCGTCGACGTGCACATTGCGGGCGGGAGGCCGGTGGACCGGCTTCGTCTGGCTGACGAGTGCATCAACACGGCGACTTGTCCGCACAAACCGAGACGGCCAAAGGCTTGAGGCTTGAGGCTTGCGACTCGAGGCTCGGGGCTGCGGCTTGCGGCCTGCGGCTCGGCTCGCGGCCTGGGGCTCGCGGCCTGGGGCTTGCGGATCGAAACCTGAGGCGCCGCCGGGAGTGAACCAATGGACGCACTACTGACCTATGACGGCTTGATTGCGCTTGCGACGCTCACCGTGCTCGAGATCGTGCTCGGCGTCGACAACGTCATCTTCATCTCCATCCTCTCGGGCAAGCTCCGGAAGGAGCAGCAGCCGCGAGCGCGGCGCCTGGGCCTGTTCGCCGCGATGTTCATGCGCATCGCGCTACTGTTTTCCATCGCGTGGGTCATCGGCCTCACCGCGCCCCTCTTCGCGGTGTACGGGCATACGTTCTCGGGCCGCGATCTCATCCTCCTCGGCGGCGGCCTCTTCCTCCTGGCGAAAGCGACCCACGAGATTCACGAAAAGCTGGAGGGCGGCGAAGAGCACCACGAGGCGCGGGTGATGCCATCGTTTGCCGGCGTGATCTTCCAAATCATGCTGCTGGACATCGTGTTCTCACTGGACTCCGTGATTACCGCCGTCGGCATGGCCGACGATCTCATCGTCATGATCGTGGCGGTGGTGCTCGCCGTGGCCATCATGATGATCTCGGCGGATTCGGTCAGCCGGTTCGTGTCCGAGCATCCCACCGTAAAGGTGCTGGCGCTCAGCTTCTTGATGCTGATCGGCGTGTCGCTCGTCGCCGAGGGCTTCGGGCATCACATTCCGAAGGGCTACATCTACTTCGCGATGGGGTTCTCCGTGTTCGTCGAGATGATCAACCTGCGCGTGCGCCGCGGGCACTCGGACCCAGTCAAACTCAAAGAGAAATATCCCGAGGGTGCCTAATCGAGAGATCGCACCCACGTCGCGACGGCGTCCATGACGCCTCCGTGCACGGACTCCTGATCGACGCGCGCGGACTTCGGCACGCTGAGGGAATGGTCGCCGCCCTCGACGCCGTGCACGGTGACGTTCGGTGCCGCGCGTCGGATGTCGTCGGGACCGCCGAAGCTGTCGCGCGTGCCTTGCACGATCAGGGCCGGCGCCGTGAGGTGGGCGAAATGCGATGCGCGGTCGCCCACCTTCCCACCTGGTGGAATCAGGGGGTAGCCAAAGACGATGACGCCGCCGATCGGGGGCAGCGAGGCAGGCCAGGTCTCAGGCGCCGCCGCGAGCCGCACCGCCATCCGTCCACCCATCGACTTGCCGCCGACGAGGAGGCGACGTCCCGGGAACTGCGCGACCGCCTCCGCGGCGCCGCTGCGAAACGTCTCTTCCAACACCGGTGGGCGATCGGGCGTTCGTCGCCGCTGGGCCATGTAGGGGAAATCGAACGTCACGACGTCGACGCCGCGCGCCGACAGACCGGTCGCGTAGTTGACCATGAACGGGTGCGTCTGGCCGGCGCCGGCGCCATGAGCGAGCACGAGTAACCCCAGAGATGTCGGGGTCGCATTGGCAGGATAGGTACGAAGCATAGGCGGTGAAACGTAAGCAGATGGGCCAGGTCGAGCGTAATAGGATGACAGATCGTTTGGCGCGCCGAAAGCGCCTTTGTCTTGCCTCCGTCATAAGGTCCCGCGATGCCTTTTTCGCAGTTTTGTTCTCAGTGTTGCATACGTCCGCTGACCCGGCTGTTGGGGCTGGGTCTGATGCTGGTCGCCGACTCGGCCGCCGCCCAGATGCAGTTGAATCCCGCAGAAGGCGCCGCCGGCGGTCCGCCCTCGGCCACCGCGACGAAAGTGCCCGAGGGGCCGGCGATCGACGGCGAGATTCTCGACGACCCGGTGTGGAAGGGCGCGTCGGTGATTACGGGCTTCTGGCAAGAGCAGCCGAATGAAGGCGAGCCCGCCTCCGAGAACACCGAAGTGCGCGTCGTCTACACCGAGACCACGTTGTACGTCGGTGTGGTGTGCTACGACCGCGAGCCGGATGCGATCATCGTCTCGGACTCCCGTCGCGACGCCGCCCTCGAAGAGACCGACAGCTTCCAGATGATCTTCGACACGTATCGCGATCGGCTCAACGGATTCGTCTTCGGCACGAATCCGTCGGGCCTCGAGTACGACGGTCAGGTCACCAACGAGGGCCAGGGTGGCGGCGGTCTCGGCGGCGGGCAGACACAGCAGTCCGGATCGGGCGGTGGCTTCAATTTGAACTGGGATGGCGCGTGGGAAGTGCGTACCCAGATCACCGATCGCGGGTGGATGGCGGAGTTCGCGATTCCCTTCAAGACGCTGCGGTTCTCGGCCGGTACCGATCACATCTGGGGCCTCAACTTTCAGCGCAACATTCGGCGGAAGAACGAGCGCGCGTTCTGGGCGCCAATCCCGCGGCAGTACAGCCTGTATCGTCTTGCGCTTGCCGGATCGCTCGCCGGGCTACAAACGCCGGTCATCCGCAACCTCAAGGTGACACCGTACGTGCTCGGCAACGTGCTCAAGAGCGGCGACCGGCCGGTCGATGCGGTGCTGCTCGGCGACGTCGGCGGGGACATCAAGTACAACCTGACGCCGTCGCTCACGCTCGACGGCACGGTCAACACCGACTTCGCGCAGGTCGAGGTCGACGATCAACAGGTCAACCTCGATCGATTCAATTTGTTCTTTCCGGAGAAGCGGCCGTTCTTCCTCGAGAACGCCGGGTTCTTCGGCGTCGGCAACCCTGGTGAAGTCGATCTGTTCTTCAGCCGGCGCATCGGGTTGAACAGCAGCGGTCAGGAGATTCCCATTCTCGCGGGCGGTCGCGTGTCGGGGAAAGCCGGGAAGTTCAACGTCGGCTTGCTGAACATGCAGACCGAAGGCGTGGAGAGCGTGGCGCCGGGCAACAATTTCGGGGTCATCCGCGTCAGCCGTGACCTGCCGAATCGCTCGTCGATCGGCGGCCTGTTCATCAATCGCCAGGGCGTCGGCGACCTCGCCTCGGACGATGACCACAATCGCACCTACGCGGTCGACGGCAAGTGGGGCGTGGGGCAGAGCACGGTGCTGTCGAGCTTTGTCGCGAAGACCGACACGCCCGGTGTGCCAGAAGACGACTACGCCTTCAACATGCGGTCGCGCACCAATCTGCAGCGCATCGATCTGGAGTTCGGCTACCAGGAGGTCGCCGACAACTTCAATCCCGAGGTCGGCTTCCTGAGTCGCCGCGGTTATCGCAAGCCCGACGGGCGCCTGATGACGCGCTTCCGTCCGAAAGACTTCCTCAAACTGCAGGAGATTCGCCCGCACTACAGCTACCGTTCGTTCTGGGGCTTCGACGACTTTCGCGAATCCGGCTATCAGCACATCGACAGCCACTGGCAGTTCAAGAACAGCTACGAAGTGCACACCGGTACGAACCTGACTGTCGAGGGGCTGCGCCAGCCGTTCGAGATCTATCCCGGGATCTTCGTGCCCGCCGGCACCTACAAGCATCAGGAAGCGCAGCTGGTGTTCATGACCAACCAGGGAGCACCGATCAGTCTGAACATGCAGACGACCATCGGCGGCTTTTTCGGCGGCGATCGCGTGGCGTTGAATCCCACGCTGAGGATGCGCTTGGGTGAAACCCTCACCACCGAGCTGGCCTATTCGCGCAACGACATCGACTTGCCGTGGGGTGATTTCGTCACCAATCTGATCCGCACCCGCGTGTCGTACTCGTTCACGCCCCGCACCTTCATTCAGTCGCTGGTCCAGTACAACGATCGCGCCGACCTCTGGTCGATGAACCTGCGCTTCGGGTGGCTGCAAGCCGCCAACACCGGTCTCTTCATCGTCTACACCGACACCCACGGTCTCTACGATCTGTTCGATCGCCCCGAGCGCACGGATCGATCGCTGATCGTCAAGTTCAGTCGCATGTTCGACGTCATGCGCTGACGATTCAGCCACGAAGAATTCGACGATTCATCGCCACGAAGGACACGAAGACACTAGCCACCCAGGCACCAAGAGTTCAGCCAGGAACACTTGGTGTCTTGGTGTCTCAGTGGCCAATCGTCTTCGCGGCCTTCGTGGCTATTGCTTCTGAAGATCCGCGACGAACTCTCTGATCCGGCGCGCATTTGTTCCGGCGTCGCTTCTGCCGACGCGCGAGACGGAGCGGAGGTCGACCCGGCTGCCGTCGTTCGTGGCCGCGATGCGGATGACGATGTCGTCTTTGAAGCCGAACCAGCGCGTGGTGTCCGTGGCTTCGATGCGTCCGGCGGAGGCATCCCCGGAGACGATCTCCCAGCCTCGCGTGCGGGCGAGCGCCAGCGCGCGCTCGAAGGCCTGTGCAGGCGGTACCGCCAGCGTCACCGGCGCGATGTCCGGGTAGCCCTGCTTCTGTTGTTCCAGCACGTCCGCTGTGATCTCCAGCGAGTTGGCTTTTGCGGCCTCTCGTACGGGCACGATCGCCGCAAACTGCGGCGGGGTCGTAGTGTCGGTGCTGATGTCGTGAATCCGCGGCACCTGGCCGGCCGTGCGTTGCCATTGCCACGGAATGCCCGCGGTGACGATGCCGAGCAGGAGCGCGAGGCCAGGCAGGACCACGCCGCGCCTGGCGACGAGCGCGACCAGGCCGAGCGCCGCACCGGCCATGCCCGCATAGGCCGCGTAGCGCATCATCGACAACAGGCCGACCTGCAGCCCCCACCATCCCATGCGATAGCCCGGACCCGAGAGCGCGAGCATCGCGAGGCTCGCGAACGAGCACAGCGCGGCCAGGAGCGCGAGCGACGAGGTGCGGGAGCCGTGAGACGTCTCGAACGTGGAGACTCTTTGCATCTGGGGCATTTTCCTACGACACTCAGGACGTCTCGCCCGGCCGCCCTTCGACAAGCGCAGGGCGCCGTGAGCCAGTCGATCGGCGGAGGCGGGGCCAAGCCAACACTGCGCCCTATAATCGCAGACGTGTCAACGATCCGGAGCATTGAAACGATCACGCATGGCCGCTATCTCGTCGATGTGCCCGCCGCCGCCGGTCCGCATCCGTTGCTGGTTGGCTTCCACGGTTACGGCGAGAACGCCGAACGGCACATGGGCGAACTGCGAGCCGTGGTTGGTCATCGCCGATGGCTGATCGCGAGCGTGCAGGCGCTCGGCCGCTTCTACACGCGCGGCGACGCCGAGGTCGTTGCGTGCTGGATGACGCGGCAGGATCG
The DNA here is from genome assembly GCA_036732565.1 of Vicinamibacterales bacterium. Lineage (GTDB taxonomy): Bacteria > Acidobacteriota > Vicinamibacteria > Vicinamibacterales > UBA2999 > JAIVJN01. The sequence goes on from DAINCF010000258.1 coordinate 6,884, forward strand.
CGAGCTGGCGATTGCCGACAACCTTGCGTACGTAACGGCGGTCGTGGACGAGGTGCGGCGCGACTATCCGACCAGCGACACGCTGGTGGTCGCCGGGTTCTCGCAAGGGGCCGCCATGGCCTATCGTGCAGCCGCGTTCGGCGGACAGAAGGTATCGGCCCTGATTGCCCTGGCGGGCGACCTCCCGCCGGATGTCGCGCCGCACGCCTACGCCTTGCCGCCGGTGCTGATCGGCCGTGGCGCGACCGACACCTGGTACACGGACGCGCGCGCTCGAGCCGATCGCGAGCGGCTGACCGCCGCGGGCGTCTCGGTCACCGAACACGTCTTCGACGATGGCCATGTGTGGCATGCGTCATTCATCGAGCGCGCGGGCGCGTTTCTCGACGGCAACTCCTCGGCGGCGCCTTTCGTCTAAGAGTCCGCCCGAATTTCGTAGGGGCCGGCTTCAGCCGGCCCTCAGGTCCGCCTAAAGGCGGACCCCACGCCAGTCTTGAAGAGGCCTTATGGCGACCATCCTGCAGGATCTGCGTGACGGTTGGCGATCGCTGCGGCACGCGCCGGGTGTGACCCTGGCCGCGATTCTGTCGCTCGGCCTGGGCATCGGCGCCAACACGACCGTCTTCTCCTGGGTCCAGGCGGTGTTGCTGCGGCCGATTCCGGGCGCGGTCGATCTCGATCGACTGTTGATTCTGGGCCTGCAGACCCGGGAGGGCCGCGACCGATCGTGGTCCTATCCCAACTATCGAGACCTGCGGGCGGCGGCGACGACGTTCGAGCCGATCGCGCAGGACGACCTCACGATGAGCATCACGATCGACGGTCGCGCCGAGCGTGCGTTCGGAGGGATCGTGTCGGGCAACTACTTTTCGGCCTTGGGGATCGCGCCGGCTTTGGGACGCCTGCTGACGCCGGAGGATGACGCCACGCCTGGTGGGCACCCGGTGATCGTCTTGAGCCACGGCTACTGGCAGCGCCGCTTCAACGGCGACCCGTCGATCGTCGGCCGCGAGCTGACGATCAACAACGTGCCGCTCACGGTGATCGGCGTGGCCCAGTCGGGCTTCATTGGATCGTTCCTCGGCCTCGGCACGGCCGCCTGGGTGCCGATGGCAATGCAGGCGCGGATGATGGGCGGCGATCGCCTGGAGCAACGCGGCAATGGCTGGTTCATGACCTACGCGCGGCTGCGCCCGGGTCAGTCGCGCGCCCAGGCGCAGGCCGAAGCCGACACCGTCATGGCGAGGCTCGCGAACGAATACCCCGACTCGAACAATGGCGTGCGAGCCAGCCTGCTGCGTGCATGGGAGTCTCCATTCGGTGCGCCGGCCGTGTTAGCGCCGATTCTGGCGGTGTTGTCCGTCGTGGCTGCGCTCGTGCTCGCGCTGGCGTGCGCCAACGTGACGAACCTGCTGCTGTCGCGGGCGGTTGGTCGTCGCCGCGACATGGCGATCCGATTGTCACTGGGCGCCAGCCGCGCCCGACTGCTGCGGCAACTGCTGACGGAATCGTTCCTCCTCGCCGTCTTGGCGGGCGGCACCGGGCTGGGCATCGCCTACTGGACCAGCGGGACGCTCATGGCGTTCGTGCCACCGGTCGATTTGCCGATCGACCTCGGTCTGCGCCTCGATGGGACGACTTTCGCGTTTGCGTCCGCGATCGCGCTTGCGACCGGTCTGATCTTCGGTCTGGCGCCGGCCCTGCAGGCCTCACGTCCCGACACGGCCCATGCGCTCAAGGAAGAAGCCGGCAGAAGCGCCAGCGGGGGCGCCACGGCGCGTCGCCTGCGGAGCGCGCTGGTGGTCGCCCAGGTCGCGATGTGTCTCGTGCTGTTGGTAAGCGCGGCGTTGTTCGCGCGGTCGCTGAGCGCGACGCGATTCGTCGATCCCGGGTTCGACACGACGCGTCAAGTGATCGCGACCGTGGACCTCGGCGCCAACGGCTACACATCGGAGGCCGGTCGCCAGTTCCACGAGCAGGTGCTGCAACGCGCGGCCGCGTTGCCCGGAGTGGAATCGGTATCGCTGGCTCGGATCGTGCCCCTGGGATTTGGCGGCAGGAACTCGATGACGGTGTCGATCGACGGCTATACGCCGGGTCCGAACGAAGAGCTGAACTTCAACTACAACAACGTCGCCGCTCACTATTTCGAGACCTTGCGAGCGCCGCTGGCGGCGGGTCGCGATTTTCAGCCTTCGGACGCACGCGGCGCCGAGCCTGTGCTCATCGTCAACGACACCATGGCGCGCCGCTACTGGCCGGCTGGGAACGCGTTGAACGGACGGGTGCGGTTCGCGAGCACATGGCATCGCGTGGTCGGCATCGCGCGTGACATCAAGCAGCAGCGGTTCAACGAGCCCCCGGCGCCGCACATGTACCTATCGATCGCGCAGTACTACACCGGCACGGCGACGATTCACGTGCGGACCGCGGGCGACGCCGGCGCCTCATTTGCGGCGGTGCGCGACGTCGTGCGCGCACTCGATCCGAACCTCCCGGTCTTCGACGCGCGCACGCTGACCGAGCACACCCAAGCGGCGGTCTTCCCGCAGCGCATGGGGGCCATCCTCCTGGGCGTCATGGGCGTCGTGGCGCTGTTGCTCGCCACCATCGGCTTGTACGGCGTGATCTCCTATGCGGTGGGGCAACGGCGGGCCGAGATGGGCATCCGCCTCGCGCTCGGCGCGACGCCTGGCGATCTGCAACGCATGGTCGTGAGGCAGGGGCTCCTGATGGCCGGCGCGGGCGTGGCAATGGGACTCATCGCCGCGTTCGCCGCGGCACCGCTGATTCGAACGATGCTGCCGGGCATCACACCATCCGACCCGCTCACATTCATCGCGGTTCCGCTGGGCTTGACGCTCGTCGCGTTGGCCGCCGCCTGGATCCCCGCGCGGCGAGCAGCAGGAACGGATCCTGTTGTTGCGTTAAGGACGGAGTAGCGGAGGAACAAGGTGCGCAGGGTGCCCAGGGTGCGCAGGGTGCCCAAGGTGCCCAAGGTGCTTGGGCCGGACACTCTTGTGCGTCTGGCACCTCAGGACACCCCGAGCACCTCGGGCACCCTGAGCACCTCGGGCACCCTG
>DAINCF010000259.1:0-9925 GCA_036732565.1 Vicinamibacterales bacterium
AGTGGCCGCGTTCTACCAGCAGGCCGAGATCCATCGCCTGCGCGGAGAGTTTGCCGAAGCCGAGGAAGCGTATCGCCGGGCGAGTCAGTCAGGACGGGAGCCGCAGCCGGGTCTCGCGCTGCTGCGACTGGCCCAAGGACAAACCGACGCCGCGTGCGCCGCGATCCGCCGGCTCATGAGCGGCACGACAGAGCGCCCACAACGCGCGCGGTACCTGGCGGCACACGTCGACATCATGGTGGCGGTGGGCGATCTTCAGGAAGCGCGCAGCGCCGCGCAGGAGCTGCAGGATCTCGCGGAGACGTTCGATACCGATGTGCTGCGCGCGACGGCGTCGTACGCGCAAGGTGCCATCGAGCTCACCGACGGCGCTGCCCACGCGTCGCTCGATCCACTGCGGGACGCCTTCGAGCTCTGGACTCGACTCGAGGCGCCCTACGAAACCGCACGCGTGCGGGTCCTGCTCGGACTGGCCTATCGCGCGCTCGGCGACGAGGACGCGGGCGCGCTCGAGTTCGATGCGGCTCGCGCCGCGTTCGAGCAACTCGGCGCTCGACCGGATCTCGCTCGCCTCGATGCCGTCGCCACACGTCCCGCCTCGCGGCCTAATCACCCGCTGACGGTCCGAGAGCGGGAGGTGCTTCGGCTGGTCGCCGCCGGCCACACCAACAAAGCGATCGCGGCCGCTCTCCGCGTGAGCGAGCGGACCGTCGACCGGCACATCAGCAATATCCTGTGCAAGCTCGACGTGCCATCGCGCACCGCGGCCACGGCATACGCCTACGATCACAAGCTCTTCTGACCGCTTCACTGGCGGGAACTACCCATACCCGCGGCCGCGGCCACATGGGTGGTTTCGCGGAAGCGCGCCATTCGATGCGTGGCGCACACTTCGCGACTATGGAGAAGTTTGCTATCGCTCGAACGCTTGGAAGACCTCTATCCCTGATCGTTGTGCTGCTCAGCGTCGGCACCGCGACCGTCGACGGTGAACCACGGAAGCGCGAGAACGCCGTCCTGCATTGGAACCGCATCGCCACCGAGATATTCCCCTTCGACGTCGGCCCAGTCATCGATTCTCGGGCGATGGCGATCTTGCACGCGGCGATTCACGACGCAGTCAACGGCATCGAACGCCGCTACGAACCCTACACCGCCGACCTGTCGTTTCCGGGCGCGTCTGTCGATGCGGCCGTGGCAAGCGCCGCGCGCGAGGTCATTCTCGCGTTGGCGCCGCAGCAACAACAGAAGGTCGAGCAGCACTACGCTGCGGTGCTCGCTGACGTTCGAGATGGCCCTTCGAAGGATCACGGCATCACCCTCGGCCAAGAAGCGGCACGCGCGAATCTCGCCAGGCGATCGAGCGACGGCATCGCGCCAGGGCCGTGGCCGCCGATGGAAGGCCCCATTGCCGAGCCCGCGTACGTGCCCACCGGCGCGCCTGGCGACTACGCCTTCACGCCGCCCTTCGACGCGCCGCCGCTGGGCCCGATTGCCCTCTTCCCCGGATGGGGTCGACTCACACCGTTCGCCATCGACCTCGCGCGCCATCGCCTTCCGGGGCCGGATCCCCTGCGCAGCGCGCAGTACGCGCGTGACGTCAACTTCGTGAAGTCCGTCGGCAGCCTGCACAGCTCGACGCGAAAGCCCGACCAGACCGAGACAGCATTCTTCTGGTTCGAACCGTTTGCCGTCTGGAACCGTATCGCCGCCACGGTCGCTCAACAACAGGAGCTGAGCCCATGGCGTGCCGCTCGCGTGCTGGCGCTCATGAACTTCGCGCTCGCCGATGCCGGCATCGCGTGCTTCGACGCCAAGTACCATTTCCGCTTCTGGCGGCCGTACACCGCCATTCGCAGGGCGCACGAGGACGGGAATGACGGCACGGAACCCGACCCGACGTGGCTACCGCTGCTCTGGACGGAGCCCGGCCTGCCACCGACGTTCCTCATTCCTCCAATTCCGGACTATCCCTCGGCGGCCGCGACGACATCGGCGGCGGCCGCGGAAGTGTTGTCCACTCACCTTGGCGACTCGGTGCGCTTCAAAGTCACCAGCGATACGCTCCCGGGTGTCACGCGTCGCTTCGGCAGCTTTGCCGAGGCAGCAAAAGAGGCGGGCATGTCGAGAGTGTACGGCGGGATTCACTTCCTCCACGCGGTCGAAGACGGTTTCAAGCAAGGGAAGAGCGTCGGCCGCGAGGTCAGCCGCCGGCTCCCGCGTTCGTCGTCTGACAAATAAGCGGTCTCAGCGTCCGGTCGGCACGAGGCGCTTCAACTCCTCGTGCCAATTTTGAACGACAACGACTTGCGGGGGCGCGGTCTGAGTGCCTTCGACCGGTTTGAGCACGAGAAAGCGCTGGCCGTCAGGCGAGATGTCGTAGGTCCGCGTTCCACTGATGCCGGTTGCCCTGACGTAGGGCCCTTGGCTGACCCGGGTCGGTGTTTTGGCCGCCCACGTCGGACCTGGGTCAACCAACACGCTCATGAGCGCGCCATCGGGCGCCATGTAAAACAGCTCACGGCCGTTCCGGCTCCAGCGCGGATGTGAGCCGCCAATGGCCGATATCTGCGTTCGCCCTTCGGTGGCGTTCGGGAAGGGGCGCACGAAGACCTGGATCGGCCCTCCATCACTGCCGTCGTGGGCGAGCCACCGGCCGTCAGGCGAGACAACGCCGTTCTGAGCCAATTGTTGTGGGACTTGGAGTATCGACGACACGCGTCGATCGGCCAGCCTCAGCATCATGATGCCGGAGCCGCTCGCGAACAGCGCGCCCGCGCCATCCGCTAGAACGTGGGTGGCCCGCTCGACGTGGGTGCTCTCGGTCAGGCGCTCGACCGCCCCAGTGCCGTCCGCCGCACGCGAAAAGATCGACCCGAGCGCGCCACCCGCCTGCGAGGTGAACAAGAGCCGGCGTCCGTCGGGCATCCACACCGGCGAGAGATCCAATCCCGGATCGGTCGTGACGCGGGTGAGCGTGTCGCGGGCGAGGTCCAGCGTCCAAATGTCGTTCCCCTGATCCCAGATCTCCAGCGCGACGCGCGTGCCGTCCGGTGAGAGGCTGACGGCACCGTAGTGACGCGGCGGGGTCGCCGCGATCACTTGTTCGCGACCGTTACGATCGACCCACGCAAGCCTCCGCAGCGAGGTGGTGGGGCCGCCGGACACGTACACCAGGGTACCGTCCCGAGCGATGTCGAACTCCGCGGTTCCGTTGGGCAGAATCACCAGGGGCGACAGCACCGGGCTCGCGACCCCGCGGAGCTCGAGCCGCGTGAGATCGAACGGGACTGCCCAGAGCGCGCCGGCAGCGACATAGACGAGATGGCCGCTGGAGACGTACACGGCTTGGCTGCCGCCTCGCACGAGCGAGCTCCACGTGCCTGTCGTCAAATCGAGCACCGCCACTTGCGCCGCGTCCATGCCGCCGGTCGTGGCCGTGACGGTGAACAGCACCGCTCGGCCGCCCGGCAGTAGCTGAGGGTAGAGGTGATCGCTCTCTCCGCGCTCGCGGTCGGGCCTGGTCAGGACGTTGGGCTCACCGCCTGCCGACGCGACCCGCTGCAAGCCCGTGGACAGGGCCGCGGTCGCGAAAATGATGGTGTCGTCGGCACCCCACGTCGCGCCGCGACTCGGACCATCAATTCCGCAGAGCTCGACGGCGGGCCCTCCCGTGATCGCGACCTTTCTGAGGGTGACCGGGCCGCCCGGTTGGAAGAAGCCGATCCACTGACCGTCCGGTGAGGGAAACGGGGCCTTCGGGCCCCCCGGCGGGGTCACTGGCGTCGGCTCGAGTTGCCCGATCCCACGCACGAACAACTGCGAGCCGTAGTTCTCGCTTCCGCCTTTGTAGACGACCTGCGTGCCGTCCGGCGTGATCGTCAGGTCGCGAGACTGGGCATCCACCACCAGCGCGTTAGCCGCCGTCGTCGAGAGTGCAAAGCGCGTGACGCGAGGCGCCGCCGGACGCATCGCGCTCCACACACCGACACCGACGAGGCCGGCAGCCACGAGAGCGGCGGCGAGCGGCGCGATGAGTCGTCGCCACAACGGCTGACGCTGAGGTGATGAATCGGGCGCAGCCGTGCCGAACTCGGGCTCGTCGAGCAGGAACGCGATGGTCGAGACGTCCGCGATGCGTCGCTTGCGATCCTTCTCGAGGCAGCGACGCAGCAGGGTGTCGATCGATCGCGACAGCCGCGCGGGCGGCTTCGACCAGTCGGGTGTGCCCTTGATCACCTCCGCGAGGGTTTCGGCGACGTCTTCGCCGTCGAACGCGCGCCGGCTCGTCAGCATTTCATACAGCACGCAGCCGAACGCCCAGATGTCGCTGCGCTTGTCGGCCGGCTTCCCCTTCGCTTGCTCCGGCGACATGTACGCGGCGGTACCGAGAATGATGCCGGCCGCGGTCATCGCCGGCGTCGTGATCGTGGGCGACTGCGAAGGTCGCTGCTCGACGGGCCTGCCGTCGGCCGACGCGTCGGCGATCTTCGCAAGACCGAAATCGAGGACCTTGACGGTGCCGTCCTCGCGCACCTTGATGTTGGCCGGCTTCAGATCGCGGTGGACGATGCCCAGCGCGTGCGCCCCTTGCAGGGCATCCACGACCTGTCGCGCGATCGCGAGTGCCTCGTCGATCGGGATCGGCCCCTGGGCGATGCGATCCGCCAGCGTCGGGCCGTCGACGAGCTCCAGGACGAGCGCGACCTGGCCCGTGGATTCCTCCAACCCATAGATCGCTCCGATGTTCGGGTGATTGAGCGTCGCCAGCAGCCGCGCTTCGCGCGTGAACCGCGCCAGCCGCTCGGCATCGGCGGCGAAGACCGGCGGCAACGTCTTGATCGCCACGGCACGATCGAGCTTCGTGTCGCGGGCGCGATAGACAACGCCCATCCCGCCCGCACCGAGTGGCTGTTCGATGCGATAGGGTCCGAGCTGCGTGCCCGCGGCAAGCGGTGCGTCCTGCAGGAGACGGGCGGCGACCTCCGCCACCGGTCGATCCAGGAGCATCGATTCGGAATGGCGATCGAGCAGCGACTCGGCCTCACGGCGCACCTCGTCATCGTCGGCGCACGCGGCCGCGAGCCACGCACGTCGTTCCTCGGGCGCTCGTTCCAGCGCGGCCTCGAGGATGTCCGAGATCCGTTGCCAGCGCTCAGGCGTCATCGTCGCAAGCGGTTGGCGGCATTATTGCCCAGCCTGCCTCTCCCCATCAGGAAAGCGTGAAACGCAGGCACGAACTCTCACGCAACGCGCTACTATTCGGGTGCATTTCTGGACATGAGCGCCGGCGACAGCGATATCACAGTGCTTCTGAAGGCCTGGGCGGGTGGCGACCGCGACGCGCTGGATCGCCTGACCCCGCTCGTCTACGACCAGTTACGGCGGCTGGCCGGTCACTACGTCCGTCACGAACGGCAGGGACACACACTGGGGGGCACCGCGCTGGTGCACGAAGCCTATGTGCGTCTGATCGATGCCTCACGAGTGGATTGGAAGGACCGGGCGCACTTTTTCGCGGTTGCCGCCCGGATGATGCGCCGGATCCTGATCGATGCGGCGCGAGCACGGGGATCGAAAAAGCGTGGCGGCGCGTTCGCGCGAGTCGATGGACACGAGCCGGTCGATCTGGACTCGCTCGCGGCGGCGGGCACCGACACCGCCGCGGAGCTCGTCGCGTTGGACGATGCGCTCACCGCGTTGGCGGTGCTGGATCCTCGGCGCGCGCAGGTCGTCGAGCTGCGCTTCTTCGGTGACCTGTCGGTCGAGGAGACGGCGCAGGTCTTGAGCATCTCCCCGCAGACGGTGATGCGCGACTGGAAGACCGCGCGCGCCTGGCTCGGTCGCGAGCTGCGAAAGGAAAGAAGGGACTAGAATCGGCGGTCGACGCCAAGCGACCGGAGCAACGATGGCCAAGACCGACTTCAAGTCCGTCGATGAGTACCTCGCCACCCATCCCGAGGCGGCCCAGACGATACTGAGGCGCGTGCGGAACGCGATCCGCCGCGCGCTCCCGCGTGCCGACGAAGTGATCGCGTACCAGATCCCGGCGTACAAGCTGGACGGTCGCACGGTGATCTACTTCGCCGGATGGAAGCACCACTTCTCCCTCTATCCAGCCAACGATCGCCTCGTCGCCGCGTTCAAGAAGGAGCTTACGCCGTACGAGGTGAACGACAAGGGTACCATCCGGTTTCCCTTGTCGGCGCCGGTGCCGGTGACCTTGATCGCTGGCCTCGCGAAGTTCCGCGCCAAGGAAGTCGCGGAGGGCGCGAAGGCGAAAGCGGCCGCCGCGAAGCAGCGGCCGAAGCGCTGAGCAGAGGCGCCGACGCGCCGGCCAAGGTCGGCGAGTCGACCGAGTCGAGCGTCGCCGCGACTACTTCACGGGCTCCGCGAGCGGCTTGCCCTTTTCCACCATGTGGATGGTCAAGATCTTCGCGGCGCCGGATGCCGGCTTCGCTTCGTGTGGCGCCTTCGGATCGATCCGGAACGGCTCGCCCGGTTTGACGGTCTGCACCGGTCGTCCCTCGTGCTCGATGACCAACCCGCCCTCCATGACGTAGCCGATCTCCGCACCGTGATGGAAGTGTCGTCCCGACGTCCCGCCTGGTGGAATCTCGGCAATCCCCATGACCGCTTCGTATCCCGTGGTTCCGGGCAGGTCGACCGTCTGGAGCGGCGTTCGCTTGATCGCGCTGGGCTGCGCGAGGACCGTTCGATCGAGACCGATACCGAGCACACCACCAACCATCACCCCGGCAAGCACCAGCGCATACGTCTTCCAGCCCTCGAGCCTTGTCATGGTCGCTCCTTGATACCTCAGTCACCTTTGACGTTGACGAACTGCTTCAGCACGTACTTCACCTCGACCAGATCTCTCGCGTGTTCCATCACTTCGTCGATGTCTTTATAGGCGCCAGGGATCTCGTCGAGCAAGACCGTGGAATGACGATACTCGATCCCCTGCATCGCCGTGCGCAAGTCGTTCATGGTGAAGAGGGCTCGCGCCTTGGTACGGGAGTAGCGACGACCGGCGCCATGCGGCGCCGAATGAAAGCTCATCGCGTTCTCCTTGCCGACGACGATGTAGCTGCGGGTGCCCATCGAGCCCGGGATCATCGCCCAATTGTCGCGCGTCGCCTTGATCGCGCCCTTTCGCGTCACCCAGACCTCACGGCCGAAGTGGCGTTCCTGCTGGGTGAAGTTGTGATGCGAGTTGATGCGTTGCAGTTCGATGTCGGGGTGACGATCATCCTCGCCGTAGACCGCCACACGCACCTCGGTGAGGACGCGGTCCATCATCTCGTTGCGATTGTGAAACGCGAACTGCTGCGCCCAGTTCAGGTTGCGCAAGTAGGCCGTAAACGCGGGATGCCCTTCCGGCAGGTAGGCGAGGTCCCGGTCGGGGAGATCGACCTGCCTCTTCTTGCAGTAGTCCTGCGCCACCTTGATGTAGTGGTTGCCGATCTTGTTGCCCACGCCGCGCGAGCCGGAGTGCAGCGTCAGCCACACGGCGCCCCCCAAGTCCTCCGCCAGCTCGATGAAATGGTTGCCGCCGCCCAGCGTTCCCAACGCCAGCCGCCAGTTCGTGTCGAACTCGTCCGGCGTGGCCTGAGTCTGCTGCGCGAGCTGCTCTAGGGTCTTGACCCGCTCCGCGGCCGTCGGCGTCAGCCGCCGGTTGTTCCTGCCGGCGCTCATCGGAATCCGCCGCTCGATCCCGGATCGCACCGTGCCAGGGTTTGGAATGTCGGCGCGCTTCAGCGGCGTTCGTACGGCAATCATGCCGCAGCCGATATCGACACCGACCGCGGCGGGAATGATCGCGTCTTGCGTGGGCAGCACCGTGCCGACGGTCGCGCCCTTGCCATAGTGGCAGTCGGGCATCACGGCGATGTGCTTGAAGACGAACGGCATCGCGGCCGTGTTCAGGATCTGCCGCTGCGCCTCGGCCTCGATCGTCTGCCACGGCAGGAAGACCACCGCCTTCTCGTGCACCCGCTCCACACTAGAGATTGTCACCCGCCAGCGCGGTTATCCGTGGGGCCTTCGGCTGGTCCCGGGCCTTCGTTCTCCATGTTCGCGATCTGATCGTCGGTCGTGCCCTGTGGCTTCGTCCTTGGGGTCTTCGGATCCTCAATCGCCGGTTCGTGCTCTGGCGGGTCGATTCCACGCTTGCGCGAGTCCTTGGCGACTTCACGATTGCCCGATTCCGGACCGATATGGGCTCTCTCCGGATCACCGTGCGGAGGCGTTACCGATTGATCCGTGCGTCTACCGGCTGGCTCTCTGTGGAGCTGGCTGGCCCGCTCCCGGGCTTCGTCGAGCACCGCGGTCAGCAACTCAGCGTTTGGCCGTTCCTGCTTAGGGATTCGTCGTGGCATCTCAATCTCCCGGCTCCAATCAGCAGCAAGGACGATGCCGGAGGGAACGGGACGCTCAGAAGCTCCAGCGAGCCTCGACATACGCGGTCGAGTTGGGACGCAGGAGGCCGAACAGCCCAGATGTCTCGTCTCGAAGATACTTGGGTCGGCGAGAGCAACTTGACGCGGCCGCTCGCCGTCCATACCCTGCGAACGCGGCTGGACAGGCACACGGCTGCCCGAGGGCTCATGGACATCGCCACCTGGTTCGACGCGCTGCTCCGCACCATCCGCTACGCCGCTCGCGCGGTCGCACGCACACCCGGCTTCTCGGCCACGGTCATTGCCACCCTTGCCATCGGCATCGGCGCGAACACGGCGGTGTTCTCGGCCATCGACGCGATCCTGCTTCGGCCGCTTCCCTTCCCCGACAGCGACCGTCTCGTCCGCGTGCGCCAGATCCGGGACGCCGAGACGCCGATTGCGCCGGTTCGCCTGCATGAGTGGGGTCGTCTGAGCTCGACGTTCGAGGCGCTCACGGGGTACTACGTCGAGGATGTCTCCGACACGACGGGCACCTTCCCCGAGCGGGTCCGTCGGGCGGTGGTCGCGCCGCGGTTCCTCGAAGTCTTCGGAATTGACCCCCGCCTGGGCCGAGGCTTCACCGAGGCCGAGTCGCGCGCCGGAGGCCCGCGCGCGGTGCTGATCAGCGATCGCTACTGGCGCACGCGCTTCGGCGCCAGTCCTGACGTGCTCGGGGCGACGATCCGCCTCGAAGGCGACCTGCATGCGGTTGCCGGCGTGATGCCCGCGTCGTTTCAGGTCCCCGATCGCAGCGTGGACGTGTGGTGGCCGTCCCCCATCGATGGTCCGGCGCTCGGAAACAGCGCAGAGAACCGGGACATGCAGTCGTACACCGGCATCGGCCGGCTGAAACCCGGCATGACGCTGGAACAGGCGCGCGCGGACGTCACGATCGTTCAAGCGCGGCTCGCCGAAGACCATCCCGTCACCGACGCCAACGTCGGCGTGCGTATCGTGCCGCTCAAGGAGACCGTGATCGGTGGCGTGCGTGGATCGCTGTGGCTGGTGTACGGGGCGGTGTCGGTGCTGTTGTTGATTGCCTGCATCAACATCGCGGCGCTGCTGCTTTCTCGCGCCACCCGGCGGGAGCACGAAGTGGCGCTTCGCTTCTCGCTCGGCGCCTCACGCGCGGTGGTCGCATGGCAGCTCCTGACGGAGACCGCGCTGCTCGCGTTCGCGGGCGCGGCCGCGGGCCTGTTCGTGGCGACAGGAGCCTCCGCCGCATTGCGCCTACTCGCGCCAGATCTTCCTCGTCTCGAGGAGATCGGGATCGATGGTCGGAACCTCTTCTACACGATCGCTTCGGCCGTCGTGGTCGCGCTCGTGTGCGGCGGGCTGCCGGCGGTGCGCAGCACCCGTGGCGCCTCGTCGTTGTCCAGCGCCGGCCGCACGCAGGTATCGGGCCGCCACGCGGTGCAGTGGCTGCTCGTCGGCGGACAGATGGCGCTATCGGTGACCTTGCTCGCGGGCGCGGGGTTGCT